>JAISPH010000220.1 GCA_031275035.1 Treponema sp.
TCCGCAACCCCTACAGGTACACCATCATAATCAAGGCCGTTAGGCTCCACGTCTATCCTTTTCGGACTCTCAGGCGCACTATACGCCACACCCCGGTTGATCAGCGGAGACCCTGCCCCAGGCTTTAACAACGAAAAATCCTGAAACCGGTTTGCGGCGGAATCCCCCGTCGAAAAAGCGGGCGCCCCGGTAAATACCGGGTCCCCAACAGTCGCTTCCGTATGCCCCGAAGGCGCAGTAATCCCATAATACATATTATTGACGTAAGTATACCCGGTGTTGGATACAAAAGACGGATTTGTCGTCCCCGCATGGCCGTTGTAAAACACGTTGTTCTTGTATTCCCATATATCGCTCCCGGCCGTACTCGCCCCGGTAAATTGTATCGTCCCCGCCGTGGCCTGCGCCTTCGTGTTATACAATACATTGTTGTATACCTGGATAAATCCACCCGATACCACATCCCGTATCCACATCCGGCTGTTGTTGTACAGCACATTATACCGGATAATCACCGTGTTGAATTGATTCCCGCATACCAGAAATCCATCCCCGTTGTCGTGGACATAGTTGTACTGGATGATGATATTGGATGTCTTGACATCAGGGTCTATCCCGTTGGTATCACCTCCCCCGCCTTTCGACGTGCTGCCGTATACTTCGTTGTGCTGAACGGTTATACTGTCGCAATAGTACAGTTCAATGCCGCAGACGCCGGGGTCTTTTACCACATTCTTCTCTACCAGCGCCCCCTGTACGCTGGTAAGATATATCCCGTCCCCGTGATAAAACCCAACCTGGTCTATGTAGTTCCCCCTCACGATGATGTTGGTATGGGGCTTGAAGTTCGGGTCCGCATACGGATACGTGGTAACCGTCCGTTCCGCCCATTTTGTGCCGCTTGATCCTCCGTGGTACTGTTTGGTGGTAAACGCGCAAAAACTGTTCCTCAAGAATACACTGTTTTCTACTGTTACATTATTAAAGATGGTCGCGTTCACCCCGTCCCCCCGCAGGGCATATACAACAATTGCCCCCGTCGTTTTGGAGGCGTCCCAGCCCGTCTGATTGTTCGAGCCGGGAAAAAACGGCACGGGATTGGGGTTATTGATATAGGCCCCGCCGCCTATCCAGTTGAGCTCTCCGGTAACATCGTGGATATAGAGGTCATGCAGGTTAAACCCGTTCAGTACCTGCCCGTTATCACCGGAAATGTAGACGGCCCGCAAGTCTTTGTTTTTAATCAGATTGCCCTGGGTGTCATCCCGCGCCATGGGATTGGTCCAGCCCTCCACCATGCTGCTGATTTCCAGATCGCTGATCTCCCAATACTGCTGGTTATGCAGGTGTATCACATTATCCACCAGCCCCTTGCCCTCAAACACGGGTTTGGCCCCGGTCCCGTAACTGCTTATACGAATGGGGTTCCCTTCCGCCCCAGACCCCGGAGGCGCCAACGACGGTTCCCCGTCACTCCAGGTCCAGGTGTCCCCCCTCTTGAACAGAATGGCATCGCCCGCCTGATAAGTCCGGGAGTTCACTTTGGCGATAGTTTTCCACGGAGCGCCCTCGGTACCGGCATTCTCATCGTTCCCCGTGCTGAAACTGACATAAAAAGCGTTCAGAAGCACCACTCCCGATTGGGTAATGGTTACGGTGCCGCTCCCCTTGATGACCGTACTGTCCGGCGAAATACCGGCGGTGTAAGTCTGTTCCGTTGTGCCGGTATTCGCGGCGAAACTTATGGTTACCGTTACCGTGTCCTCAACCACCGCGACGCTGCTTACCACAGCCCCGTTGTTGACGGTAAAATCCTCAGAACCCACAAGGGGGTCTTCCCCTCCCCCGCCTACGGTGCTCAGCCCTGCCGCGCCGGTAAAGACAACATACGCACTGGTGTCCGCCGCCGAAACAGTTACCGGCTGTCCCGCGGTGAGGGCCCGCCGGGTGTCCCCCGCGTACCCCTGGGTTATCGTTACCGCCGCGTCCCCTTTGATTACCTGACTGTCCGGCGAAATACCGACGGTATAGGCCTTTTCAGCGCTGGTGTCGGCATTTGCCGCAAAACTTACCGTTACGGTAACCGTATCGCCCGAGACCTCGACGGAAACGATTGTCCCGCCTTCGCTGACGGTAAAGTCCTCATTGGCCAGGGTAAGCCCGGACGCCCCGGTAAAAGAGACTTCCGCCGTGGTGTCATCGGCTTCCACATCCACCGCAGTCCCGGCGGTCAATTCCACCGCCCTGAGGGTGTACTCATCCCCACCAGTGGGGCAGCCTACCATAAAAGCCGCAAGTATCAGCGGCAGAATCCATAGAGCTTTCAAAGATTTCATCAGTATATCCTCCTGAAATAGACGGAAATAGAGCACCGCCCTTGTTCAGACTATATACCGGGGATTTCAGAATACCATTACAAATATCATTAATATTATTACAAAAGAAACGATTCAGTCATTGGCATGCTGCAAAGGTTCTATCTGGCTTACCAGCAATTCAGAAGGGGGACATCCGTAAAAAGATTTATAGGCCCGGTAAAAGGTGGTGTAATCATTAAACCCCGCCATATAAGCCGCCTCGCCAAGGCGGGCGCCGCCCAATATTTCCTGCCGGGCAAACTCAAGACGCTTTGCGGAGATGTATTTCATTATCGGCGTTCCCACCGCCTTGTGAAAAAGAGCGTTGAGGTGATTTTTGGTAACGGCAAATTTATCGGATAATTCATCCAGGGAGATATCTTCCCTTAAATTCTCGCTCACATATTTAATTATCATTTGTATACGCTCATCCGGCACAAGCGGCTTTACGGCATGAGCGCTTCTGAGCAGGTGTATCTGCGAAAGGAAAGAAACCATACGGTTTTTTGATGCGATCATTTGCAGAGGGGTTTCCATTTTTCCGCATTCGACAATGGCCTGAAAGAAAAAATTCAGGTTGTACCGTGACCCGTTCAAAAAATGCAGGGGCTCGGCAAACATATCCATAAAAACATCCTGTTCGTCTCTGTTAAGCAATTCCGGCAAAAAATGAACGCTAAACCGGTGGTGGATTTTACCGGAAGGGTATTTCCACTGGTGGAAGCAATTTGAGGGGATGAGCAAAAAACTGTCTGAAGCGAGAAGGGATTTATGGCCTTCAATCAGGAATTCAACTTCTCCGTCGAGCATATAAAAAATTTCACATTCCTTGTGGCAGTGAGCGGACCTTCCTTCATATACTTCCCGGTCGCTTTTGGCTTCCCAAAGGTACATTTGGCCCCATTGAAAAATCTGATGCTTGTACATGATTTTTCCATTGTACACCCTCTGCCATGATTTTTGCAATAAAAAAATGCTTCTGGTTACAATTCCGGCCGTTTTAGCGGAATTTGTTCAGAAACTGAATTTTCTGAACAACTCTATTCACAGCAGAATCCCACAGGGCTGCCCTGGATGCCGGATGCTCCCTGACAGCCCTGGGCCTATTTCTTAAAGGTAAGGTACAAATCCACCGTAGGGCTTTGAGCGACAAAGATACTCTTTATCAGGGTACGGGCGTTAAAATCAAGGGTGAGGGTTTCAGTTAAAGCGAAGGAGCTTCCTATGTCAAAACCCGTCTGCGAACCTTGGATAATATCAGAGCTTGAAGTACCATCGCCATAAGAAGCGCCATCGGCCCCTTTCTCGCCATTTTTTGCCGCAAAATCAAACAGCGTGATCGTTGTACCGGCATAAAGCGCCAGCCGCTCGGTTGCTTTGTATTGGATTCCCACGGCGGCGGTCGGTATTATTTTCAGGGTTGTTTGTTTTCCATTGTCCACCTTCCCGCTTTCGGTCTCATATACCTCCTGTTCGGAAAGAATATCAAAATTGATATTCGGTTTTATCTTCATGGTGATTTTATCGTCCCAATTGATGGTTTTTGAATAATTTACATTGATAATGTGCTGAATATTTCCTTCCGCTGTTTTACTGGTATGTACGGTTCCCTTGGTTTGTTCCCATTTTTCACCGGGTGAAACAATAAGGCTGTAGTCGGCATCCACACTGGAAGCGCCGGGAAGATTGTATCCTCCACCAAGTTTTACATATATCTTGGAACTGTCAGTCTGGGTAAATTTGAAAATTTCCGCGCCCACCTGTCCACCGGTAACTGTAAGACTGTTGGGCGTGGCAAAACCCACCACAGCGTCAACTTTTACTTTTTGGGCAAACTCGTTGCCATAACTCAGGATGAAGCTCATAGAACCGGCAGAATTCCCTTCCGCCGCATCAATACTTTCGCCATTATAGGTTCTGTTCTCCCCTTTGAATTTCTCAAAAACCGGACCCAATGAACCGCTTGAATCGCTGGCGATCCAGTCAAAACGGAAACCACCAATATTCGGTACGCCAAACAGCACCGCTACATTATCGTTCAGCGTAAATTTGCTGGAGCCGTTATTATCCTTGTCCCAGCTGCTGTCCCAGTTGTTGTGAGTGGTATCGTTCCCCTGGACAACGGTTCCCCGGTAGTACAGGCCCAGGTAATAATCACCGAATTTGGTTGCATACCCAAGGGCCGGATTAATCTGCGCCATATACTGGCCGCCGATGAAGAAAAAATGCCTGTCGAATGTAATACCGCCCCAGCCTTTGGTTTCCATATAGTAATCAACATCCGCCGAAAAACGTCCGCCGCTTGTTGACTTCTGGTTCGTCGTTTTAGGCAGTGCAGAGGGCACCTGTGTGAATACAGGCCCTGCCATGAGGAGAACCAGGCCTGCGGTTAAAATGACCACACTCGTTCTTTTCATATAAATATCCCTTGAGCGTAAAGCCCGCCAGCATTGTTTATAAACCTTCTACGAAGGTCCTTTTGTGATTTTCATTCTACAGGGGTTTCCTGGTAAGGCCATTGCTATAAACAGGAAAAACATTGCAAAAATCACGGTTTATGATACCTGTTTTACGGCCCGGCCGGCTGACATTTGACCCTGTGGGCATTTCACCACATCAATAAAGCTGAATGTCTTGAATTTTTTAAATCGATATAAACATAGTAAAGGAGAAAATATTTAGCCGTATAGATCGTTTACTTTTTTGTACACTTAATTAATTATGAACAGACACGAATGAGAGGCTTCAAAGGGAAGCGGCCAGGCGGAAGCCGATGACGGGGCTCCGGCTGAAGGGCCTGAAGTAGTTCCGGTTTGCGGTCTTGCAGGCCCCGGCATAGGAAGTCCAGTTGCCGCCGCGGATTACCCGGTGGGCAAAAACCCCCGGACCGGAGCCTTCGGGGCCGGTTTCGGGGCGTATCTCATCATCATCGCCGTACCAGTCCCAACACCATTCGTACACATTGCCGCTCATGTCATAGAGGTCCAGACGGTTGGCCCCCCGGTACATACCCCCGGTTTTTGTCCCCGCGGGGTGGGCGCCGTAATCGGGGCTGCCCGGAACAGAGGCGTTTTCGCCGTACCAGGCCACCTCGCCGATGATGCCGCTCCCCGCATAGGCGAAGGCCCAATCCGGCGCTTCACTGTCTCCGCCCCGGGCGGCGAACTCCCATTCCGCTTCCGTGGGCAGCCGGAATCCGTTTTTCGCCGTCATCATTTTTGCCCTGTCCGCCGCCGTATCGATCCGGGCGTAATTCTCCGTATTATTGACCGATTCCCGTAACACGGCCCCGCCGTCTTCCGTATAATACACCGGTTCCCGGCCCGTCATTTCGCTGTAGGCGTTACACCATACAACCGCGTCCCGCCAGCTGACGCCGGTTACCGGCCGCAGTGTTCTCCGGGATTTGGGCCACCCTTTGCTTTGATCCCCCGTACCGCTGGTTCCGTGGCCTTCCGTACCGGGGTTTGCGATCCGGTATTCATGGGCCTGCGCCCAGTCGTAAACCTCCCGCCACAGTTCCCAGGTTGTTTCATACCGGGCGATACAGAAGGCCCCCAGGGTGAGGTTTCTGCTTTCGGGGAAGGCGCCGCTGCCGCCGCCGCCGGTAACCTGTACCGTTTCACCCGGGGGAATGACCTGGCGCATTTCCCGGTACCGGCTTAGGTCTTCACGGCCCTCCTCCCCACCGCCCGCGGGGTTGCCGCAGCCGGTCAGCAGCGCCAGGCTGAACCCCAGCAGGGCTCCGGTCCGAAAAAACGTTTTTTTCATGGCTATGTTTCCCCCGGTCATCGTGTCTCCCGGTATTCTTCCCCCGTTTCAGCCGCCGCTAAACCGGACGGCTCCGCGGCGGCTTCGGCGGCCAGCGAGGCGGCGGAGCGGGAACCCTTCCGGGCGCGGGGCCCTCCCGCGGTGAGCCGCTCTTTTGCCGCCGCCTGATCCTCCAGGGCGAGCCGCGCCGCGGCCCGGACCGCCCGGGCCGCCTTTTGGCTAAGGCCGCAGCGTTCCGCCAACTCCGCGCTTTCCGCGGCGG
>JAISPH010000027.1 GCA_031275035.1 Treponema sp.
GCGCCTTTGTGGAAATACTTCCCGGCAAGGAAGGGCTGGTGCATATTTCCAAGCTTTCCCGGCAGCGAATCAACCAGGTTACGGATGTGTTAAAAGAAGGACAGATGGTGCCGGTAAAACTGCTTGAGGTGGACAAAATGGGCCGCCTCAACCTCTCGTATATTGACGCCGTCGATCCTGACGGGGCCCCCGAAGACAGTTATCGCCGGGATGAACACCGCAGGGACCGGCCGCCCCGGGACGGCCGCCGTTAGTTTTACTATGGGCCCCGTAGAGGTAAGGATAGTAAAAAAAAATCCCAGGGCCCGAATCCCCCGTTATGAAAGCGCCGGGGCGGCGGGCGCGGATATCCGGGCCTGCCTTGAGGAACCGGTGCTCATAGCGCCGATGCAGCGGGTCCGGCTTTCCACGGGGCTGGTTTTGGAGATACCCCGGGGCTACGAAGCCCAGGTGAGGCCCCGGTCCGGCCTTGCGGACCGTGCGGGACTTGCGGTTTTGAATTCTCCCGGCACCATTGATTCCGATTACCGGGGGGAGCTGGAGATTATCCTTATCAACCTTGGTTCCAGGCCTTTTACGGTTAACGACGGCGACCGGATAGCCCAGATGGTAATAGCCCCGGTCATGCAGGCGGTGATGACCGAAGGAGCCTCCGTTTCGGAAACGGACCGGGGGAGCGGCGGCTTCGGTTCCACCGGTATATGATCTTTGAACTGCGGGGGATCTTTTCCCCAGGCCGGGCCCTGCGTTCCCTATCCCGGACTATTTTTTGGTATATTGTGCGGGAGACCCTCTTCTCTTTTCTGGTGGCCTTTCTTTTTTTCTTTTTTATTTTTTTTGTTAACCAGCTGCTCCTTATGGCTCAGCAGATCCTGTCCAAGCATGTACCCTTCGGACAGGTGGCCCTGTTGATCTTCTATTCCCTGCCTTCAATTATAGCCCTAACCGCTCCCTTTGCCTGTCTTGTGGGAACCCTGATGACCGTAGGACGCATTTCCTCGGACAATGAAATTTTGGTGATGCTTTCCTCGGGGCTTTCCTATGCAAATATTTTTCTGCCCGCCCTGGCGGTGGGGGCGCTGATCTCCCTGCTGTCTTTTTTTACCAACGACGTACTCCTGCCTGCGGGGACCGTTCAGTTTTCACGGCTCTACCGGCGCATCCTCGTTTCAACTCCCGCCCTGGAGCTGGAGGCCAACTCGGTAAAAAAATTTAAAAATACCGTGGTGGTAACCGGCAATGTGGCAAGGAATATAATCGACGACATTCTGATTCTGGACAAAACCAGCGACGGGGAGCGGCGGATCATCATGGCGAAGAAGGCGGTTCTCCTGGATACGGGGAGAGAAGGGCTGAGCCTGGAAATGGAGGGGGCCTTCGTTCAGTCTTCAAAGGAAATGGCCCGCCAGGATTATGATTATGCCCTGGCTTCCTCGTTCCGCTACTGGGTTCCCCAGGAGGATATAATGCAGGCGGTTGTTGCCGTAAGCCCCCGGGAAATGAGTTCCACCGATGTACGCAGGGAGATCCGGGTAAAGGAGCTTGGCCTTAGGAATAACGGCAATGAGCAGAATTATAGAATTTTGGAGAACGCCCTGAGCCTGGAGGAGATACTGCGGAACGGCCCCGCTTACGAAGGCTGGAACCGGCGGGGCGGACAGGTTTCCCAGTTTACCAAAGAGACGGAGATCGCAGCGGCCATAAGAAACGACCGGAGCTTTCTTATCTACCGGCTGGAGTACTATAAAAAATTTTCCATCCCCTTTGGCGCCCTGGCCTTTGTGTTTCTGGCGGTTCCCCTGGGGCTTCTGGCAAAGAAGAGCGGTCAGACCGTGGGTTTCATCTTAGGCCTCCTTATAGCGGTATTGTACTGGGCCTTTCTCTTTGGAGGACAGACTATGGGGACCAGGCTCGGTTATTCTCCCTTCTGGGCCATGTGGCTTCCCAATGTACTGGCCCTGGGCATAGGCTTTGTTATAAGCCTTGTCAGAATACGGCATTGAGGATGAAGGGATGGTTTTAGACCGGTATCTTGTAAAACAATTTCTGCCCGTTTTTCTCGTGGCCCTGCTCATGTTCATGCTCCTCCTGGTGCTCATCGATCTCTTTGCCAATCTTACCAGATACCTGAGCTATGAGGTTTCCCTCAAAAATATACTGCTGGTGGGCTTTTACTATCTTCCCAAGAGCCTTACCTATGCCCTGCCCATTTCCCTCCTCTTCGCCGCCGCCTATACCCTGGGGGATCTCTATGCAAGAAACGAACTGGCCGCCGTATTCAGTTCGGGGATTCCCTTTTGGCGCTTTTCCCTTTCCCTGATCATCATCGGAGCCGCCGCTTCGGTGTTTGCCTTTTTCTTTGAAGACAGGCTGGTAATCCCCACGTTCAACAGAAAGACCGAGCTGGGGAGGGAACTTTTGCATCAGCAGCGCCAGGAAGCCAATTCGGATATTGTCATCAAGGCAAAGAACGGCGGACTTATCTATGCGGTGGATTATTTTGATAATTACAATATCACCATGAACGGCGTCATCATTATCGAAAAGGATAACAGCGGGGCCTTTCTCTCCCTGATCCGGTCCTCCCAGGCGTACTGGACCGGAGAGTACTGGTCCCTCTCGAACCCCCTGATCTACGAATGGGAGGACGGCCTGCTTCGTTCCAGGCCCTTCGAGGACGCCGGCCTTTACCGGGAAGATCCCGGCACCTTTAAGAGAAACGCCGTCGAGGTTGAGGCGCTCCCCGCAAAGGAGGCCCGGCTTCTGGCTCAGGATCTGCGCCGGGCGGGGCTTCCCGTTACGGAGACCCTGGTAAATTATCATCACCGTTTTTCCTTTTCCGCCGTTTCCTTTGTGGTGATGATCCTCTCCATTTCTATGGGGGGGCGCTTCAAAAAGAACATACTCCTTATGAGCCTTTTGACAAGCCTTACTGCGGCGGTTGTTTTTTATATCACCGAAATGCTTACCATGATGATGGCCAGGATGGGTTATATCCCTCCCTTTGCCGGAACATGGTTCCCGGTGGTGATGTTTATTTGTATCGGTATGGGGATGCTCAGAAAGGCCAAGACCTAGGCGGAAACATGGCGGAACCCTTTTTTACCATATATCACAGCGATCCCTCATGTTCAGCCAGGACCGGCCTTATTCGTCTGCCCCACGGCCCGGTGTCTACCCCGGTCTTCATGCCGGTGGGTACCAACGGAACCGTCAAGGCCCTTACCAAAGAGGATCTTGGGGAAATTGGTTTTGAGATTGTCCTCTCAAACACCTACCATCTCTACCTCAGGCCGGGAACGGAGGTTGTCGCGGCCGCAGGGGGACTTCACCGTTTTACAGGCTGGCAGGGTAATATCCTGACCGATTCCGGGGGGTTTCAGGTTTTTTCCCTGGCTCCCTTCAGAAAGATCACCGAAGAGGGGGTCCGGTTCCGTTCCCACATTAACGGTTCCTATCATGTCCTCGGCCCGGAGGATGCGGTTCGGATTCAGAGTATCCTGAAGAGCGATATACAGATGCAGCTAGATGTCTGTACCGGCTGGGGGACCCCCCGGAACAAGGCCCGGGAGGCCCTGGACATTACCGCCCGGTGGCTTGCGCGGGCAAGGGAGGCTTGGGCGCCGGAACGGGAGGAGGGATATGAGGGCGCCCTCTTTTCCATTGTTCAGGGGAATTTTTACCGGGATCTCCGGGAACAGAGCGCCGCCCTGGCCGCCGCGGCGGATACCCCCGGCATAGCCATAGGGGGCCTTTCCGTGGGGGAGCCCCCGGAGATTTTTCTGGAGTACCTTGGTTTTACCGCATCCCTCCTTCCCCGGGAAAAACCCCGGTATGTTATGGGTATAGGGACCCCTGAATATATCCTTGCGGCAATAGAACAGGGCATTGATATGTTTGACTGCGTATTTCCTACCAGAAACGGCCGGAACGGAACGGTTTTTACCGCAAAGGGAAGCTTTGCCTTAAAAAAAGCCGAAAACAGGCTTGATTTCAGGCCGATAGATGAAACATGCGGATGCAAGGTCTGCAGGGAATACAGCCGGGCCTACCTGCGCCATCTTTTTAAGAGCCGGGAGATCCTCTGTTCCATGCTGGCAAGTTACCATAATTTGTATTTTTTGCACACCTTGGTTAAGAATGCCCGTAAAGCCATTGAAGAAGGCCGTTTTATGGATTTTAAGCGGGACTTTTTAAAAAACTACCGGGAGGGTTGATATGAAAAAATCGAAACCGATCTTGACGATCCTGCGGACTGCCGCGGGCGGAACGGGCCTCCGCCCGTGTCTTGTATTTGCGCTGGTCCTGTTTTTAACCGGATCTTTCCTCATGGCCGAAGAAACGCCGGCGGCGGAAGAGCCGGAAACGGCGGTTTCAGGGGAGGCTGCCGCCCCTGCCGCCGATCAGGTCCCTTCCCAGGAGGACCAGCGTCTTGAAATTATCCGCTACGGTACGGATGCGGAAATCGCAGCCCTTATTCAGAGCATCAAAAATGAAAATGCCGGTTATCTGGACGAGGCCTTTGCCGAACTGATAGAAACCACTAAAAACCGGACCATCCTTTCCGGGCTGTTTTCCTATTTTGGAGACCGGGACAAGAAAAACCTGGAGGACCGGGCCCTTGCGGCCCTGGAGAACCGGGACGGGGAAGCCGGCGAGACCATACTGGCGGCGGTGGATTACCTGGGAAAGATACGATCCGTAAAAGCCCTGGCTCCCCTGAAAGAACTTCTGGATGCGGAGGAGCAGCGTTTTATGAACGCCGCCATTAAGGCCCTGGGGCGGGCCGCCGGCAGCGCCGGAGAGGACGGAACCGCCTCCGCCGAAGCGGACGAGGCGGCGGAATTCTTAATCGATTTCTACGGGAACCGGGATCCGGGAAACGAAAACAAACGGGAAATCATAACGGCCCTGGGGGAGACCGGTTCCCCGAAGGGGGTGTCTTTTCTTTCCGGCATAGCGGGAAACGAGGACGAGGGAGCGGTTCTCCGCATAGCCGCCCTGCAGTCCCTGGCCAAACTGGCGGACGGCGGCGGGCTGGAAGCGGTACTCAAGGCGGTTTCCTCCGCCGATCCTAATGTACGGGCTTCCGCGGTAGCCGCCCTGGGCCCCTTCCCGGCGCCGGAGGCGGACGCCGCCATCATCGAGGCCTTCCGGGATTCCTTTTACCGTACCCGTATTGCCGCGGCCCAGGCGGCGGGGGAACGGAAGCTTGCCGGAGCGGCAGCCTATCTCCGCTACCGGGCCGAACGGGACGATGTACCCGCAGTTAAAGATGAGGCGATAAAAGCCCTGGGGGCTATCTGGAACGGCGAAACCAGGACCGCCCTGGAGGTTCTTTTTTCGGAACGCAGGAACCCCGACCGGGTCAGGATTCTTGCGGCGGAGATGCTGATCAAGTATGATCCCGATGCGTATACCCATACGGTAATCGCCGGACTGGACGAGGCAAAATCAAAAAACATGAATCCCCTCTACAACGGCATACTCCGGGTCCTCGGCGGGGCCAGGTCCCAAAAAATCGAGGACCTCGCCGCCCGCTTTTTCTCTATGGGCGGGGTGGTGGAGAAATCTTACGCCCTGGACATGACGGCGAACAATGACTTAACCGGCCTCATTGAAGAAGTGCGGAAATTAACGGACGAGAAAAACGGCAGTCTTTCCCGGAAGGCTAAAACCGTCCTGGAACAGCTTGAAGGCGGAGCCCGGACGGTAAACCCGGAACAGGACCCCCCGGAAGAGATGTCCCCGGAAGCTTAAACCGCCGTTTCCTCCGGCACCTCAATGGAATGGAGCAGCCGGTTCAGGGCAATCAGCGGATCCTGATACCGGTCAACCCGGATAAAGAATTCGTACTTCTTATCGGAAATAACCCTAACCGCCTGCCCTATACAATTGGAAATAACCTGGGACCCCGTGTCGGGAAAGTATTGAGGCTTGCGGGGATAGAAAGTACACTGGTTTCCGTCGTAACGGACCTCCGCTATATGGGGGGGTATATTAACAAAGAAGATGAGGAAGTCCGAATTGCCGCCGCCGATAGTAAAGGTTATTCCCGCTTTTGCATTGTGAATATTGCGCCTGCCGATGGCGGTACTCTGTCCGTCCACATAGAGGTTAAGCAGGGGCGGCCCCTCCGTAGGCTGGTTTGGAGCGTTGTACAGCGGGGTACGCCTGGGGGCGTTCGGCGTTCCGGGCCGCTGGCTTGCGGCATAACTTTCCAAAAGCTCGGCATTTCTTGCCGCGGACTGATCCTTATGTTTTGCCGCCTCCTCCTGAGAGATAGGCCTGTTTCCGGAGGCAAGGGCCGCATTGGCCATGGCCCGGTTTGGCGAAGACTGAAGCCTCCTGACAACCAGAAAGATGATCAGCGCCAGGATGAGCAGCAGGACTGCAATAAGTCCTATTAAAATCGGCAGGCTGACCGGGAAATCCCGGAGACCCGGAGTTGAAGGGGATGCCGTATCCGCAGAAACGGAGCCGGCCTCGGGGGAAACGGTTCCGGAACCGGAGGCCGTTCCTGCCGGAGTTGTGTCCGCAGCCTGAGGACTCTCGCCGGTAACGGCGGCGGATTCTGCAGCCTCCTCGACGGCTTCCGCGCTTTGTACCGGTACAGGATCTTGGCTGCCGGAGGGGACGCTTTCCCGGGGCGCGGCCTGGGCCGCGGTCCGTTCCGGCGCCGGGGCGGCGGACTCATCCGGCGCAGCGGTCCGGGCCGGCGGGGTACGGGAACCGCCCCTTCCCGACGAAGGACCGCTCCCCGCCAGGGGGAACTTTACCAGGTAGAACTCCGCTCCCCGCCGGATGAACCGGGAAACCGCGCCGTTCAGCAGGGACTGTACCGCAGCGCCCTCCATGCTTTGGCCGGTTCCGGGCCGGGGGCTTTGGTCCCCGTCGGTAATAAAAACCACTTTTTTGGGACGGCCCGCAGGAAGGGAGGAGACATACTGTTCCGCAAAGTCCAGCGCCCCCGGTATATCGGAATAGGGGATAAGGGGATACATCAGCAGCATGCGGCCTATGATAATTTCCATATCCCCCACGCCTTCGATCCGGCGGGAAATTTCCGCCCGGGGAATGTCGGAAAAGGAAATAAGATGAAACGTGTCCCCCACCCGGAGGAATTCTTTGAGGAAAGGCCCGGTAATATAATTCAAAGTTTCCCGGTACGAACTGCTCATGCTGGAAGAATTATCAAGGACCAGCACTAAATCCATGGACCGGTTCTGGGCGGATAAAGGTACGGCGAGGGCGAACAAAAGCATCAGAACGCCCGCTGTTCCAACTCCGCGGTTTGCCGGTTTTGCAAAAGAGGATGTCATAAAAGCCCTCCTGTTTCTCAAAGGGTTACCGCCGAAATTGCCCGTATAGTATACGATACTTTTTCATTATTGATGGAAAAATCAAATTTCTCGCCGACTTTTTTGTTCAAAATAGTCCCGCCGAAGGGCGAAAGGTAGGAAATGATCCTGTTGTCCGGGTCCGATTCCCAGGGACCGAGGATCGTGTACTCCTCTTCTTTGCCGGAATCGCCGCAGAGGGTAACCCTGGTCCCGAAAGAAACCCGGCTGGTGTTGACCGTGGAGGGATCGAATATCTGGGACCTTTCGATCTCGTCCTTGAGTTTCGCCACCGTAGAATTGAGAATCTCCTGTTTTTCCTTGGCGGCCTTGTACTCCGCATTTTCCCGGAGGTCCCCCAGGGAAAGGGCAAAGCCGATTTCCTTGGAATTGGCGGGAACTTCTACCTCCATAATATGGTGAAGCTGTCGCTGCTTTTCCTCGTACTTGGCGGCGGTTACCATGAGCCCCCGGGTAATTACCGTCTTTTCTTCGTCCCCGAAAAATTTAAAGTCCGGGTAACGCCCCAGGATATGACTGCGGAGTTCCAGCTTGTCCGCGGGGTCCAGATCCTTTACGTCGTTGAGGAGGGTGTAGATCCTGATAATGGCGTCTTCTCCCGCCTGATCCACGTAGGACTTTACCAGGTTTTCCTTGAAAAGAATGGTGTAAACCTGCTTGTTGATCTTGCGGTTCTCTGAAGTGTCCCGGCGGTTTTCAATTTCCCGGTAGGTAATATCCAGAATATGAATAAGGGTGATAAGCTCCTTTTCCCCGCTCAGCCCGGCCTTGACGAACCAGGGTTCGGCTCTGCAGTTTTTGTAGAGCCAGACTGCCGCTTCCCGGTATTCCCGGTAATTGTCGAAACAGTTGTGGACCATGGCGATGAGCTTGTCTTCGTACCCTTCCTTGACCAGGGCGGCGATGATGGAATTGAGCAGGGCCCAGGGGAAGAGTTTGATGTAGATGTCGGGCCAGGACGGAACAAAGAGCTGAATATGATGGAGGAATTCTTCCCTTAGTTTATTATCCTTCAAATTGAGAAACAACGCGGGCACATCGTTAATGGCTTCAAAAATTTCCAGAAACTGCGGCTGAGGCCCGGTCCCAGCTATATGGGGAAAGCGGCCGCTGAGATCCTTCACCAGCAGGTAGGATGCGGCCACTTGTTCATTCACCTGGCTGTAGGCGCGGAGGTAACCCGTAAAGTAGGCGAACATTTCGGCAAAGTATTCCGAATCCACCCCCACGTCTTTCTGGGAGACATAGTTCCGCATGGTTTGAACCCGTTCAAAGAAGCCCCGTTCCGCCCTGAATTCGTTGAAAAGTTTTTCTTCTACGCTGATGGGACGTTCCCGTCCCGTAAAAAGATCGATATTCTCCGAGCTTACCCCAAAAGAAGGATCGGACTTGAGGATCTCCCGGGCCTTGGAGCTCCAGGAGGTCCATTCCCCTGCGCTCAGTATGGAGGGTACCAGCTCCGCCTTGATCCGCTTGATGTCGCAGGAATTGTTATAGCTCTTGATAACCGTTTTCAGGGCCCAAGCAACCTCGTTCTTTATCCGATCATGGAGCTTTTCTTTTTTTTGGGTGGCCTTCAAAACCCAGATGTGGTTTTTCGACATGGTCTGGAGGGCGTTGACCGCCATCTTGAGGGACATGGAATGAGCCCGCTTTTTGGCAAAGTCGATGACGATTTCATCCCCCTGAACCTTGGCTATGCGCCCGACCCCCCAGGTACGGTGGTATACAAAATTTCCCGTATCAAAGGCAATGTGTTTTTCAAAATCCGTGATTGCCTCGTGGATATTGCGCCAGTTTTGGGACAGGTTGGAGATACGGACATACTCTTCAAGCTGGCTGTGGCCGGCATACTTCTTTTTGAAACATTCGGTGATTTCCTTCCGGGCCAGGGAGTCCTTTTCATCGTACTGGAGAATGAGCTTGAGAATGCCGATGGCGGTATCAATATCGTCCTTCTGCTTGCAGGATGCGAAGACATCTTCCAGGAGGAGCACCGCTTTTTCTTCGCTGATGTTCTTGGCGATTTTCTTTTGCACATGGAGAAAGAAGTCTATGTCCTCGGGGCAGAATTCAAGCAGCTTGGCCCAGATTTCCCGGACATTGGTAAAGAGCTGCTTGTTGATATAACGGTGCAGGGCTTTTTTATAGTAGTCCACGGCCTCTTCGATATTGCCGAGCTTTTCATAATGTTCCGCCAGGGACTTGGCCAGATCCGCCTCTTCATAATCAACCTTGACCAGCCGTTCCCAGATGCCAAAGACAGCCTCGCCGTCATTTTCGTTTTTACAGCATTCCGCCAGGGTACGGAGGGCATATTTGGATTCGCCGTAATCGAGGATCCGTTCACAGAGGTATTTGACGATGCTCCACTTGTGGTTGTCTACAAAAATGGTAACCAGATTTACTAAAGCCGAGTCGTCTATAAGCTGCCTGGAGAGGGCTATCATCCCGGAAATATAGAGGGCGATGATGCTGTTTTTGGTATGGACCAGGTGTTCGTCGCAGAGTTTTTTCAGTTCATCGTAGAGCCGCCCTTCCCGGGCGTCCTTGAGGATTACGTCAAGTTCCTTAAACTGGCCGGTTGAATAATTACTAAGCGCCGCCCTGGTCCACTTTTCCTCATTCAGCATCTCCTGTACGTTTTTAAGAAGCGGGGCCGTTCCTGAAACCTCTTGGGCGGCTTGTGATTCTATTGACACAGCATCAGACATCTCGTAACTCCTTGGTCCAAAAAACTAGCGGGAACTTCTAAAAACTAAAGTTTTTAGAAGTTTTCCGCCGAAAAAGCAGCGCGTTTTGCGTCTAAAAACGCAAAACCGCAGGGCGTCTCCAAAAACCGGCCGGGTTTTTAGAGACGCCCTAGTTCATATACCGATCGTATATTTCCGGATCAACAATTTTAATCTTCAGCATGGTTTCCTCAATGAGGCCCGGATCTTCCCGGACATTCTCATAGTGATCGATCAGCCAAAAATACCGGTTAATAAGCCGGGGAATGAGGAGCCCTATGTGCTCCGGGCGGCTGCGGATTTCATTTTCCAGGGAAAAGATAGACTGCTTTAACCGGCCCAACTCAATCGGTTTCAGCTCCCGCTTGACCGCAAATATCCCGAACAGGTTTCCGTAAATAGGCATCCATTCCAAAAGTTCCTGTCCGGCGTATCCCAGTTCCTTTACCCGGTCCCAAAGCCGGATAATCAGCTCCGATTCCATGGACCGGAGATCCACCCCCTGGGGGTCTGTAAAAAAGGCCTCCCTGAAGAGGGCCTTTGCCGCCCTGGCTTCTTCCAGCAGGGCGTTTACATCCGCAAGCTCGGAAAGGACCGCTCCATCCTCCCGCTTAAACCTGGCCGCCTGTTCCAGATAGGCCAGGGCCTCTTCGTAGCTGCCTACCCCCTTATAACAGCGTCCCACCTGAAACAGCAGTTCCGGATCGTGCTTATTGGCTCCGTCCCCCAGAATGTCTTCAAAGGAGGCGAGGGCGGTGGAAAAGACAAAACGCCGCACCGCATACAGGCAGGGGTCGCAGGCCTCTCCAATCCGGTCCAGAAAGCTGTAGTAGGACTTCCACTGGGAAAGGATATAAGCCCCCTTATCGTAGGGATCCTGAAAATCGTTCAGCCGCTTTATCCGCTCCAGCCACCAATTAAGACATTTAAGCGCATAAACCACTTCGGGATGCTCAAAGTCAATTTTTAGAGCCTCCTCCAGGGCCCATTGGGCCCGGCCGGCGTCAGAGGCGTTCAGACTGTCGTAGGCCTTCTGAATGAGCCCCTGGACCGATGTTTCCATGTTCGTGTCTTGAATAAGCGCAGACATTCCTGTATAACGTCTCTTTTCATTGTATACTTATTTTATCGGTATAGTCAATCGTGCGCATGGCCCCGAAACGGGATGCAGCGGCCCTGTCCGGCGGCGCCGGCCGGCCATTACATATCCGGGTCCGGCTATTGACCTTTTTGCCGCGCTGATTCATACTGTTCTCAAGTTTATTGCCCACGGCAATATGTAAGGAGATTTTGAAGTGCCCTGCGGAAGAAAGCGTAAACTTAGAAAGATTGCAACCCACAAACGCAAGAAAAAACTGAGGAAAAACCGACACAAGAACAAGTAATGGCCGGACCGCTTTCAAAACTTGGTTTGGGAAGATAGTGGTAGTGTAATGCATGAAAGCGAATCCCTTTTGGCGAAGATCCAAAGTTCGGAGGATCTTCGCTCCCTTTCCTATGCTGAATTAGACCGCCTTGCCGTTGAGATTCGGGAGCGGATTGTCTCTGTCGTAAGCCGGAACGGGGGTCATTTGGCCTCTAATCTGGGGGTGGTGGAGCTTACCATCGCCCTGCACAGGGCCTTCAACTCTCCCCATGATAAAATAGTCTGGGATGTGGGGCATCAGTGCTATGCCCACAAGCTTTTAACCGGCCGGGCCGGGGTTTTTGAGGAACTCCGCCGGGCCGGGGGGCTTTCCGGTTTTCCCCGGCGCCTTGAAAGCCTCCACGACGCCTTCAATACAGGTCACGCTTCCACCTCCATATCAGCCGCCCTGGGGCTTCTGGCGGGAGAGGGTATTCTGGGGGGGGAAAACCGCGCCGTGGCGGTTATCGGGGACGGTGCCCTGACGGGGGGGCTGGCCTACGAGGCTCTTTCCCATGCGGGCCATCTGGGACTCCCCCTGGTGGTCATCCTTAACGACAATAAGATGTCTATAAGCCCCAATGTGGGGGGGCTTTCCAAATATTTAAGCCGTCTCAGCATGAAGGCCCGGTATCAGAGTTTCCGCCGTACCTTCGATTCCATGGTCAAGCGGGTTCCCCTCGCTGGGAATGCATTTTATAACGCCGTGGTCAGGATAAAGCGGGCGGTCAAAGCCATCTTCTATACGGACAACTTCTTTGTGGATCTGGGTTTTGAATATGTGGGACCCATCGAGGGACACAGGATCCGGCTTCTTGAAGAAGTGTTCCGGGATGTACGGAAGCTGGAACGGCCCGTGGTGGTCCATGTGATCACCAAAAAGGGAAAGGGTTATGAATTTGCCGAGCATGATCCCGGCGCCTACCACGGGGTTTCGTCCTTTTCCGTAACCGACGGCAAGCTGGAACGCCGGCTTGGTTCCGGTTTTACCGAATCCTTCAGCAGGGCCCTGGCGGCGGCGGCGGAACGGGACGAGCGGGTGGTGGCGCTTACCGCCGCTATGGAAAAGGGAACGGGGCTTTCCCCGTTCAGAAAATGTTTTCCCCGGCGTTTCTTTGACACCGGCATTGCCGAGGAACATGCCGTTGCCTTTGCGGCGGCCCTGGCCGTCCGGGGGCTGAAACCGGTGGCGGCGGTTTATTCTACCTTCATCCAGCGGGCCATAGATCAGGTTATCCACGATGTATGCCTGCAACGGCTTCCCGTGGTCTTTGCCCTGGACCGGGCGGGCTTTGTCAGCGACGACGGGGATACCCATCAGGGCCTCTTTGACATAGCCCTTTTCCGTTCCGCCCCCAACATGACGATCCTGGCTCCGGCGGGAGACTTTGAGTTAAGGGCCATGCTGGACTGGGCTTTATCCGGCCCGGACCGCGGCCCGGTGATGATACGCTACCCCAAGGCGCCCTGTCCCCCGGAAGACCGGTCTTCCGGGTTTCCCCTGGAGCCGGGCCGGGGGATCTTTACCCGCCGGGGCGGCGGCCGGATCTGCCTGGCCTTTACCGGAGGGCTCTATCCCCAGGCCTTTACGGCGGCGGATCTTCTGGCCGGAGAAAAATTGGAGGCGGATCTCTACAATCTCCGCTTCCTCAAACCGGTGGATGAAGATTATCTGGCGGATATTATAGACCGTTATGAGCTTATGGTCTTTGTTGAAGAGGGGGTCAAAAACGGCGGCTTTGGAGAGTATGCCGCGGAACTTGCCCTCCGGCGGGGCTGCGGGGCCCGGATTCTGGTTTTGGCGGTCCGGGAACAGTATGTATCCCTGGGAACCAGGGATGAACTGCTCCGGGAAAACGGCCTGGACGGACCCGGTATAGCCCGGGCGGTTTCTCTGGTCTGGGACGAGCTGCAGCCCAAGACCGCCCAAGCGGCGGCGGGGCTTATTCCCTAGGAATGGACCGGATTGCGCCGGGCGGCGGGGCCGGCGTTATCAGGCTTCCCAGCGGCGCCTTTATAGATCTTGCCGGTCCCGCCGCGGGGGAGAAACCCGCCCTGGTGATGGCCATTGTAAACTGTACCGCCGATTCCTTTTACCCCCCAAGCCGCAGTCCCGGCGCCGCAGAGGCGGCGGAGCGGGCCCTGGCGGCGGAGGACGCGGGGGCGGATATTGTTGATTTTGGAGGGGAGTCCACCCGGCCCGGAGCGGAGTATGTCTCTGCCGGCGAGGAGATCCGCCGGGTTATCCCCGCCATTGCCGCCTTCAGGAAACATTCCGCCCTGCCCGTTTCGGTGGATACCCGGAAGGCGGAAACCGCCCGGGCGGCCCTGGATGCGGGGGCGGATATCGTCAACGACATATCCGCCCTGGAGGATGATCCCGCCCTGGGACCCCTCTGCGCGGAGCGGGGCGTCCCGGTGGCGCTGATGCACAAACAGGGAACCCCCCCGTCCATGCAGGAACGGCCCCGCTATGCCGATACGGCGGGGGAGCTGGCCGCTTATCTGAAAGCCGCCGCCGGCCGGGCCCGGAATTACGGCATCCCCCGGGAACACATCATCCTCGATCCGGGTATCGGCTTTGGTAAAACCCTGGAGGATAACCTTTCCCTTTTGGCTTGTCTTGCGGAAATACGCCTCCCGGGCTATCCTCTATTAGTGGGTCTGTCCCGGAAAACTTTTATCGGAGAGATTACCGGGAGGGCTGTGGAGGACCGGCTTGCGGGAACCCTGGCCGCATCTGCGGCGGCCCTGCTTGCCGGAGCTTCGATACTCCGGGTCCACGATGTAAGGGAAACGGCGGATCTGGTTAAGGTGATTCATGCAATAAAACGGCGCGGGGCCCGGGTTTCCGGCGTATAATTGAAGAACGAAGAACCCCGCCGCAGCGGACGGGGTATGGTTGGTTCTGTAAGGTATGGAGTTTATGCGGGTTTAATACCCGCACAAACCAATGTTTTATTCGGATTAAAACCGTCCCGGAGGCTCCCCCGCCGAAAGACGGGTTCTTGGGTATTAAACCCGTTTTCGAATAGGGTTGTTCGGAAACTTCGGTTTTCCGGACAAGTCCAATGGATGTAAAAGGTGGAATGGTTTCAGCGGATTACTTCGGTCTATAATCTGATTCGCCCCGTCCTGGATGTGGCTATTCTGGCTTTTCTGCTCTACAAGGCCTACGATCTGCTGGTAAAGACCCAGGCGGTACAGCTGGTTAAAGGGGCGGGATTCCTCGGCCTGATGTACGGCCTGGCCTTTCTTTTCAAGCTGAATACCCTCCAGTGGGTGCTCAATATTCTGGCGCCGGGACTCTTTATCGCCATTGCCATCGTCTTCCAGCCGGAGCTGCGGAAGATCATTATCCGTCTGGGCCAGGGGGAGCTTTTCCGTCCCGACAGCAAGCCCCGGCTGGGCCAGCTTGAGGCGGTGATTACCGCGGCGGAGATCCTCTCGCAGCAGCGGCGGGGGGCGCTGGTGGTTTTTCCCCGGCGGATCAATCTTAAAAATATCATCGACACCGGTACCAGGATGAATGCGGAGCTTTCCTCCAGTTTGATTGTTACGGTCTTTGCCTTCGACGGCCCCCTCCATGACGGGGCCATGGTCATCCAGAACGGCCGTATCGTCGCGGCAGGATGTTTCCTTCCCCTTTCCGAACAGCAGGATATACGGAAAAGTTTCGGCACCCGGCACCGGGCCTCCCTGGGTATGTCGGAACAGTCCGATGCGGTAATCCTGGTGGTATCCGAGGAAACCGGCGCCATATCTCTGGCCTATGACACCAAGCTGTACTATGACCTTTCCCCTCTGGACATTCAGCGCAAGCTCCGGGAACTTCTGGACCGGGGGAGCCGGAAGGATTCCAAGACCGCCCGGGCGGATCAGTCCGCAGACGACGGGGAGGATGTTTTTGTTGAACGCTAGAAAGCTGCTGATCAAGGCGGCTGAGAACTGGCCCGCCAAGGTGCTCTCCATCGCCCTGGCCATCATCCTCTTTGTATTTCACCGGATGAGTATGCTGGAGAACCGGTTCTTCTCGGTTCCCCTCAATCTGGAGATCGACGGCAATCTGGTTCCCGCCAGTTCCTATCCCCGGATGGTACGGGTAAGCCTCAGGGGGGACGCCAACAGCATCTATCCCATTCTGGAAGAGGACATTGAGGCCTATCTGGATCTTACCAAGTACACCGGCGAGGGACACTACCGGGCTCCGGTACAGGTACGGAAAAAAGGCACCGCCCTGGGGGTAAACGCCGTGGAGATAAGCGTCGATCCCCTGGAGGTAAGTGTGGACCTGGATCAAAAGATAAGCAAACTGGTTTCGGTTACGCCTAATTTCCGGGGTTATCTGGAACCGGGGTATGAGCTGGTCTCCTACTCTCTAAGTCCCAATCAGGTGGTGGTGGACGGTCCCCCCAAGGCCATGAGCGGACTTTCCGGGCTGTTTACGGAATTTATCGATCTGGACGGCAAAAGGGAGAGCTTTTCCAGTACGGTTCGGATTATGAACCGGGACCCCCTGGTCATAATCCGGGGGGAGGGAACTACCGAGTTCCACGGTTTTGTCCAGGGCCTGCTCATCATCAGAACCCTGGAGGATATGCCCATTGCGGCTCGGAATCTGGATGAACGGCTGGCTGCGGAACTTGAAACCGGAACGGGCAACGTCAGGGTCGAGGGAAACCAGATTGAACTTGAGGCCTATGAAGCTTCCGCTTTTGCGCTGTTCCTGGACTGTTCGGAGCTGGGGCAGGAAGGAATCTATACCCTGCCCGTACAGGCGGAGCTTCCCCAGGGAATCGCTCTTATCCAGTGTGAGCCGGAGGAAGTAACGGTGCGGGTCGGGATGAAGGCGGAGCCGGAGACGCCATGATTAAGGGTATCGGGGTCGATATGGTACGCATTCCCCGGCTGGACCGCTGGCGGAACAAACCGGGGCTCATGGAACGGTACTTTTGCCGGGAGGAACTTGCCGCCCTTGAAACCAAGGGGCAGGGCAAAGCGGCCTCCCTGGCGGCCCGGTTTGCAGCGAAGGAAGCCTTCGGTAAGGCCCTGGGAACGGGTCTTGCGGGGATCGCCCTTAAAGATATTATGGTAATAAACCGTTCCGGCGGCAAACCGGATCTGAAGCTTTGCGGTTCCGCCGAGCGGGCGCTGCGGAAGAGCGGCGCCGGCAGGGTACACATTTCCCTGACTCACGAGGGGGACTATGCCATTGCCATGGTGGTGCTTGAAGGGGATCTATGAAAAACGAAGAACGGAAAATTTCCTTTCAGTCCAAGGAAGAGTATGTCTGCCCCGCCTGTGATTACAGTTTTCACAAAGAAGAACTGCTTTCCGGCAGCGGCCGGCTTATTGCGGGGGCCCTGACGGAGGAACTGCACCGCCTCTACGAACCTTCGGCAAAGTACGGGGAGGTCTATCCCCTGGCCTATCAGGCTACGGTATGCCCCGAATGCTGGTTTGCCGCCCAGGATAAAGATTTTTCGAACATGCCCGTTAAAAACAAACTTCAGGTTATAAATGACCGGGATCGGCGCATTGCCGATACCCTGTTGATATTTCCCAAAGTTGATTTTCACCAGCCCAGAAATCTGGTAGAGGGGGCCGCTTCCCAGTATCTGGTTCTTCGCTGTTATGATTTTTTTCCCGGCGAATTTTCGCCCACCATCAAGCAGGGCATCGCCGCCCTCAGGGCGGGATGGCTCCTGGAGGAGATGGATAAGAAATTTTCCGGCCAGCACTATGACTGGCTTGCGGCGCTCTTTAAGAAGAAAGCCCAGTTTTTTTACAGCGAGGCGATCAGGCGGGAGCAGAACGGCAAGGAGGCCCTGTCGGGGATTAAGAATTTTGGTCCCGATACGGATAAAAATTATTCCTACGAGGGCGCCCTTTATCTTTCCGCCCTCTTAAAGCTGAAGTACGGTCCCGAAGATCCTGCCCGGCGCAGAGAGGCCCTGGGGGAGGCCAAGCGGACCATCGCCAAGATCTTCGGCCTGGGAAAATCCTCCAAGGCTAAGCCGGGGCCTCTTCTGGAACATGCCCGGAATCTCTACGACAGCCTGAACAAGGAATTGAACGAGACCGATGAAACCTAGTGGTCCGCCGCCCTGTCCCCCCGGAGCCGGCAAGGCCGGCCCGGACCGGGGTATGCGCAATATCAGGCTGCTTATCGCCTATGACGGCACCGGCTTTTCCGGCTGGCAGAAACAGAGGATCCCCGCGGAAAATTCGATCTCCGGCGGAAACCCGGCTTCCGGTCCCCGAAGACGCACCGTCCAGGGAGAGCTGGAGGCGGCCCTGGGGAAGATCCATAAGGGGGCGGTAAATCTTACCGGATCGGGCCGTACCGATGCGGGGGTTCATGCGGCGGGCCAGACGGCGAATTTTTATACGTTTATCGGCGGCATGGAGGCGGGCCGCTTTGTTCCGGCCCTGAACGGCCTGCTCCCCCGGGACGTGCGGGTCCTGGAGGCCCGGAATGCGGCGCCGGATTTTCACGCCAGATTCGACGCCAAAGCCAGAACCTATCGTTATTACTTTATCTGCGGAAGGCCCGCCTATCCCCAGGAACTGCGCTATGCCCGTCAGATATGGCGCCGGCCCCGGCTGGATCTTTTGAACAGCTATGCCCGGATTCTCCGGGGAGAGCTGGACTGTTCGATCTTCGCCTGGCCCGGCGATCCAAGCAAATCCAGGGAACGGTACATTTTTGAAGCGGGTTTTTTTGTTCAGGGCGATACCCTGGTCTTTGAGATCCGGGCCAATGCCTTTCTCTGGAAAATGGTCCGCTCCGCCGTGGGGACCCTGCTTCACTGCGAAGAGAAGGGCCGTACCGCGGAGGATTTTAAGCGGATCGTCGATTCCGGGGACCGGAGTATGGCGGGTCCCACTGCGCCCGCGTCGGGGCTCTTCCTCTGGAAGATAGATTATTATCGGGATTAGCGAATGAACCGCAGATACGGCTTTGTCCTGTTTTTTATTCGCAGGCGGATCCAATGCCCAAGAACCCGCCGCGGGGGGGAGCCTTGGGGCGGTTTTGGCCGCGGTCTCCGCTTTTGGATCAAGGGTATTGGATCCCGTATAAAATCCATACCTGTCAGAACCAGCATACCCCGTTTGCTTGCGGCGGGGTTGTTGATCCTCTTTCTGTTTTCCGGCGTTCCGGTTCCGGCCCAGGATTTTCCCCTTACCCTGCAGGATGCCCTGGGCCGGACCCTTACCCTTAGGGCTCCGGCCCGCCGCATTGTCAGCCTTTCCCCGTCGGTAACGGAGATACTCTTCGCCGTGGGGGCCGGAGAGGCCGTGGCGGGGGTAACCCAGTACTGTAACTACCCTGCGGAAACGGCTTCAAAAATCAAGGTAGGCGGTTTCTCCGGGGCCACCGTCAGCATAGAGACCATCGCCGCCATAAAGCCGGATCTGGTTATCCTTTCCGCGGATATGCACGGCAGGGTCGTCTCCCTCCTGGATCGTATCGGCATTGTTTCCTTTGCGGCGGAACCCCGGAACTTTGAGGAGGTCTACGGCCTTATCGTCAACATAGGCCGCCTTACCGGAAAAAGCGCCGGGGCGGAGGCGGTCCTTGGGAAGATGCGGGAAAAGCTGCGCCGGGCGGGGGAACTCCGCCGGGGGAGGGAAGCGCCGCGGGTATTCTGGGAACTTTCCGCCGAACCCCTTATCACTGCCGGGGGTTCCTCTTTCATCAGCGAGGCGATCCGCCTGGCGGGGGGGGAGAATATCTTCGGGGATCTGGGGGAACACTGGCCCGAAGTTAATGCCGAGGCGGTGTTGCGCCGGCGGCCGGACTGGATCATTTCCGCCGAAACCGGAGATACCCAAAGCTTTCTCCGTTCCCTGGCCCGGAGGCCCGGCTGGGGGAACCTTTCGGCGGTACGGACCGGCCGGGCGGCGGCGATGGATCCCGATATAGTCAGCCGTTACGGCCCCCGGCTGGCCGATGCGGTCCTGATCCTGGCCGGCATACTCTATGGCGAATAAGGCCCGGCCCCGGGACAACTATCCCCTGGTGATGGTCCTCCTTGTTCTGGCCCTGATCCTGGCCTCCCTTTTAGCTCTCTTCGGCGGCCCCGTCCGTATAGGATGGGATGAGCTTACCCGTATCTTTTCCGCCGCCGGGGATGAGACGGCTTCGCTGATCCTCTTTCAGATCCGCCTGCCCCGGCTTGTCATGGCGGCGGCGGTGGGGGCGGCCCTGGCGGTAGCGGGGGCCGCCTTCCAGGGTTTTTTCCGCAATTCCCTGGCGGATCCCTTTGTCATCGGGGCGTCCTCGGGGGCGGCCCTGGGGGCGGCTCTGGCCCTGACCGCCGGCTGGACCGGATCGTTCCTGGGCCTCTCCCCCCAGAGCCTCTGCGCCTTTGCCGGGGCCATAACGGCGGTCTTTCTTGCCTTTGCCATTTCCCATACCGGAGGGAATCCGCCGCCGGCCATGGCCCTGCTCCTGGGGGGAACCGCCCTGAGCGCCTTTTTTTCCGCCCTCCTTGCCCTCATCACGGTGCTGAGGGACCGGGCCCTTCATCAGGTTTACTACTGGCTCCTGGGAAGCCTGGGGGGCGCTTCCTGGACCGGGGCGGTTTCGCTTATTCCCCTGATGGCCGCGGGCTGCCTGGTGGTTTTCCTCTGCGCCCGGCCTTTGGATCTGCTGATCCAGGGGGAGGAGGTGGCGGAAAGCCTGGGGGTATCCGCGGGCCGGACGAGGATCATCGCCGCCCTGGGAGCCTCTCTGGCGGCGGCGGCGGCGGTCGCCGCCGCGGGGGTTATCGGTTTTGTGGGGCTGATCGCTCCCCACGGGGCCCGGCTCTTTACCGGTCCCGGCCACCGGCGGCTTTTTCCCGCGGCGGCCATTGGCGGCGCCCTCCTTACCCTGTTGGCGGACGCCGCCGCCCGGAACCTGGCCGCCCCCATGGAGCTTCCCATCGGCATCGTTACCTCCCTGGGGGGCGCTCCGTTTTTTATCTATCTGTTGATCCGTTATGGCCGAAACCTGGGGAACCGCTGATGTCTTTGAGGCGTACCGGGGGAAGCGCCGGAACGGAACGGCTTGTATTGGAAAAACTTTCCGGGGGATACGGCGGGCGGATCGTGTTCGAGGACATCAGCCTTACGGTCAGGGCGGGGGAAATTCTGGTCCTGGCGGGACCTAACGGTTCGGGGAAAACCACCCTTCTTAAAACCATAGGGGGCCTTTTGAAACCCGCCTCGGGCCGCGTCCTCTTTGACGGACGGGAACAGCGGGAAATGACCAAACCGGAACAGGCCGCCGCCTCGGCCTTTCTCTTTCAGAATACGCCCCTGGTATGGCCCTTTACGGTACGGGAAACCGTGGCCCAGGGCCGCTTCAGCCGCCGGGGCTGGTTCGGCGGTGAGACGGCGGAGGACCGGGAAGCGGCGGCGGCGGCCATGGAGGCGGCGGGGCTTTCGGACTGCGGAGACCGGCGGGTAACGGAACTGTCCGGCGGGGAACAGCAGCGGGTCCTCATTGCCCGGGCCATAGCCCAGGACGCGGGGGTCCTCCTGCTGGACGAGGCGGTGAATAACCTGGACCCCCGGTATCAGGTTCTGATAATGGAAATGATCCGGGCCATGGCCGGGAGGGGGGCGGCGGCGCTGATAAGCCTTCACGACCTTAACCTGGCGGCCCTCTACGGGGACAGGGCGCTTCTTCTCAGCCGGGGAAGAGCCGCCGCCCTGGGCAGTCCCCCGGAGGTATTCTCCGCCGAAACCCTCCGGGAAGTTTTTGGCCTTTCCATGGGCGTCTATGCCCATCCGGCGGATTCCCGTATCAGAATAGTGCTGCCTCCCCTGTCCGGGGAGTAGGTTTTCGTTCTTCCCATGGATTATAATTTTATTTATGTCTAAAAAATTTGAAGTTTCCCGCCGGGTAACGCTCATAAAAAAGGCGGCCCTTATCGCCCTGACGGGGAACGCCCTTCTTGCCGCCCTGAAGATAGGCGCCGGCATTTATGCGGACAGCCTGGCGGTATTGGGAGACGGCATCGATTCATCGGTGGATGTACTTATCGCCCTGATGTCCCTGGTGGTGGCGGGGGTTATTTCCCGGCCCGCCGACGCCACTCATCCCTGGGGGCACGGCAGGGCCGAGACGGTGGGGACCGCGATCCTCTCCTATATCCTCTTCTTCGCCGGAGCCCAGCTTATTC
>JAISPH010000032.1 GCA_031275035.1 Treponema sp.
ATGTTAAAGAAATGGCGTGCGGGGATGGAAGCGGTAATATCGAACTTGAAACGCGGGTTTGATATAGCCAGATGTAATTGGAAAGGCTGGAAACATTATAGACAAAAAGTATTCTGGAATGTTATCGGTTATAACATTAGAGTTATGACCGCCGCCGTGATAGCGGCTACTTTATAGACAGACACTAAATAATGCCAGATAAAAGAGTGTTCTAAAATTTATCCCGAACCAATGTTTCAAGTGAAATTTATTACATTGGATGAAATCATCCAGACTGATTTTTCCGCTTAAATTATACTCCATTGCAAGTCTCCTATAAATTATAGAATAATTTATTCTTGGAATTTTGTCAATCCAATATAATTTATACAAAACTTTTGTGCGGGCATTTCGCATAACAGTCCTGTTTAAGCTTCGCCGCCCTTACCTCGCCGGGTTCCGGCTGGCCAGGTCGGTCGGCCTACGGCCTCCTTCCCACGCCACACTCCACCCACAGTTCTTCGGCCCTGCAAAATGCTCTGCATTTTGCTTTTTTTAACGGAATTTGGCGAACCTTTGGTTCGAGCGCACCAAGGGGAAGAAAGACCGGGAATCCGCTTTCTATTATCCTTCCTTCGTGTTCCTTTGTGCATCTTCGTGGTAAAATTATTAAACATACTTTTAGTCCAATCAAGCTACTGTCATATCGGTAAGGGTATTGGAGGCCGGCATACCGCAAACTTGAAAACGGCGCGGTTTAACGCGGCTTCATGCTGTTATTCGTGCCGGTTCATCGGGAGCCGCCCTGCCCGGCAGGGAAATTATTTAAGGCGCTCCGCGGCGGCAAGAAACACATTTTTAAGCTCCGGATCGAACTGGGTTCCGCACCCGTCGCTGATTATTTTTACCGCCTCTTCGGGGGGAAAGGCCTTTTTATAGGGCCGGTCCGAAATCAGGGCGTCGTACACGTCCACAAAGGCCATGAGCCGTCCCTGGAGGGGGATATTGGAACCCGCCAGTCCCCGGGGGTAACCCGTGCCGTCCCATTTTTCATGGTGGGTGCCGGCCATGATCCTGGCGTGGGTCAGAAATATGCTTTCCCGGGCGTTCTGCTGTATTTTTTCGATAACCGTCTCGCCAAAGACGGTATGTTTTTTCATCTCCTCAAATTCCTCCCTGGTCAGGGGGCCCGGTTTGAGGAGTATGCTGTCCCTGATGGCTATCTTGCCCACATCGTGGAGTTTGGAAGACTGGAGGAATAAATTGATGTCCCAGGTGTCCAGTATGTCCCGGTATATTCCCCAGGCTGTCATTTCCTCCACCAGGACGCGCAGAAACCGCTCCGTCCTTTCCACATGGCCTCCGGTTACATCGTCCCGGTATTCCACCAGGTTTGCCATGGTAATCAGCACCGCGTTTTGCAATTCAAGAACTTCCCCGGTTTTTTCCTCCACCAGGCGCTGAAGGTTTTCGTTCAGGTTTTTCAGTTCCGCCTTCTGGGATTGCAGCAGCAGATGTACTTCCACCCGCTTTAAAAGAAGCTGGGGAGAGAAGGGTTTGGAGATATAGTCAATCGCCCCCAGGCTAAAGCCTTCCAGTTCGCTTATCGTATCGGTTTTGGAGGTGAGGAATATAACCGGGATACCGGCGGTCCGGGGGTTTCCCTTCAGGGTTTTTATGGCCTCGTATCCGTTGATTTCGGGCATAACTACGTCCAGCAGGATCAGATCCGGCAGGGTCTGCTCAAGAAACCGGAAGAGCTTTTCGGCGCCCGGCACGGTAAAAACATTATAGTACTCCATCAGGGTGTTTCTGGCCAGTTTCAGGTTAACCGGATTATCATCCACCAGCACGATTTTCTTTTTCTCATCTTGCATAATAGCCCCCAAAACATGCGGATATTACGGGGGCTAATATACCATGAAACACCGCTTTTTGCTAGCCGGGAATTCTGACACGGCAAGGTTTCCCAAAAATCCGGTTTTCGAAGCGCGGAATGATCCGTTTTAAAATGTTACCGAAATGTCTTGCTATTTCTTATGATCCTGATGTATGGTGATAGCTGCCCGGTTAATAGTTGCGTATTGTTTCCTAAAACGATTTCTCCTGTATGTAAAATTTTGAAGTTGCTTGGACGAAGGGAGGCCTCTGGTGGCAAAATTATACAATCCCCTGTACCGCGAGGAATTAGCGTCTGTCCGTAATGGAGGCGCGTCATGGACAGACTCCCTTAAAAACCGCGTTTTCGCGGCCCTTAGGCGGGAAAAGGCGTCGGAGAAAAGCCCGCAGTCTGTCCGCAAAGCAAGCGGCTTTGTGGACAGAGACGAATCAATTCTCCCTGTTCCGTTTCCCCGGATATCCGTAAAATCCAAAAGACCGGGGGTGTAGGGTGTCCTGGCCGGCGGTACTGTATTTTTTGAGTTTTCTCTCCCTGTGCCTGGGGATATATATGATATACACCGGCAGGAAGTCCCACAGACGCAACTGGATTCAGCCGCTTACGGCCCTCATCGTGGCCATTTGGATTACCGGCGTCGCCGTGGCGACGGAGAGCCGTTCCCCCCTTACCGTCGCGGCCGCCCTTTTCGTAACCGAGATTGCCA
>JAISPH010000151.1 GCA_031275035.1 Treponema sp.
GACCGCGGCGATAATGTCCCGGACCGCCGCCTCCACCGTTTCATCACGGAGCGCGGGAGCGGTTTCCCGGCGGTCAAAAAATTCAGACGCTTCGATAATCTGCATGGTTCCGCCCCTTCACCCGTTCTGCGGAAACGATTATTGATCCGTTTGATAATCCGGTCAAGCGGCCGCGCCGTTTGATTCCGCCTGCGGGTCCATACCCCGCCCCTTTGGGGCGATTTGGACCCGGTAACGATTTGTTTGTTGGGGGTATGGACACGCATAATATCCATACCTTGCGGATCGACGATACCCCGCTGCTCTGCGGCGGGGAGAGTCATTGAAAATGTTAGCGAAATTACAATGGACTTGTTCGATAACCCGGTTGGTTATCGAACAAGTCCAATCAATTTCTCTAATATTTCAGCGCCTCTATTTGTCTCTATTAATTTATATGCTTCTTGAAATTTTGCTCTTTGGGTCGTATAATACAGCGTCTGGTCCCCGCTCCCCGCCGCATACTTCAACGCACGTTCCCCGTCCGCCCCGTACCGGTACCACACCGCCTGCCGGTTATCCCGGCTCTCCGCCAGCAGGTTCCGCTCGTTCCACGTAGTCCCGCCGGTACACATCACCTTCCTCCTCCGCAGCCTCCTGCCCCAGCCTAAACCCGTACTCCGTATAGTACCGGCTCCCGTCGAGGTACAGTTCCGCATCATTCCCCCCGGCTACCCCGTGCCCCCCGTCCCGTTCCGTCACCACGTTCCCGTTCCCGTCGTATTTGTAGTACCGGTTCCCTATCCGCTCCGCCCGGTGGGCGTACCCCCCGTAATACTCATACTCAAGGTCGTAATTCAGTTCCGCTCCAACCCGCGTCCCGTTGTTCACCGCCCCCGTGTCGGCCTTCCGCGTCATGTTCCCCGTTTTATCAAAACTGAACCTCTGTTCGTAGGCTGCCACGTACCCTGCCGCTCCGTAGGTTTTGGAGATGCTGTTCCCCTCCACCCCGGTAAGCTGGTCAAGCCCGTCATAGGCCTAGTTCTGGACCGTCTCGTACCCCCGGCCGCATTCCGGTATTCAAGCACGTTCCCCGCCGGGTCAAACCGTACCCCCTGCCGTTCCCCGCTTGCCGTCTTTATCTGCTCCCCGTGGTCGTAGGTATAGGTAACCGTTTCCCCGTCAGGGTAGGCGATGGTTTCCATCCGCCCCAGGTAGTCGCTATATCTCTATATCCAAAATTAGGAATATATCAGAAATGGTAATATAATAAGCTGGACCTGTGTAAGTACCAAGTTTCTCATATCTTGGAGTATCCATAATTAGTTTTTTTATCAATTGATTCGATAATTGGTGTTGGTTTTCCTCAAATTGGATCGTTAAACCATTAGGATAACTAGAATGTAATTCCATTTCTATTATATCTTCTGAATATTTATATTCTTTTCGAAGATTACCCCACAAATGTAAAAAATATTCTTCGTTAGGATAAAGTGTTTTTTCAAGATTAGCATTGACGATTATTACCTCGTAGTTAGTATCATTAACAATGAAGACAACGGTTCTTAAATCACAGCCATTAAAAAATAAAAAAGGACTGAACCATAACACATGTCGTATGCCACTAAGTCTCATGGGATACTCCATTTATCAGCCCATTTCTCGGTATAAAAACTACCATAGGATTTCACACTTTTACCATTCATCAACCTATAGTTCCAAATTCCCGCCCTTGTAATACTCGGTATTGCAATAACCATCCAATACAGCGGACCCAATAACAATGATTGAAGAAAATGTCCCCGTTCATGTGCAATAACATTGTTTAAACCAGAACCGCCTATTACAAGATTACCAAATGTAGCGGCATTTTCACTCCCCATTCCTGGAATCTGAATATTTATTGTTAAATGACCGCTTAAACCGGACGAAGGTATTATTTCCCCTCCAAATCCCTCTATGGCGCTATATCCAATTAAAAAATTAAATGCTGGTGTAAACAATCCCACAGCCCAACCTATAGGCCCCATAAAAGCCGATAAACCAAAACCTGCTAATGCAGATACGCCTAATTCCAGCCAAGAACCGGGAGAAGTCATTTTAAGGCCAAAGAATGCCCACGAATTCGCAAAATTACTTTTGATCTTCTCTCCGAATTGTCCCCAGTTTCCATCTCGTATACATTGAATCGTTGCACCTATTGCATCATCAATGCCGAACACCCTCCCGTCCGGGTCAGTGTATTTGACCGGGTTCCCCCCGAAACCCGGAATTCGCGCGAAAACAAGAACGGAACCAGCCGAATTCGCCGTTTGGTGGGTCAAACTTACCCAGTAATTATGAGTCTTGTTTTCTATTTTTCCCCTTATTTCTGATTCAACCCTCATCCCAGTAATATCACAGTCTAAAATAAAAAAATTGAAATTATAGGAATCTATTTCGTATTCATTGGTCGTAATGTATATTATTTTTAAATTTCCCCTGAGATTATTTTCTGGTTTTATTTGATAACATTTAGGAATAACTGGTGTATAAAATCCTGAAGATTTATAAATAGCATTACATCACATACAATTCCATGTTTTATATACATTTCATCATTTTTTAAAAAAACGTTCATTGTTTTCCAGTCATTGCCATGGGCCATACCATAAAACCATAAATTTGAAGTCATCTTGTTTTTTATCTCATATTGAATCTCCAATACCACTTTTTGATTTTGTACTTTTATTTTTTGCAATGTCCAGGTACTCTCTACCTTTTCATCTTCATATTTATAATCATTAAAATAGGGCGTATTGCAACAAGAAAATAGGACAATTAACAAACTAAGAATATATTTAGTCATTTTCATTATTTCGGGTGTGTACCATGATACGGATCGGCTTTTCTTAAAGGCAATTTGAACAGCGATCAAATAGATAGAGACAATTTTGTGGATGGCTTTTCTTTTAATGTCCATGGCGGATGTCACCGTTCTCCTCTTTCTCATTCATACAATTGGCTGGTGCCATTACGTTCTCTATTTTTTTCTTTTTCTTTATCATTTTCTTCCTTCTAATACAAGGATATAAAAAATAATTGAAAATGATTAAAATTACTGCAACTATAAAAAACCAATTAGGTATTGGAGCACCTCTGATTTGTCCATGAGTCTCGCTCAACCATTGAACCATTTTTTCCATAAAAAATTACCGTCTACTACTCAAGATTAACCCATATTTGTTTATTATACTCGACTTCTATCATTCTTGATGCACTAGACGTTTTATTTGCTCTTTGAAGTGAATCAAAAATTCCTTGTATGCTCTCGATTGGATTACCATTACTAGCTAGTCCTTCTCCGATTAATGAAGCAGGATCTGCTCCTAGTCCATAAGAAAACACACCACCAAAATATGACGCAATAAAATCGCCTAAAAAAGACCAGGCGCTATCAACATCATGTTTTATAGAATTTTGCAATTGTTTATACTTGTTTTCCAATGTTAATTGGTAATCATTATAAGAATCTATAGTCCCTCCCAAGTCTATAGTCCTCTCTGTGTCTTTCGGATTTGCTATTGTAAACTTACCATTACCAGTATTTGCTAAAATACTAATAGTTGATTTGGGGGGTAATACTATATTCATACCAATTCTATCTGCGTCAGATACTCGAATATTAATATTATCAACATTACTAACAGTAAAACTATTTCCTTCTTTATTAATAAATGTTACATTACCTGTATTAATTTCAATAATATAGTGTTGGTCAGCCTCCCCATCGGGGTCAATATACTTCACGGGGTTATTCCCGGCATAGTGGTAGACGTGCAGGTTGACCCAGTTGTAGATTCCCCCCTGACCCGGCAGGTTCCCGTTCCGCCTCCGGGCCTCCTCATCCACCGGCGCTTCCGGGATGTAGTCCCCCATCGCCGGGTCCGCACTCAGCCACCGGCTTGCGGCGTAGATATATCTACTGCCATTCTCGTTTTTACCATGATTTAAGGAGCGAAAGACTTTTTGATCAGGGACAAGGGCCGGGCCAAACATCGTTATCAGTATATCACAGGGGAGAATGCTGGTCAAGCAATTTTTCCCAATATGGCGACAGTCCCCGTGGCGTTTCCTCATCCTGAATTATCTTTGCGTTTATCATTTCTTTAAATACCTTCAAGACCAAGGGGTTCATAGGGCGCATCTCTGGGTACACGATGAAATATATTTTTACTTTTGGGATTCATTAACCAGATAATATCTCTATCTATCAGCTTTATCGAAACAGTGTCCTTGTTAATTATATAGTACTATTTACTGGACCAACTTAGTTAATGTCCCACCCCAGGCAAAATTCTCTTCCATGTCCGGGGACATCTGCCCGCAAAGAACGCCAGGCGGCCCGCGGCGCGTTCATTTGCCTAAAAACAAATGGCCTTTGTCCAGTGCCGCAGCCTTTGTTTTGCGCCGGGCGTTGCTGCATTATCCGGTTAACGCTCCTTGACGGAGCGTCTTATCGCGCCCCCTGCCGCCGCCCTGCGGGCGCCCTTTGCGGTTTTTTCTCTTCTTCTTTTGTTCGTGAGGGTTCGTACCGTTCGTGGTTATTCAAACCGGAAATAACGCCCGATATGTCCGCGGCCTTTATTGCTGCCGGCCAGTTTCCAAAGTCAAATTCCGTATCCACCGTTCCTTTTTCAAAAAGTGACGGGCCACCAGATACTTGGCAATATCCGAAAGCTTCAGAATGGCAAACATGATCACCGGCTCCAGGGAAGTACAAAGGGCCAGAATGAAAGCGCCGGGTACAAAGAGCAGGGTGTTTACCGAAACATCGGCGTACATGCCCATGGCGGTATCTCCCCCGGAACGGGAAATGGCAAACTGGGCGTTAAGCAGAGACCAGAGGGGCAGGTACGCCAGAATAACGTAGATAAGTCCCAGGCTGATGCCCCGGGCCGTAACGGTAAGGTTGCTGAATACTATTGGTATCAGCAGGGTGGAGGCAAGCGCCCCGGCGGCGGCGATAATGACCCCCGCCGCTACGGCGCCGGACTTGATCCACTCCGCCCGCCGGCGGGCCTCGTCCAGCCGGCCCGCCCCCAGGGTCCCGCCGATGATTACCGCCGTGGCGGTCCAGATGCCGCCGAAAATAAGGAAAAAAATATTTGCAATGGTCCAGCCGGCGGCCATCCCTGCAACTACCTCGGCCCCGCCCCTGCCGTTGTAGAGGGCGGTCATAATCGTTTCGGAACTGATCCATGAAGCCTCGGAAAGAAAGAGCATTCCCGATTTTGAAAGCATGGTCCCGATAAGCCGCCGGTTAATCCGGTGTATGCCGGTAAACCCTACAAAGAAAGGAGCAGGCCGCAGATGGACATAGACCAGAAACGCCGAGACCTCAAAGATCCGGGCAATGATGGTAGCCGCCGCAGCGCCGGATGTCTCAAGCCGGGGCGCCCCCAGATTTCCATAGATAAGCAGCCAATTACCGGCGGTATTTATCAGGGTGGCGGCGGCGGAAATATAAAGGGGAATCTTGGGAAGACCGATTTCCCGGAAGGAGGTGCCGATTGCGGCGGCAACGGCGATTGGGACCAGGGTAAATGAGGTGAGCCGCAGGTACCCGGAACCGGTAAGGATGATCTCTTCCTGGGCGGCGTTTCCCATGGTCATCATGGCGATCATCTTATCGGGAATAAGCCGGCAGAGGGTAAAGTAGAGCGCCGCCGCGGCAAGGCCGAATATAACCTTAAAGCGGTAGGCATGCTTCATTCCCTTAGCATCACCGGCGCCGTTAAACTGGGCCAGGTAGATGCCGCCGGCGCTGGAAACCGTGTTAATGATCACCAGAAATACAAAGTTAAGCTGATTGGCCACATTGACCGAAGCCATGCTGATGTCCCCCAGGCCGGCAACCATAAAGTTGTCGATCAGGGAGACCATGCTCATAATAAGCTGCTGAAGCATTACCGGCAAAGCAATACTGAGGGCTTCACGATAAAAGCTAAGGGGGCCTATTTTGTTTTTTAAGTACATAATTCTTTACACCAGCACGGAGACCAATTTGAAAAGCATCATAATTTATGCATCCACCCCTAAAACAATCTTCAATACCCAGCCTATAGCAAAGGACAGGCCCGCAACTCCCAGACTGATCAGGGTCATCTCGATAAAACGGCGCTTGAAGTTCAGATCCTTGGCGGTAGCCAGATAATAATTAAAAATAAAAATGATAAAAACCGCCGCCGCCATGGTTATCCCCAGGGCGATAAATTTACTGGACAGCAGCAGAAAGGGCAGAATAAGAAATATCACCGTGATGATATATGCCCCCCCGGTATAGAGCGCCGACCTTGCGGCCCGGGGATTGTTCTCCGCTTTGGAGGAAAGGTAATCCGAGGCGGCCATGGAAAAGGCTGCGGAGATTCCCGTTACCAGCCCCGCCAGAGAAATAATGACGGTGGAACCCAGGGCCAGCGTAAAACCGGCAAGGGCGCCGGTCAGTTCTATCAGAGCGTCATTCAGCCCCAGCACAATGGAGCCGATATACTGAAGCATCTCCTCATCCAGCATGTCCAGCAGAGCTTTTTCGTGAGCGGCCTCTTCTATACTGATGGGTTTTACCTCGGGGAAATATTCAATAAGCTCCATGTAAATTTTTGAGGCGGTCCCTTCGTTTTTTTCCATCCGTTTAAGAGTAAAGGTCAGCCCCAGCAAGCGCGCCAGAAAAAGGGTAAAAAATACATAAAGACGCCTGGGTTGTACCTCAATGCCGGTTTTTGTCTTCCAGAAAGCGGCGTGCCGCCTCTCCGCTTCTCCCGCCCTGCGGAGCACCTCTGCATTGCGGGGATCTTTACAGAGCTTTGCCAGGCGTATATAAACATGGTGCTCGTTGATCTCACGGCATTGAATTTTCAGGGCGGTTTTCAGCAATATTTTATCATTTATCATATTATTAAGCATAGCGGAGCCGAAACGTATAATCAACCAATTCCGCCGCAGAACCGGGGCAAACGCAGACCGGAGGTTTGACGGAGTATGGACCCCCGCCTTCCGATCAGGCGGAACATGGGCCCCTTCGGAAACCTGTTTTGTTCCATTGCTTCAGCCCGCAGCTGCCACAGGGAGGCTTATTCCAGCAGCGTATCCAGATCGATCTCCGCAGCAGTACAGGGCATGGCAACCCCCCAGCGTTCCAGCACCTCAGGATGAATTTCGCCAAAAACCCCCGCAGGCTTTCCCTTATAGATAATTGAAGCGGCCCGTCCGGGGATAAACCGGGGGTCCTCCGATTCCTCCACTTCATGCTCCCGGGCTATATAATAGAAAAGCGTCTGCAGCTGACCCGCAACGGTATTAAAATTGGCGTCCCTGTCGGCATTGAGAAAACCCGCATACTGCCTTGTTTTGGTCATATAGTTTTCCGAGGAATCCCGCCAGGCGGTCTTGCCAATTTCGAAGATACGGTGAGGATAGGCCGCATGACCCGATACGGATTCGCTCATCATAAGAGAGGCCAGTACCGAATCCCGGACATATTCGTAGTTCTCCGTCATGGGGTTGGAAATTCGGATAATCCGGCTGCCGTCGCCCCGCATGTTTTCCACCAGATCCTTTCGGGATCCCAGGTAGTTGTAGATCATTTCCTGATAATTCATGCCCACCAGAATCTCCTTGACCCGGCGGCTGAAATAGGTAATTGGCGTAAGCCGTCCCACGGTAAAATCCCGGGGCCGCTCGGGTTTGAAGGACGGCAGCGTGCGGCCTATCATCACATCCTCGGCCACATCCGCGGCATGGAGGAAATCGTTCCGGTACTCCGGCGGCCAGGCCCTTATGCCCTCAAGCTCGACGCTGTCCCCCCGCTCCGCCGCCCGGGCCTTCTCCGCCTTTACCCCCATCCTGGTCAGGGCGGCGATACAATCGCCGGCGCTGAGTTTTTCGCCCAGAAATTTCTCTATCCGGGCCAGGGAACAGAACACCGGTTCCTGGAAATAGTAGGGAGTAGTAACGCTGCGGCCAAAGGGAGTATCGTAATCATACTCCACCTCCACAGGCTCTATGGTATAGCCCTGGTCCGCAAGGTCGCAGGCCATGATCGAAGCCGCCAAAGTTACCGAAGGCTGATCCGTTCCGGTAATCTCCACAAAGAGATCCGTGTCCCCCACCTGGACCGCCCCAAGATCGGCGGAGTTGATAATAGGCGGATAGGACAGAATACTCCCCTGGCCGTCGGTAAGCAGGGGGTGTAACGGTTCATGCTCCTGGATAAAGGCGTATTCCCTGCCCTTGGGATGCTGCTTTAAAATTTCCCGGAGCGTCAAAGGAATATCCCATTGCAGGGGTACAAAGGAAACCGAGTCGGGATCGACCGCCTTGTAGTGAATGGGCCACCGGATAATAGCAATGCGGTAAAGGCCCATGGAAATGGTCCGCCGCTTCCGGCCAAAATTCCAGGCCAGCTTTTCCTGGGTCTGGATCATGTCCCGCAGGGAAGCGTCGGTAACCGCCCTGCCGGAAGCAATAAAGCCCGCAAGATAGGGCCGCACCTTTTGAACCGTCCTTTCCGCCAATACCTTGTGGCCGGCTTTTTTAATGTCCCCCGGACGGGAAAAAAAGGAATACTCCGGCGCCCTGCCGCCGTTATGTATGCGTAGCTGCCTGGCGCAGCCTGCAGTACCCCACAGATCGGGACGGTTGGTATCGTTCAGCTCTATCTTGAGGGTTCGTTCCGCCGGGGGAAGGCTTTTATCCGAGTCCTCATCCAGCTCCGCCTTGGCGCAGGTCAGGGCCTCTTCAAAAATATCCCGGTCTTCCCAAGCCCGGCCCCGCCCGGCGGGATCGGCTAAGGTATAAAAGGCCTCTTCGTTAACTTCAATCTTGGGCATGACTCAGCATACTATGGCATACATGGGGATTTCAATAGCCGGGGCATAAACCGCCCGTCCCGCCAAAGCAGGCGCCCGAGGGACCGGGGAAATAATATCGAAAAAGAAAATATAACCCGGACAATCCCACACAATCTGCAAAATTTTCCTTGACAAACGGGAAAAATAGTGTATCATTATGATATGATATATCGAAAACGATAATACTAAGGATCTGTTGTGGTGGATGGAGGATACGTAATAGCCATTGATCTCGGCGCCAGCGGATCAAAGATGGCCGCCGCCCGCCTGTCAGGCGGCGGTATTACTTTGGAAGACATTTATACCTTCCCTAACGTCCCGCTCCGCCTGGGGCCCGGCCTGTATTGGGATATTTTTGATCTGTATAAACATATCCTTCAGGGCCTTGCGCGGTTTGGTTCGAAATACGGAAAACCCAAAAGCATAGGCATAGATACCTGGGGCGCCACCTATGGCTTTCTGGACGCCCGGGGCCGCCTCGCGGAGCCGGTTTTCCATTACCGCGATAAAAGGACCGCCGGGGTGCTTGAAAAGCTGTACGCCAGCCTGCCCAAGAAGGAAATTTTCGCTTTAACCGGCTGCCAGTGCGCCTCCAGCTATACCCTTGTACAGCTTTACGCTTCGGTCCTCCAGGAAGACGCCATCCTTTCCAGCGCAAAACAACTGGTGCTTCTGCCGGATTTGCTGGCGTATTTTTTGGGAGCCGATCTTTCCACCGAACGAACCATCGCGGGAACTACCGCTATGCTGGAGCCTTCCCAGCGGGATTGGTGCCGCACGCTGCTGGATACCCTGCATATACCGTCCGGTTTTTTACTTCCCCTCAGCGACATCGGCATAATCAAGGGTACGCTGCGCGCCTCCGCCGCCGAGGAAACCGGCCTGGGGGCCGTCCCCATTGTGTCCGCCATAGGCCATGACAGCGCGGCAGCCGTCGCCGCCATTCCCTCCTTTGATGAAAATAGTTTGTACGTCAGCATCGGGACGAATATCAGCATGGGGATCTACCGCGCGGCTCCCGCCCTGGAAATGGTCTTTTACGAGGGGGGATTCAAAAACACCGGCGGCGACGGCGGAAAAATCATCGTCTACCGCGATTTTCCCGCCGCATGGATGCTGAACCGCCTGCACGCCGAATGGATAAAAACAGACGCGGCCCTCAGCTTCGACGATCTGGACGGCCTCGCCCTCCGGGCGGAGGGGGGGGCGCTTTTTAACATAGAGGATCCGCTGATCCAGGAGGCGGGGGAATCGATGTCCCGCACTATCGCCGGGCTCATCGAAAAAACAGGCCAGCCGGTTCCCGCTTCAAGGGAGGCATTTGCGGCAAGCGTTATGGAAAGCATAGCCCTGCGGGTCCGTCATTACGCGGACAGGCTGGCCCGGATACGGGAAAAGGATTTTGACAACATTTGGCTTATCAGCGGGGGAACCCGGTATACGGCCCTGGTATCCCTCATCGCAGACGCCTTGGGCAGGCCGGTGTACGCGGGACTTCCCTACGCAACCCTTACGGGGAACGCCGTATCCCAGTTTTACGCCCTGGGAGCATTGGACAGGAACCGCTACCGGGATGCCGGCAATGCCGTCGGCATTGCCGACGCTTCCCGGTTTACGGAAACCGGTCCCGGCGTACCGGAGAAGCGGCGGAACTGGCCCGAATGGGCGGAATGGGCCGCGGAAAAAGGAATATTGCCATAAAGGAACACCACATGGAGGTAACACATGGATATTCAGATAATTAAAGACATTTTGACGGTCTGCAAACGGCTCGATCAAAAGGGGCTGGTCAATGCCTATGAAGGAAATATATCGGTCCGTAAGGACGGGTTGATATACATTACTCCGGCCGGTAAAAACAAAGCGTTTCTTGACGAAGAGATGATCTGCGTATTGGAAGAAAAAACCCTTAAGCAGATCGGCGGAAAGTTTCCGCCTTCCTCGGAAGTCCCGCTTCATGTTAATGCCTTTCAAACCCGGGCGGATATCGGCGCCGTAATACACGCCCATCCGCCCTACCTTACCGCTTTTGCCCTGGATCACCGGCCGGTGGAAACCAAGGCCTATCCTGAGATGATGGGTAATTTCAAGAAAATCCCGGTTGCGCCCTACGGCAGGCCGGGGACGCCGGATATTTTTGAGCCGGCCCGGGAGCTCATCAAAAAATATGACGGCGTCCTTTTGTCAAATCACGGGGTGCTGGTGGTCGGCAAGGACGTGTACAGCGCGATGAACAAGGCCGAAGCCATGGAAGCCATTGCGCGGGTCCTGTCCCTGGCGGAACAAATCGGCAAGCCGGTGGATCTGCCCGGCGATGAATGCGCCTTCTTCTTGGCTAAATAGCGGAAGACGGCATTATCAGCATTATTAGTAGAAAACCGGAGACAAAACAAACAGTTTGTTTGTTAAATATCATTTTTGGAGGATGGGTATGAAGTTACAAAAAATTGGCATTGTCCTGTTAACCATCGTACTGATCATCGGAGCGGCGGGCTGCGGTAAAGTGGATCAGGCTCAAAGCGCTTCGCCGGGTACGCAGACAGAGGTCAAAATCCTGACATGGACGCCGATTCCGCGGACCATGGAGAAGATGATCGCCGCCTTCGAGGCAAAAAACCCCGGCATCAAGGTTACGTTCAATAATATGAACTATAACCCGCAATACCTCGCGGCGCTTTCGGCGGGAGCCGGCTCAAACAGCCTGCCCGATATTATCGCCCTTCAGCCGGGAGCCCTGACCCAGCAGTACCGGAACTACCTGATCGATCTTTCCCCCTATATGACCCAGTCCTGGGGAAACGGGTGGAAGGACAAATTTTACAAGATTGACGCGGATCAGATGCAGTTGGGCAACCCCGGCGGCGATAACTCCGTGTACATAGTACCCTGCGAATCCCAAATTATCGATATATGGTACAACAAGAGCCTCTTTGAAGAGCTGGGCATAGGCGTACCCTCCACCTGGGCCGAATTAAAGGCCGCTTCCAAGGCCCTATCCGGCAAGGGCTACGCGCCTCTATACTTCGGCGGCGCAGACGGCTGGCAAAAAACCAACATATTCCTGATGCTCTCCGAACAGATCGCCCCCGGTGAAGTCTACACCGCCCAGGAGGGCAAGAGCAAATGGACAAGCGCCGGATTGACCAAAACCATGGAAGCATGGAAAGACTTTTACGCCAATGTGGCGCAGGTCGGTGCCCTGTCCAACCTTGCCTATCCCGACGGCGTGGGACAGTTTGTCGCGGGCCGGGTCGGCATGATGGCCCTAGGCTCATGGTGGCCCCAGGAATTCACCGCCCCCGATGTACCCCCCAACGTTAAGAACTGGGTCTTTGATCACTTCTTCCTTCCCGCCTATACTCCGGGCGGACAGGCAAGCCCGCCCATAGGCGGCATGGACTTTGGTTTCGGCATCACCAAAAATTCGAAGAACCCGGAAGCCGCGTGGCGCGTACTTGAATCTTTTACCGCCGGCGAAGGCATTCAGGCTTCGATTGATGATCTTAACAATCTGCCGGCCGTTAAAGGCATAGCCCCGCAGGCGGCGAATATTCCGCAGAGCATTAAGGATCAGATCGGCCAATACAACGCGGTGCTCGATCAGGCGCGCAATCAGCGCTTCAGCAATCCCGAGGTTGAAACGGCGCTGCAGAATGCCATGGACGGCGTTGCCACAGGGCAGCTTACTCCCCAGGGCGCCCTCCAGCAGATTCAGACGGTTCAGGATAAGGTGAACGGATAACACGGCAGGGGTGAAGCGGGCGTTTTTCCGCTTCACCCTCCACGCCGCCCTTCCGTAATTCCGCAAGAGGAGAAACATGATTAAGAAGATTCTGGGATCGGGGTACCTGTTTTTAGTCCCCGCATTCGTTTTTTTTCTTTGTTTTATTTTATATCCCATCGTTTTTGTCATTACCGGCAGCCTGTTTAGCTGGTCAACTTTGTCGGAGATGAAATTTATAGGTTTTAAGAATTATCTGGAAATTATAGCCGACCGCGTATTTTGGATAACTATGCGCAATACGGTCCTGTGGTTTTTTATTACTATTTTTACTCAGGCGACGATAGGCTTTTTCCTTGCGTACATCATTGAAGAAAAATTGATAAATGGCAAGCTTTTTTTTCGGACCCTCTTTTTTATTCCCGTGGTTACTTCCGTTGTCGTTATCGCCATTATCTGGTCCAATCTGTATTCCCCCTACAACGGACCAATCGGCAATTTTTTATCCAAGATCGGAATTCCGGGGCCCTTCAATTTTTTGGGCAATGTGCACACGGTTATTTTTGCGCTTATCGCGGTAAATATCTTTGAGTGGACCGGATGGTCGATGGCTATGTATATTGCGGGATTGTCCGAAATATCGATTGAGATGAAGGAGGCGGCGCTTATTGACGGCGTTACGGGGTTTTCCCTCATCCGGTACATATACTTTCCCGTGCTGTCCCATGTGCATAAATCGCTTATCATGCTCGGCGTTATTGGATCCCTTCAAACCTTTGCCCTTATTTACAACATGACCTCGGGGGGGCCCAATTCCGCGAGTGAGATGCCCGGCACCTATATTTTCCGCACGGGTTTTACCATGCAGCGCATGGGATACGCCTCCGCCATTTCCACCCTGGTTCTGTTCTTTACGCTGATTATAACCGTATTTCAAATGGTTGTGCTCAAGTCGGGCAACCTATCGATTACAGGAGGGGCGGACACATGAACTACCTGCATTCAAAACGGCGGCAACGGCCCTGGATACTGCTGCTTGCGGTGATAGGATACGTCTGGATGATCCCCCTCATCTATATGATAAGCATGTCTTTTAGAACGGCGGAAAACGCCTTTGATCCGCAGCTTTTTACCCTGCCGATGACCCTGCACAATTACAAGGTGGTCATTTCGGAAAACCCCCTGCATGTGCATTTTTTTATCAGTCTGGCCATCAGTATATGCAGCGTGGCCATTGTTACCCTGGGCGCCGCCATGGCGGCCTTTGGCTTTACCCGGAAGGACGTTAAATTCAAGAAATCCCTGTACGGGGTCCTGCTTTCCACCCTTATGGTGCCGATCAGCGCCCTGGTTATTCCCCTGACGCGGCTGAATGCGTCAATGGGCTGGCTCAACAAAATTCAGGGCCTTATTTTCCCCTATTCGGCCTTGGGCATTCCCTTTGCGCTGGTTATTTTGAAGGGGTTTATGGACGCCTTTCCCCGGGACCTGGAAGATGCGGCGACCATTGACGGCTGCGGAAACTGGCGGCTGTTTTTTCAGATTGTTTTTCCCATGCTGAGGCCCGGCGTTATTGTCGTGGTAATCTGGGAATTCATGACCTGCTGGAATGAATTTTTCCTCGCCCTCGTTACCATGTCCGAACAGATGATGAAGCCGCTCCCGCTTATACCCATGCAGTATTCGGGGATGTATTTCAGCCAGCCGAATGCGCTGTTCGCCATCCTGGTCCTTGTTTCAATTCCGATGATCCTGTTTTATGTTTTCATGTCAAGAAAATTTATGCAGGGCCTAATGAGCGGCGCGGTCAAGGGCTGACTTGTCTCATGAGCATACCAAGCGCCGACTCTATCATACAAAACAGAAAACGATACCGGCGGAACAGGGTGCTGGACATCATCAGGGCAAACCCAGGGGTTTCCCGCTATGATATTAAAAAGATCACCTCCTACAGCATAGAAACGATTCTGGCCATCATCAATGAACTGCTCGAAGAGGGATTCGTCTATGAGGAGGCCCGCAGCGGTTCCAGAATAGGACGGCGGCCGGTATCGCTCTACATTGATCCCCGGGGCGGTTATTTTGCGGGCGTCGAATTCAACCGTCAGCGCATCCAGGGGGTTATGCTGAATTTTGCCAAGGAACAGGTACACAGCGAAATGCTTCCGGTAAACAGCGATGACGACGCCGGCATCCTGCTTCAAAAACTAGAAACCGTCATACAAAGGCTGCTCGCCGCGCTGCCTCCGGGCGGGAAAAAGGTATTGGGCATAGGCATGGGAGTACCCGGCTTCTTCGATCCCGAAACCGGAGACGTAAGCTATGACTTTCTGCCGTCCTGGAAAAACATCCCCATAAAAAAAATAATCCAGGACCGGTTCAAGCTTCCCTGCTTCATCGAAAACAACGTGGCCGTTATTGCCATGGCTTACCGGTGGCTTATGTTTCAGGAAACCCCGGAGGATTTTCTCTTCGTATCCATACGCACGGGGGTACAGATTATTCCCTGCTACGCCGGCCGTTTTATCTTCGAGGGAAAGAGTTATATCGGACAACTGGGGCATGTCAAGGTGCCCGGTTCAAACCGGCTCTGCAGCTGCGGCGAACGGGGCTGCCTGAACGCGGAGGTGGCCGATCCGGGAATTCGCAACAAGATGATAGAGCTGATCCTTAACCACCGCCTGCGGGAAAGCCCCCAAAGACTGAACGAAAACCTGGAAGCCCTGAACATCGACAGCCTGCGGGAAGCGGTGCTGCGGCAGGATCCGGATGCCCTTGAGCTGGTCCGTGATTCGGCGGTTAAATTAGGCTACTGTCTGGGCATAATCCTGGATATTCTGGCGCCCAGCGTCATCGTGCTCTCGGGAAAATTGGTAGGCTTCGGTGAAATCTTTATGGAGGCGGTGGAAAAGGGCATACGGCGGAACACCATAAAGGGCAGTACAGCCAAGCTGCGGCTTATAAGCTCCACCCTGGAGGACAACGCCGGCGCCTGGGGTGCGGCGGTACTGGCGCTGCTGAGGCTCTTTGATTTTGAGACCCTGCAAATTTAGAAACCAGCGCTGTCCGGAAACCGCGCTTTCCGGATAACGCTATTATTTCAAATGGAGAAATTGTATGGCTATCGTTGCAATTCTGGAACTGCTCAAAGAAATGACTTCCCGCGGGGAAGCGCTTATTTCTTTCAATCTCTTTAACAATGCGTCCATCGCGGGCATTCTTAGGGCGGCAAAAAAAGTAAACCGGCCGGTTATCCTGGGAGTTACCGAAGCCGATCTTGCCCGCTATGGACTGGAAGAACTGGTGGAAACGGTGCGGATCAAGTCGGAACGGGCCGGGGTACCAAGCGCCCTCCATCTGGATCATGGCATGAGCCTTGCCGCCGCCGCCCGCTGCATACGCGGCGGTTTTTCTTCGGTGATGCTTGATCCTTCCGGTATTGAAGCGGAAAAGCGTATCCCCCTGGTCCGGGAATTGATGGACTTTGCCCGCCCCGTGAACGTTATGGTGGAAAGCATGGTGGGTCAGCTAAAGCTGGCCCTGGATGAAATAAAAGGGGAAGGCAGCTCCGTGGAGGAACTGACCGATCCCGATGAGGCGGTCCGCTTTGTCCGGGAAACGGGAATAGACCTATTGGCCGTCTCGGTGGGCACGGAACACGGCAGCGCCGTGGTGGGCAAGGAAGCGGAAATTGATATGCCCCGGCTGAGGGCCATCTCCTCAAAGGTCGACATTCCCCTGGTGGTTCACGGGGGCAGCGGCGTTCCGGAAGCCCAGCTGCGGGAACTGCGCAATTACCATGTGGGCAAAATGAACATAGGCGGCGCGGTCCGGGTGGCCTATACCAGGGCCGTTATGAAGGCCCTGACGGAAAATCCCCACATGGACATAACCGAAGCCGATGCCCTGGGGGAGGAAGCGGTTTATGAGGCGGCCCTCAGCAAGCTGCGCATATTAAGCTGTTAGGTACGCGGAATGAAAGATGGGTATGCGGGGATTGACATAGGGAGCACCAATACCAAAGCGGCGATCCTGTACACCGACGGAACAATCGAAACGCCGCTCAAGGCGCTTACTCCTTTCTACACCAGGGGCGGGGCGGTTTTTTTTAACCTCTCCCTTTTGGAAGGCATAATCAGGGATTTTAGGAAGGAAATACAGACACGCTGCCGCGTAAGGGGAATTTCATTCACCAGCGTGGGGGAATCGGTGGTTCCGGTCAAAGACGGAAACGCCCTGGCCGACCCGCTGTTTTGGAACGATCCGGTTACCGAAGAAACGGCCCGGGCCGCGGCTATTGACGATGACCGGTGTAATCCGGAAATGAACCGGAAGGGCAAGATCAACGCCACCCTGTCAATCTATAAAATACTATGGATGCGGAACGCGCTGGGCCTTGATGAAGCTGAATACTGGCTTCCCATTTCGGCTTATTTTATTTACCGTTTTACGGGCATCCCCTGTTGGGATTATTCCCAGGCCACCAGGACGCTGCTCATGGACATTGGAAAAGGCAGATGGGAAACCGGGCATTTGCGGCGCTTTAATATGGAAGGCCGCCTGCCCGCTATCAACGCCATGGGCTCCCGTATGGGGGAAGACGCGGAAGGCGTCTCCTACGCCCTGGGCGGACATGATCATGTTACCGCCCTTTTTTGCATCGAAACCCTTGTTAAACAACGGGCTTTTATTTTTGACTCCATCGGTTCCTCCGAATCAATGGTAACCCTGACCGATTCCCGGGAGCTTCGTTCAAATGCCGGGGAACTATGCATGGGCGCCGCCTTTGACCGGGGCAGGTTCTACGCATTAAACGCGATCATCTATTCGGGGATCTTCATGAAATTTCTCTCCACCCTTGGGGGAAGCGATAATGTGGCCGCCTTTTTCGACTCCATCAATCGCAGGCTTCTGGATTTGGCGTCCCCGCCGGAGAAGGTGTTTCCCATTATTGCCGGGGGAGATCCGGTAATGGGCCTTGAAAAATCCACCCTTTCATGCATCAACATACCCCTGGACACGGACCCCCTGGGGCTGATTCATACCGCCTATGTCTATATGGCCGTAATGGCGAAGCTCAATATCGAAATATTGTACCGCTATACCGATCCTGATGCCCTCATTATCGCGGGCGGAGGAGGAACCGCCAACGATCTTTACCTGCAATACCGGGCGGCGGTACTCGAGCGGCCCATTCACCTTATTCCGGCGGCTGAAATGGGCGGCATCGGAGCCGCCCTTTGCGCCGCCAAGGCGGCGGAGGACGAAAAAACCGCCGAAGCCCTCAGGCAGCGCTTAAGTTTTAGGCGTATCCAGGCTGATTATAAATGGGGCGGTCTTATCCGCCGCCAAGCCGCGGAACTCCTGTCCTTTTACCGGGATATGAATGCAAAAACCCTCCCGCAGTTGCTGCATTAGCTCCGGGTATCCGGTACAAAAAAATCCGGCATACAGAAAAAACCGCATGCCGGACTGCTTTAGGCTAAAACAAGAAAGCGCTTATACTTCCCTAAGACCGCCCCGGCCGCGGCCCCGCCCGGCGCCTCTGCCGCGCTTGGCGGGCTTTGCACCGGCGGGCTTGGACGCCGCCGCCTTGCGGCCCCTCTTTTTGGGAGCCTCCAAAGCCGGGGGAGCGGCGGCGGCAGCGGACGCAGGCTCGCTCGTGTTCAGCATATCAAGATAAGACTGACCGGGAGCGGCCGCGGGCGCTTCGGTGGAAGAGTCGGCGAAAGACTGGTTAATGTCCTCCCGCACCGTGGACCGGCGGCGGCTGAAGGACGCAAAGGCCGCGTCCTGGAAACCCTTGGACACCCCATGGAGGAATTCGTTGAGCACATTCGCCATAGCGTTTAACGTCGCCTTCTTCCGCTTGATGGAGGTAATGTCTACTTCAAGGAAGAGGCCGGGCTGGATATGATAGGGATTGATCATGTAATCAAACTTGTTAAATTCCTTCTCCAGGAATTTAAGCCGGTCTTCCATTAAACGGCGGGCGATGGGATACTGATAGTCGTACATGGTTTTCATCTTGTTCCACATCAGGATGATCCGCTGTTTAATCTTGTCCTTTTCGTAGATGTAGGTCCGGTTCATCCGTTCAACCTCGGTCTCGCCGGCCTTTACAAAGGAGACCTCGTCCCATACCTTGGCGATAT
>JAISPH010000077.1 GCA_031275035.1 Treponema sp.
ATTACGAGGTTCGTTCTGCAAGGAAATTATTTACTGTGGGGTCTACTGCCATTTTTTGTTGGTGTTACCAGTTTGAACCGCCGCAGAGCGGCGGGGTATTAGACCCCACTGCGAATAAACTCCCAGGGACACGCTGAAAAAGGGGTTCCAGAAGCTTCCCTGTGAGGCAGGGCGGAACAAGCCATTCTGAGGACAGAATGGCTTATACGTCTCTCCGGGCCGTTTGCCGGAAGGAATGGATTCATGGGCGTTGTCGCGCCCGGCGTCATACGTCCCTCCGGGCCGTTCAGGGGACAGCCCGGGCCGGGAATCCGCGGCGCGGGGAAGCGAATCCGTCTCCGCGGTTCTTTTCTTTGCGGTACATTCCTTATGGGCGGCGTTCCTTTTACAGCCACAGGGACGCCGCTTGACGCAGTCTTTCACGGGGCTATACACTTCAACTAAGTTGTTCGGAAACATCCGGCCGGTGCGGATGAGAGGTATTTTTGGACGATAGTATTACCATTGTACTGGACAGCCGGGATCTTTTGTCCGGAGTATGCGGCGCCAACGACGGAAACCTCAAGGTTATTGAGGGTTCTCTGGGGGGGCGCATCGCCACCAGGGGGAATGAGATCCGCCTGGAAGGGGCCGATAAGGCCGGGGTACGGCGTTTTAGAATGATGATTGACCGCCTCATCGCCGCGGTGGAGGAGGGGGAAAGCCCTTCTCCTGAATATGTGGAAGCCCTGGCGGGGACCCTCGACCTCCGTTCCTCCGACGCCATCCGGGATGCCCTTATCCACATTCCCCAGGGTTTCGGCAAGGTCTTTCCCCGGACCGGGAATCAGGCCCGCTACATTCAGGGAATACGCGGCCACGGCATTACCTTCTGTATCGGCCCCGCGGGAACCGGCAAGACCTTTCTTGCCATTGCCGAAGCCCTCAGGCTGGTACTTTCCAAAAAGATGCGGAAGCTGGTGCTGACCCGGCCGGTGGTGGAAGCCGGGGAAAGCCTGGGTTTCCTTCCCGGGGATCTGACCCAGAAGATCAACCCCTATCTCCGCCCCCTCTATGACGCCATGGAGGCGCTGATCCCCTACGATCTGATCCGCCGTATGGAGGAGACCCGGACCATCGAAATAGCCCCCCTGGCCTATATGCGGGGCCGGAGCCTGAACGACAGTATGATCATTCTGGATGAAGCCCAGAATACCACCAGGGAGCAGATGAAGATGTTTCTCACCAGGATAGGGGAGGGGGCCCGGGCGGTGATTACCGGGGACGCCACCCAGATCGATCTGCCCCGGCGGGATGAGTCGGGGCTGCTCCACGCCGCTTCCATCCTGTCCTCCGTGGAAGGGGTGTGCTTCGCCTATCTGAATACCGGCGATGTGGTCAGAAACCCGTTGATCAAGAAGATAATCCAGGCCTACGATGACGCCGCATCGTTCCATGGCGGCGGGCCAAATCAAATTCCTGCCGGAAAAACCCCCCGGGGGACCAATAATGAAAAAAACCAATGACGGCCTTGGGCCGGCGTTTTTTCTGAAGATCCTGCAGGCCTGTACGTCCCGGTCCGGCCCCTTTGCGGTAACCGCCCTGGCCTTTGCCGTGTCCGCCGCGGCGGTGATCGGCGGCAGTTCCGCCTCTTCCTCCGCCGGGGATTTCAGCGAGTTAGAGGCCGGCCGGGTGGCGGACCGGGATGTAATCGCCGAGCAGAGTATCAGCTATACCGATGAAAACGCCACCCGGCTCCGGCTTGAGGCGGAGGAGAAGCTGGTTCCCGCGGTTTTTGCCTTTTCCGCTTCCGCCGGGGCCGAAATGCGGGAAAGCTACGGGCGTTTCGCCGCCCTTTCCCGGAGCCTCTTTGAGCAGCGGGCCTCGTCGGAGGCCTACCGCCTTGCGGTACAGGCCGAATTCCCCGGCGCCTTTTTCAGGGATACCCTGGACGTCCTTTTCCGGGATCCCGGCCGGGACCGGCTTCTGGATAACGGCGCGCTAGTCCTGGATCATCTCCTGGAAACGGGGATCTTCTCCATGCCCCAGCATGGTCTGGAACAGTACAACCCCGATATGGTGGAACTGCTCCGTACCGCCGGAGCCAGGACGGAACGGGAACAGATCCGCTATGATCGTATCCTGACCAAGGATACGGCGGAAGAGGCGATTAACCGCTCCGCCGCGGGGGGAAACTATTCCTCCTCATTCAGGAGTATCGCCGGGACTCTCCTTATGCCCTTTGTATCGGAGAATGTTTTCTTTTCCGCCGGGGATACGGAACGGCGGCTGGCCGAAGCCCGGGCCCATGTGGAGCCGGTGATCCGCCGCATAGAGCGGGGGGACCGGATCATCAGGAAGGGCTTTATCATCGGCGATGAGGAGATGGTCCGCCTCAGGGCCCTTAATCTGTCCCTCTCCGCCAGGGATCCCCGGCTTGCCGCCGGCGCTTTGGTGATCCTCGCCCTGATCTACGGTTTTATCATCGTCTATCTGGGAGATCCCCGGATTATGGGCCGGCGCCTTACCCGCCGGGAGATCTGCCTCCTCTCGGCGCTGGCCGCCGCCTATTTGGCAGGCGCCGCGCTGGCGTCGGGGACGGACTTCGGCTCCTTCTTTCCCGTTTCCATTCTCCTTCCCACCGCGCTGGTGATGATGCTTCCCTCAATTTTGATTAGTTCCCGGATCGCCCTGATCATGGCCGCGGGACTGCCCCTGAGCGCGCTTTTGTCCGGTTCCTTTGACAATGGGGCCTATCTCTTTGCCTTTATCTCGGGGATCTTTGCGGTCTTTGTGATCCGCGGAGCGGAGCGGCGGATGGATTTGATTAAGGCGGGGCTTATCATCGCGGCGGTAAATGCTGCGGCGGCCCTGGGGCTGTTGCTGACCAACCGGAGCCCCCTCAGCGAGTATCCCCCCCTGCTCTTCTGGGCCGCCTTTAACGGCATCGCCTCGGGCATACTGGTTCTGGGCTGCCTCCCCCTGATGGAGCATGCCTTGAATGCGGCCACTACCTTCAGGCTGAGGGAGCTTTCGGATCTTAACTCGCCCATGCTGAAGCGGCTCTTTACCGCCGCGCCGGGAACCTACAGTCATTCCATCATGGTGGCGAACCTGGCGGAATCGGCCTGTCAGGACATTGGGGCCAACGCCCTCCTGGCCCGGGTAGGGGCCTACTACCACGACATCGGCAAGATGGATCAGCCCGGTTACTTTGTGGAAAACCAGACCGCCTACAACAAACACGACGACCTGGCGCCCCGGCTTTCCGCCACGATCATCCGCAGCCATGTAAAGCTTGGACTGGAGAAGGGGCGGAGCCTGAGCCTTCCCCGGGAGGTGCTCGACATTATCGGGGAACACCACGGTAATTCGGTGATCAGCTGGTTTTATCATGCCGCCCTCAAGCGGGAAAGCCAGGTGAACATGGAAGACTTTTCCTATCCGGGGAGTCCCCCCCGGTCCCGGGAGTCTGCGGTGGTCATGCTGGCGGACGTAACCGAAGCGGCGGTGCGGACCCTGAAGAAACCCTCCATGGCCCGGCTTGAAAAATTTATCCAGGAACTGATCATGTCTAAATTTGAGCAGGGCCAGCTTTCACAGTCGGAGCTGACCTTCCGGGATCTGGAAACCATCAAAAACGCCTTTGTCCGGATGCTGGCGGGGCATTACCATTCCCGTATCGAGTATCCCAAACCAGTCAGGGAGGTCCTTTCCGGGGCGGGTCCGGGGGGGCGCGGATGAACCGGGTTGCGGTCAGCGCCGGGGAGCTTCCCCTTCCCCCGTGGAGCGCCCGGGTCAGCAGCTTTGTCCTCAAGGTGCTGGAAAAGCTTAACCGGGACCGGTGGGATCTTTCGGTACTCCTCTGCAATAACCTGCTGATCCAGGATCTTAACGCCCGGTTCAGGAACAGGGACGAGCCCACCGATGTGTTGTCCTTCCCCATGGGGGAAACCCTGGAAGACGCCGGGGAGGACCGTTACTTGCCCGGGGACATTGTCATATCCCTGGAAACCCTGGCGGAAAACGCCCGGTACTTCCGGGTATCCGAGGATGAGGAACTACGGCGCCTTTTGGTTCACGGCATACTTCACCTTGACGGCCTTGACCACGAGGGAAAACTTGACTCCGGCGTTTCCCCGGAGGCTATGCTGGCTTTGCAGGAACGGATACTTTCGGAGCTGTCCGGGGAGCGTATTCTTCCATGAACCTGAAGAAGTGGTTTTCTCCCAGGAAGAAGGAAATAGACCGGAAAACTTACCGGGCCCTGGAATCGGACCAGCGGGAGATGATCCAGGGGGTGGTGGAACTTTCGGAGACTACGGTTAAGGAAGTTATGGTTCCCCGGATCGACACGGTCTTTCTTTCCGCCGGCGCGGACCAGGAGGATCTGCTGGCGCGGATCGCCGAAAGCGGCCATTCCCGTTTCCCTGTTTATCAGGATACCATAGACAATGTGGTGGGCATCCTCTACGTCAAGGATGTGCTCAAGAGCCTGGCCGGCGGCGGGAAATTCGACATTCTTTCCCTGCTGCGGAAGCCCTTTTTTGTACCCGGCTCCAAGCGTATTGATGAACTGCTCCGGGAGCTCCGCCGCCGCCGGGTACATATTGCGGTGGTGGTGGATGAGTACGGCGGCGTTTCGGGCATTGTCTGCATGGAAAACATCATAGAGGAGATCATCGGGGATATTCAGGATGAATTTGACGATGAGCGGGAGGATGTCCTCAAGCTGGGGGAGGGGGTTTTCCTCTGCGACGCCCGGGTTAACCTGGAGGATCTGGCCGGGGAGATACGGACGGATCTTCCCGTCGAGGATTTTGACACCCTGGGGGGCTTTGTCTTTGATCTCTTTGGAAAGATCCCCGTCCGCTATGAAAAGGCGGTTTACAACGGCCATGATTTTATCATCCAGGATATGGAGGGGCATAAGATCAATACCGTGAAGATCGTCCTCCACCGGGAACCCGGCTCGTCCCGGAACGACGGGAGTTCTTCGAGGAGCGAATCGTGAAGCTTGAAGGAAACGCCGGTTTTCCGCCGCCGGAGAGCCTGCCGGAGCGGTCCAGGCGGGGGGCGCCGCTGCGGTTTTTACTGTTCTCCCTGGTTCTCTGCCTCTGCGCGGAGGGCGGCCCGCTCCCCGCCCAGGGCGCGGACGCTTCGGCCTACTACAACGAGGGCCGGGACTACATGGTCCGGGAGGACTGGTATTCGGCGGCGGAATCGCTGCTGGAATGTCTCAGGCTTAATCCGGCCCATGCGGAGGCCTCCGGGGCCCTGGCGGAATGTTACTATGAACTGGGGGAATTTGATCAGGCCCTGAGCTGGGTACGCAAGGCCCGGGCCCTGGCCAGGGGAAACATGGGACTGGCGAATCTTGAAGCTTCCATCCTCGTCGCCCTGGGCCGCCTGGATTCCGCCTCGGCGCTTATCTCCGAAATTCTTACCCGGGAACCCTATAACAGGGAAGCCCTCTTTGTCCAGGCGGAACTGGACATTGCCCGGGGGCGGGCAGGGGAGGCGGTCCGGCGTTACCGGGAGGCGGTCCGGCGCTATCCCGACGACCGGCGGGTCCTGGTTTCCCTGGCTCTGGCGCTGGGTTCCCTTGGGGAGACTGCCGGCGCCCAGACCTATATCAACCGGGCCCTGGAACAGCATCCCGAAGATTACCGGGTCTACTACTATGCATCCTATCTTGACGCCCAGGCGGGCCGGCTCCAGAACGCTGTCCGCCATGCCGAGCGGGCCCTCTTCTTCAGGCCCGGCTATGTCCCCGCCCGGTCGCTTCTGGCGGGTCTCCGGTACCGCCTGGGTCAATACGACGAGGCGGCCCGGCTCTGCGACGAAGCTATCGCCCGAAACCGGGAGGATGTGGGGGCCTGGTATCTCAAGGGCCTTGCCTACAGCAGGCTGGGCCGCCGTACCGACGCCATAGCGGTGCTTTCCGCCGCCGCCGGCATCGATCCCGGCGATGAATTTGTCCGGGCCGCCCTGGAGGAACTGCTTATCTCGGGGACCAGCCTTGAGGAGCCGGGCCGGGTCCGCTGGGCTTCCTGGCACTTTGCCCGGGGCCGGGATTACCGGTCCCGGAACCTGTCGGAGGAGGCTCTCTTTGAATACCGGCGGGGACTGCGGCTTAATCCCTATGCCCGGGACCGGCGGGAATACGCCGAGCTGCTCCGCCTTCAGGGTTACCCCGCCCGGTTTCTGGAGGAGCTCCGGTTTATGCAGGAACTGGGCCTGGGGGACCGCTCAATCAACGATGCGGTGGAGACCTACAATGCGCTTTTGGCCGACGCCCTTTACCGCCGCTGGGCCGTAGATCCGGTGCAGCTTACAAGCCGGCACTGGAAACTGGCGGTCTTCTCCATAAGTTCCCAGTCCAGTTTCTATCATACCGATTCGGGGGCCCTGGGTTCGTCCTACATCAGGGATCTGCTGGTTCACAGCCGGGACATACTCCCCATGGATCTGGAACTGCGCCAGCCCTCCTTTTCCGCAGCCTTCCGCAGCGCCCGCGAGGCGGGGGCGGATTATTTTCTTGCGGTAAGTATCGCCGAAAACGAAAGGGATCTTTCTATTAAGGGGGAACTCTTTGTGGGAAGGACCGGTTCTCCCGCGGGAACCTTCTATGCGTTTAGAACCGGAACGGACCGCCTGCGAAACGCTTCCCGGGGCATTGTGGAACAGTTGGAGGCCTCGCTGCCCTTCCGGGGAGAATTGATCCAGCGGCGAAGTTCCCAGGGGCTTATCGACAAGGGCAAGGCTGACGGGGTAAAGGTTGATGCGGTTTACGAGGTGGTTAAGAAGGGACGGCCCCTGATCCTGAACGAAGGGATGGGTCTTAGCTATTCCGCAGAGGATGTGGTGGGCGCCCTGGTTATTACCCAGGCTGATGAAGAGGTGGCCGTGGGAAACCTGACCCGGAACGGTTTCTTTGACCGTATTGCCCCCGGAGACGAGATAATTTTCCAGGAGCGGAAGCAGGCCGGCGGTTCCGCGGCGGATTCCATGGCGGACCCGGAACTGCGGGCCCTGTTGAGAACCCTGCAATGAGCTTCGAATTCGGTTGAACTATTAGACCCGGTCCGCCGGCTTAATTGGCGATCTTTCCCAGGGCGGCCTGAATCCATTCGGAGGCCTCCTCGGGATAGCGGGCCTGGACGGAGAGGAATTCAAAAAGCGCCTCCCGGGGCCTTCCCAGGAAGTAGTAACTCTGACCAAGGTAGTACCGGCCCCGGGCTTCGGCGGCGCCATTCCGGGGCAGGGACAGATAGCGGACAAGCTCCTCCCGGGATGTCTCCCAGTCCCGCTTGATAAAGGGCCCCTGCACAATGGCGCGGAGGCTTCCTTCTTCGCCGCCGGCGGGAATTTCCAGATCCTGATTAAAGGCCCGGGGGGCTTTATCCTGAACCGGTCTTGTATTTTGGGAACGGAGGCCCGCAATAGCCTGGGCCGCTTCGGCGCTCAGGGCGGTGGGAACCGGAGCTTCCGGGACGATCCGTTCGGGAACCGCCGTATTCACCGTGATCCGGGGCAGGGGCATGGCCCGCATATCGCCGCCGGCGGAGAGCCGGCCCGGACCCCGGGGCACTTCCACCGGGTTAAGGGTGGCATTCTGTCCGGGGAAAAGAACCGTTCTTCCCGCGCTTAGATCATCCTCCAGCACCGCTCCGTAGTAATAGGGAATCCCCGGCACGGGGTAGTCCGTAAAGGGAGAACTTATCCCCGACTGGACAATCACCGCCTCCAGCAGATCCCGGGGGTCCCGCAGGGGTTTCGTGCTCCGGTACAGGATGACATTGTCCGTCCGTCCCGCTCCCCGGAATGAAATAAGCACCCCGTCCTCCTCGAGGACCGCTTCCAGGCCGGCGATCGTCCTGGGGGCGGTTTCGATCCCTTCAATAACAACACTGAGGGTATTGTTGAAAGGGATGGGAACAGTGTACTTTCGGCCCTCGCTGTCGCTGGCGATAATATAGTAGTGCCAGGGGCCGGGGGCTTCCACTTCGTCGATATAGGTTTGTACGCCGTAGGCCACTTCTACGGGCCTTGAACTGGGGATGCCCTCCACAAAGGATTCTCTGGACCGGTAAACAAAGACCGGTCCCCGGATATCCCGGGAATCCACCCAGTTAAGACGGACCAGATTATTTTTTACTTCCGCGGTGATCCGGGAGACAAAGGGGGCAAAAACCGCCGCTTCGGAATCCTGGGAAAAGACAGATCCCGGGAGGACAAGCGCCATGATCAAAAAAATAATGCTGAATCCCTTCATGCTTTTATAATCGGCAAATTTGGATCTTTTTCAAAATGACAGCTTTTGAAAAGATCCATTTGCCCCCCTTTTCAGATATACCGGTTTTCCCTTTTGGGGATTACCGGCGGCGGCCTCCGGCTTCCCCGTTGACTCAGCGGGGCCCCCCGCCGTTCCGCCGCCGCCAGGGGTTTAACGCAGATGCAAAGGGCGGATACTACCAGGCCCTGGCCTTGTCCTGGGGCTCCTCTATGCTGATATTGTCCCCCGCCTGTTTAATCACGTAAAAGCCCTGTTTTAACGCAAGGTCGTGGACATTGCCGGGAATGACCGCCGCGGCCACGGCCCCGTAGAGCCTCCGCTTGTCGCCGTGCAGATCGAAGTACCGGCGCAGTTTTTCCATCCGTTCTACATGTTCCTGGATGTCGCCGCTGTTCGCCTGGGTTTTTACCTCTACCGCCAGGGCGCAGTCCCCGTTTTCCAGGAATACGTCTATCTCCGCATAGAGATTATGTTCCCTGCTTTCGATAAACACATTGGACGAGGCCTTGCCAAACTCATAGCCCAGCGCGTTAAATTTTTCCTTTAGGTTGGGGATAAACATGTGCTCGATTATCTTGCCGAACTTCCGCCCCAGATCGCCCATCATCTTCTGGTTCTGTCGCAGCAGCCTGTCGGTTTCCTGGAACTTTTTATCGGTTTCCTGGAACATAGCCCAGACCTTCTCAAAGGTAAGTCCTTCGTATTCGGAGGGATGAACGGCATTTTGCTGTACTTCCATTTTGAAAAATCCCCTGTTACTTAACAAATATAAGGCGTCCGCCCGTAACGGTCAAGCCGTCCTGAAAACGGAAAAACGCCGGACCCCGCAGCCGGAAATTGATCCGCCCGTATAACGCGCCGGTTGATCTTGCAATTTCCCGTTCCTCTTCATACAATAAGACCATGTTCGTTTCCATTGCGGTGGACCCCGGTTCCGAAGGCCGGGCAAAGGAACTGGCGGATCTCCTCTCCCAGTATGGACTGGAAAAGATTCAGCGGGGCCTTTGGGAATCGGCCTTCATATCCCCGGACACGCTGAACCGCTTAAAGCGGGATCTGGACCGGGCCACCGACGCTTTTGACCGGCTGCGGATTTTTCAGTTTCCCATAAACGGCACCCTGGTGCTCTCCAGCCTGCGGGATAAGAAGTGGCGCCGTCTGGTGGCCAAGGGAAATGAAAAAGTTTCCGGCAGGAATGCCGCAGGCCGGGGTTCTTAGATTGGACTTGTTTGGGAACCCGGTTGGTTTCTGCGGATTTTAGTCCGGTGCAAATCCTTTTTAAGCGCTTGCGGGCGAACCTTGGTTCGACAACTCTATTGAACCTGAATGAAAGCGTTCAGGTTCTCAAATGTCCGGACGGTCCGTTTTGGCGGCCGGGACGGAGCCGCTGAAGGCGGCGGAGGAGCTGTTATGCTGTTATCCGAGTTAGGCGCCCCCATCGGGGACTTAAAAGAACGAATCCTTGAAACCTGGAGGCGTCTTTGACAAGCCGGGGGGCCCCTCTTTTGCGGAGCGTATCGCCGGTTTAGAGGCCCGGGCGGGGGAAGAAAATTTCTGGAACGACGCCCCCCGGGCGGAGAAGCTTATGGGGGAGCTCAAGGCCCTGAAGGCCCGTTACGAACCCTGGAAAAGCCTCAAGGCGGAATTTGAGGATCTGGAAACCCTCTACGAACTGGCCTCCGAGGCCGGGGACGAGTCCCATAGCGGGGAAATTGAGTCCACCCTCAAACTGCTTGCCGCCCGTTATGAAAAACAGAACATCTATGAGCTGATGCCCGGCGAGGTGGACAGGAACGGCTGTTTTTTGACGGTCCACTCCGGCGCCGGGGGAACCGAAGCCTGCGACTGGTCCCAGATGCTCTACCGCATGTACCTGCGCTGGGCGGAGCGGAAGGGCTTCTCCATGGAGGAGGAAGACCGCCTGGAGGCTGAGGGAGGCATCAAGTCCGTTACGGTTAAGATCGAGGGAGATTATGCCTACGGCTACCTGAAGGGAGAATCCGGGGTACACCGGCTGGTGCGGATCTCCCCCTTCGACGCCAATGCCCGGCGGCATACCTCCTTCGCTTCGGTCTATGTCTTCCCCGTAATCGACGATTCCATCGAGGTGGAGATCCGTCCCGAGGATCTTAGGGTGGACACCTACCGCTCCGGCGGCGCCGGGGGCCAGCATGTAAACAAGACCGACAGCGCGGTCCGCCTTACCCATCTTCCCACGGGCATTGTGGCGGCCTGCCAGAACGAGCGGAGTCAGATAAAAAACCGGGCCATCGCCATGAGCATGCTCAAGGCCAGGCTCTACGAATACTACCGGCAGGAAAAGGAAAAGGAAAATGAAAAGTTTGCCCAGGAGAAAAAGGATATTTCCTGGGGGAATCAGATTCGTTCCTATGTTTTCCAGCCCTATACCATGGTTAAGGACGCCCGTACCAAAACGGAAGCCGGCAATATTCAGGCGGTTATGGACGGAGATATAGATCCCTTTATTGAGGAGTATTTGCGTTTTGTTTGGAACAATGCCCGGAAATAGGGGCGGAGCTTTCCTCCGGCGGCGCAGGGGGTCCATTCCTCTCTTGACGGTCCTGCTGCTTGCCGGGGCGGCGCCGGTTTATGCCAGGGCCAAAGCCGGGGAGGAGCCGCTTCCGCCGATCAATCAGGAATGGGTCCTCTGCGTTACCGCCTTTGACGTTTCCGCCCTGCCCCTCTCAAACCGTATCGCTGGGGAGACCATGGCTAAGGCTCTGGTGGACGCCCTCGATCCGGTAAACCGGCGGATCCGGGTATCCCGGGAATACGCCTACTATGCGGATTATGCCCGGGCCAAGGCGCTGGCCGGAGCAGGGCAGGCCCTGGCGGCCAAACGGGAGGAGCGGGACCTGCTGCTCTACCAGGGGAACCCTTCCTGGAAGTACCGCCGGGAACTAAAGACCGCGGACGAAGCCATAGCGGAGCTGGAGGAAGCCTACCGGGGGGCGGATAAGATCCCCCCCATTGCGGACGAGCCCGAATTCAGGCTTGCCGGGGAAAACGCCGCCGGCGGCTTTCCTCCTCCTCCCGGGCCGGGAAACGAGTACCGTTTCTGCAGGGACCAAAAGGCCGACGCCTTCCTTGCCGGATCGGCCTCCGAATACTACGGCCGTATCCTTATCAGCCTCAAACTGTACACCCTCTTTACCCGTTCCTTTCAGTATGAAGACAGCATCGTCTTTTCCCTTGAGGATATGAACAGCGCGGTGGATGAACTGGCGGGCCGGCTGACGGCGGCGGTTTCCGGGAGCGCCCCGGCGGCCATAACGGTAAAGGCCGCGCCGGCCCATGCGGCGGTGATAATCGACAATGCCTTTGCCGGGCGGGGCGGAACAACGATCATCGAGCGTCCTCCGGGACCGGTGGAGCTGCGGGTCTTCGCCGGGGAGCACCGGACCTTTGCCGGCGAGGTGGAACTGAATCCGGGGGAGCTGGCGGAACTGTACATCAACCTGACCCCCATTGCCCAGGCGGCCCTGACCATAACGGCGCCGGGAATTTCTTCGGCCTCGGTGTACCGGGGCGCCCTCTATGCCGGGGAGGCTCCCCTGACCATCAATCTTGATCAGGGCAGCTACGAGTATATCTCTGTTGAAAGCCCCGAAGGCAGCGCCGCCATGGTTTTCCAGGGAATAGACGGCAGCGCGGTTTTTAACGTCCGCGAATCCGGGCCCCGGCAGGTTGAGCGGATGAGGCGGCGCTTCTACGGCGCCTGGGGCCGTTTCTGGGTGGCCCTGCCCGCGGCGATCCTTATCAATGGCATAGCGGCGACCTATACCAATGCGTATAACTACCGGGGCGATCCCGGCATCTATGATGAAGCGAATAATCTCCGGTATATTTCAATAGCCGCCTGGACTGTTTTTGGCTGTACCGTGGCGGAATCCATTTACCGGGCCTTCCGGTATCTCTATAGTTCAAATGAAGGCGTAATTAAGATGGGAAAGTAGCCCGGCCGCCCCGCCGGATTTATTCAAAGCCGGATCGAATACCCAAGAACCCGCCTTCCGGCGGGGAAGCTTCAGGGCGGGGAGAGTTATTCGCAGGCGGGTTTGGCTGATAAGGACGATTATGACAAACAGCTTTGCCGGACGCATTAAAGCTTTCTTTGGTCTCAAAAATCCGGTTTCGGAGGAATTATTTGAAAACCTCGGGGATCTTCTGGTGGAGGGGGATTTCGGCGCCGCCGAAGCCTTCCGGGTAGTGGAGGCTCTGCGGGATCACTGTAAGAAAGAAAAAATCACCCAAGGCGGGGAGGTACGCTGCGCCCTGGCGGATCTGCTGGAGGGGGAACTGCTCAAGGCCCGGCCCGGTTCCGCCGGCGTTTTTGATCCGGAAACGGCCCCGGGAAACGGCTTGGGGGTTATCCTCCTCCTGGGGGTAAACGGAGTGGGAAAGACCACCAGCGCCGCAAAACTGGCGGAGTATTACCGGTCCCGGTACCGGCGCCGGCCCATACTTGCCGCGGCGGATACCTTTCGGGCCGCCGCCATTGATCAGCTTAAGATCCACGGAGAACGGCTCGGCCTCCGGGTGGTGGCCCATCAGCACGGGGGAGATCCGGCGGCGGTGGTCTACGATGCGGTGGAGGCGGCCCAGGCCGGCGGGGGGGACCTGATCCTGGCGGATACCGCCGGGCGCATGCATACCAAGTCCTCCCTGGTGGAAGAATTGAAGAAGATAGACCGGGTGGTGGAATCCAAGGCCGGGGAAAGCCGGTATCTGAAATGGCTGGTGCTGGACGCCACAACCGGCAGAAACGCGCTGGTCCAGGCGGAGACCTTTCACGAAGCGGTGGCTCTGGACGGGGTAATTCTGACCAAGTACGATTCCGGCGCCAGGGGCGGAGCGGTCTTTTCCCTGGCGGCGGAACTGGGGCTCCCCCTGGTATTCATCTGTACCGGGGAACAGTACGGGGACATTGCTCCCTTCGATCCCCGCTGCTATGCCCGGGAATTTGCGGGTCTTGCGTAGGTTTCCGGCCTGCGGTCCGGCCCTTTTTGCCGGCTTTCTTGCTGCGGGGGGCATAGCCGCCGGCCTGGCCGGGGCCGGGGACTGGTTCACTTCCAATGCAGCCGGAATGGCCCTGGAGCCGGCGGTCTCCCGGATTGCCCTGCGGAGCAGGTACGCCCTTTCGGTGGACCGGGCCGTCCCGGAGGAGCTGCCCGAGGCGTTGCTGCCCTACTATGGGGAAAACTATACCGCGGAACTCCGTACCCTCTACCAGGAAGGGGAAGAATACCGGCGGCAGTGGATCTTCCGGGATGAGCTGCGCCGGGACCGGCTGGTTGCGGCCTTCGGCGATGACGGTTCGGGTTTTATAGAATTGTACGACGAGGAGGGACGGCTTACCGAAGAGCGTCAGTTTGACGGCGAAGGCGGCGTTTACCGTACCCTGCTGAGCTACAACCGGAACCTGCTGGTCAAGGCGGAAGCCTGGTTCAAGGCGGGCCCTCCCGCCGCGGAGGATACGGCGGCCGCGCCGCCGGAAACCGCGCCGGGGGCCGGATCTTCCGGGGTTCTGCTCTGGACCGATTACTACCGTTACAGCCGTTTCTATTCCCTGCGGGCGGTGGACCGGATTGCCGCCCAGAGTACGGAAGAAGAAGGCTCCGCCGCGGCCGGGACTCCGGCGCGGATACGTTTTCCCCGTTATGCGCTGAGCGCGGCGGAGGACACCGCCCCTGTTGTTCTTAATCCGGCCTATGACTCGGAGTTCCTGAGGGATATTCTCATGGAGAACAGTAGTAGGATACTATATGATACCGATGACCGGGGCCGGGTCCTGGGCGAAACCCGCTGGGATGCGGAGGGCGGCCTTATCGGGGAGCTTCAAAATACCTGGTCCGGGGACCGGCTTACCGCGGTACGCTGGATCGCCGGGGACGACGAGCGGCTTTTGGAGTATGAGTACGACAGCGCCGGAGACCGGATAGCGGAACGGAACTATACCAGGGGCGTCCTGGAACGGACGGTACGCCGGGAGGACGGCCGGGATGTGGAGGAACTGTACATGAACGGAAAAGTGGTGCTCCGGGCCATTTGGGGAAGGGACGGCCGTAAAATTACCGAAGAACGGATACGGCCCTCTCCGGCGGAAAGCGTTCCGGGCGGGTCAGATGAATAGCCGGTGGATTGGATTTGTAGCGGCCCGGTACATCTCCAGCCGCCGCCAGAACCGTTCCTCCCCCGCGCCGGTTTTAGCGGTTCTGGGGATAGCCATGGGGGTACTGGCCCTGACGGTGATCATTGCGGTGATGAACGGTTTCCAAATGGGCTTTATCGAAAGCATCCTGGAAATTTCCTCCTATCACGTCAGGGTGGACAGGATTCCTGCGGATATCCCCGGGGGTCTTGAGGAACTTCCCCTGGTTTCGTCGGCGGTTCCCTTTAGAGAGTTAAAGGGCCTTGTCCGGGGCAGCCGGGGAAACCAGCATGCGGCGCTTGTCCGGGGGCTTCCCCCGGACGCGCTGGAGAAGGACCGGGGCATGGCGGCCAAATTCGACTTTGAAGAAGGCTCCTTCGACATAGACGGCAGGGATGACATTATCCTGGGGGCGGAGCTTGCCCGCAGTCTGGGGGTTATGGCGGGGGACGAGATTATCCTGATTTCCCTTTCGGGGCTTTTCTCGGAAGATGCGGAGAATACTCCTTTTATAGTAAGGGGTATTTTCCGCACCGGTTTTTACGAGTACGATCTGGGCTGGGGGTTTATCAACCTGGAAAGGGCCGGGGAGCTGGACGGGATCGACACCCTTTCCCTGGGGATCAAGCTGAACAGCCGCTGGCAGGATTCCCGGGCCCTGCCGCTGATTGCGCAGGCCCTTTCCGGGGCGGGGTTTTCCGTACATACCGTGACGGAGGCCTCCTCCGCGGAAGCTTCCGAAGCCGGAACGGTCCTGCTTAGTTCCTGGCGGGATTATAACCGGGCCTTCTTTGGAGCCCTGCGGACGGAGAAGCTTCTCATGTTCGTGCTGGTGGGGCTCATCTTCATTGTGGTGGGGCTCAATATCTTTCAATCCCAGCGGCGGGCCGTGCTGGAACGCCGGGAAGAGATAGGCCTTCTCCGGGCGGTGGGGGCCGCCGATTCGGCGGTACGGCTGGTTTTTACCTGCGACGGTTTCTTTATCGGCCTCTTCGGCGCCGGCATAGGCATGGCCCTGGGGCTTCTCATCGCCCTCAATATTCAGGCCTTTTTCACCCTGATGGAGGGGGCGGTAAACGGCATTATTGCCGCGGTAAACTTTGCCGCTTCCCTTTTCGGAGGGGATATTGCGGAGGGCCGTTTTGCCGTCTTTTCCCCTACGGTGTTTTACATTAAGGAGATACCCTCCCGGGTTATCCCCCACGAGGCGGCGCTGATATTTATGTTCGGTTTTCTCTCCGCCGTACTGGCGGCTTGGTTCGCTTCGGGAAGGGTCTCCCGGATTAGGCCTGCGGAGGTTCTGCGTTATGAATAATACGGCGAAGCCCCTGATCAGGGCGGAGAACATCGTAAAAAACTACGAGTCCGGGGTGGAGGAACTGCACATCCTCAAGGGGATAAGCTTTGAGATTGAAGCGGGAAGCTCCGTGGCCATCACCGGGGAGAGCGGCAGCGGCAAGAGCACCCTCCTCAACATTCTGGGCGGACTGGACCGCTGTGATTCGGGTTCGGTCAAGGTGGGGGGTATGGAGATCTGCGGTCTTTCCGAAGGCAGCCTCACCGGCTACCGGAGCCGCCGGGTGGGCTTTATCTTTCAGTTTCACTATCTCCTCAAAGATTTTACCGCCCTGGAGAATGTGATGCTCCCCGCCTATATGGCGGGAATGAAGAAGAAAGACGCCCTGGAAAAGGCCCGGGCCCTGCTTTCGGATGTCCGTATGGAGGACCGGCTGAAACATTTTCCCTCCCAGCTTTCCGGGGGGGAACGCCAGCGGGTGGCGGTGGCCCGGTCCATGGTGAATGACCCCGATTTGGTTCTGGCCGACGAACCTACGGGGAACCTGGATTCGGGAAACAGCGCCGTGGTGGCGGAACTGCTCTACGCCAGTGCGGAAAAGCGGGGCAAGACCCTGATCGTGGTAACCCACGATGAAACCGTGGCCCGCCGGGCCCGGATCCGCTATACCCTGGAAGGGGGCGTTCTGGTCTTCGCCGCCGGGGGGGCCGCCGGGCCCGAAGCGGGGTCCCGGTGAAAACAGGGCCCGGCTTTTTCATTGCCCTGCGCTACCTTCTGGGCAGGGCCCGGGAGGGGGGCCGGTATCTGCGGGGGGCCGCCGCGGGAATCGCCCTGAGCCTTGTTCCCATCATGGTTACCCTCATCGTCTCCGACGGTATGATCCGGGGCATTACCGACCGGTATCTGGAACTGGGAACGGGACACCTTCAGGCCTATAACCGGAAAGATTCCGCGGACATGGAGGAGCTGGCGACGGTCCTGAACGCGGCGGATCTGCGGGAACAGGTTCCGGGGCTGCGGGCCCTTTGGCCCGAGCGGCAGGGGCTGGGGATCCTGACAGGAAAGGGGGGTAAAACCGGAACGACGATCCGGGCGGTGGAACCTTCCTTCTGGGAAGACCAGGGAAGCGCCCGCTACCTGGTTGTCCGGGAGGGCAGCGCCTTCCTCGAAACGGATCAGGCCGTGCTTTTGGGGGAAGATCTGGCCCGGAATATCGGAGCCGCCCTGGGGGATACCATCAGAATAATGACCATCAGGGTTTCCCCGGAGGGCCGGAACATCCCCCGGATCAGCCCCTTCAAGGTGCAGGGTATCGTCTCCTCGGGATACCGGGAACTGGATTCCCTGTGGTGTATTATAACTTATGAAGCGGGAAAGCGGATCCTTGCGCCGGAACTCTCCTCTTCCCGCCTGGTGATGAAGCTTGAAGATCCCTACGGCCCGGCGGTGAACGCCGCCGCCTTCTCCCTGGCCTTTGCCCTGGGGCCGGAGTACCTGGTCTTTACCTGGAAGGAACTGCTCCGTTCCCAGTACAGCTCCTACGAATCGACCCGGCAGCTCCTGCTCTTTATCATGGCCCTGATCGTGCTGGTGGCGGCGGTTAACGTATCCTCCGCCACCTCCATGCTGGTCATTGAACGGCAGCGGGACATTGCGGTGCTCAAGGCCTTTGGCGCAAGCCCCGCCGGTACCAGCCGGATCTTTCTCTGGGGTTCCCTGCTTACCGGCGCTGTTGGGGCCGCCGCCGGCATTGCCATGGGGCTTCTCATCGGGTGCAATATCAACGGCCTTATCCGGGGCCTGGAACGGACCCTGGGTTTCTTCTCCCGGCTTTTCCACGGCGGCGAGGTACGAATTCTGGACCCCGGCTTCTACCTGGAGACTATCCCCATCATTGTAGACTGGACCATGGTGCTGCTTATCGGCCTCTTTACGATTGTCAGTTCCGTCCTGGCCTCCTGGATTCCGGCGCGCCGGGCGGGAAAGACCATACCCGTTGAATTGCTGCGGAAATTTTAGGGGCCGCCCCGGAACCCGGAAAAACCGGCGTTGGGGCTGGTTTTTCCGGGTTCCGGGCGCTATATTTATTCCAGGAAGACGCCGATACTTAAACAAACTGTGAATCCCCCGCCCCGGGCGGCGGAGCATCCTGCAGGCGTTATACTAAAGTTGTCCGGAAACCGTCCGGATTATCGAACAAGTCCGCTGTTTACGAGGTTCGTTCTGCGAATGAAAAAGGGTACATTGACGGAAAAATCCCTGTTTTCCCCGCTCCTGCTTGCGGTCCTGCTTCTGGCGGCCTGCGACAGCGGGGTTATCCTTAATTCCTCCGATCCGCCGGATGTGGCCGTGTATCCGCCTTCGGGCATGTGGGTGAAGGCCCTGTCCTCCAGCCGGGTTGAAGTATCCTGGACCCCGGTGCCTGCCGCGGTGCAGTATAGGATTTTCCGGGATACCAGCCCCGCCGGCGCTTTCCCTCTCGTGGCTTCGGTAACGCCGCCTTCGCCGCCTTCGCCGGTTTATTCTTACGAGGATGCGGGCCTTGCCTTCGCCACCTATTATTACAAGGTATCCGCGGTGGGCGCCGGCGGGGATGAGCAGACCAGCGGCTATTCTCCCGTTATACCCCTGACACAGCTGCAAACCCCCGTCCCCCGGGGCAGCGCTCCGTCGCCGGTCTCCATCAGGCTGGACTGGGACGCCGTCCCCGATGCGGCGGGTTATGCGATTTACCGGGCCGATGTCCTTTCCTCAGATCCTCCCCCCCCTTTGCCGGCTTTCCCGTTAGTTCCGTCTTTTTCGGGAACGACCTATTACGATGTGGCCCCTACCGGTACGTACTATAATTATACCAGGTCCTATTATTACTGGGTTCGGGCCCTGGGCCCCCCGGACAGCGATATAGCCTCGTTGCCCACGCTCAACGGGGTTATCCAGGGGATACAAAACACAAAGGCGGCGAATCCGTTGACCCTGGCCGTTCCGGGGACGCCCCTTACCGTAACCAGCGGCCTGCCTTCGGGGACCGTTGCGTATTACTTTTTCAGTACCGCCGCATCGGTAACATACAAGATTGAATTTTCCAGCCTTGCCAATTCCGACGGGGTCAGGTTTTCGGTCTTTCTTGAAACCACGGGGGGCCAGTCGCAGCTCCTCAATATCATAGACGCCGGCGGCCCCGATCCCGGCGGCAAGGACTTTACCTTTACCTCGACGGCGGCAGGGGTGGTGCTCATATCCAGCGGCGGCCGTACCAATTCCGGGAATTTCAGCGTCACGCGCCTGTAGCCGCCGGCCGCCGCCGTACCATACCCTTGGGCAGTTTCAGTTTCCTCCGGGCCGGGGTTTCGCCGCGTTCCGCCTGCAAATCCGCATAACGCAGCCATTTATGGCGGAGCGGAAGCGGCGGGTTTCAGGGCCGGGCCCGGACTGGTTTTTCCGGCTTTGTCCACAGTCGTGTCAAATTGACCCAACCGCCGGCAAAAACAGCCCCCGCGTTGCAGCGCGCCGCCCCAAAACCGCGCTTTCCGGCCCGGCTGCTGCGGCTTCCGTCCCCGCCGGGGCGGTTTCCGGGCCCGCCGCTGCAATGCGCTGCTCTCCGGGGTCTGTCTATGGGAAGGTACCGGAGGGCGGGAACAGGGGCGGGAGGAAAAAGGACGGCGGGGGGTCCCGGCCCGGGGCTGTTCTTGTCGGATTGGTCCCGGGGTTTGCTCAGAATACCGGATTTTGAAAGAAGTTCCTTGTATTCCCCGGCGGGATACAGTAGTTTTTTGTTCGAGGGGTTTTTTTATGTTTAAGGGCTTAAGCCAGCGGGCTCAGCGCATTTTAACCATTGACGCCCAGGAAGAGGCGCGCCGCTTCAATTCGGATCAGCTCCTGCCGGAGCATATCATCGCCGCCATCCTCAAAGACGGGGAGGGCGTTGCCTGCAAGGCGCTGCTGTTTCTCAGGATCGATCTGCCGGAATTCCGGCAGATCCTTGAGGACGAAATTCCCCGTATGCCCGGCCCCATTGTCTACGGAGACGTGCCCCCCTCGCAGCGGACCAGGACCATGATGGAAAGCGCCGCCGAGGAAGCCCGGACCCTGGGGAACAACTATATCGGCACCGAGCACCTCTTCTTCGCCGCCATGGGGGAGTATGATTCTCCGATACAGATTTACCTGAACCAGCGGGCGGTGGATGCGGACATGCTCCGGGTGGTGGTGCAGACCACCTTCAATGACGCCCGGCCGGAAGAATCCCTTGCCGCCGCCGGCTGCCCGCCCTTTTTTTCCCCCCAGGAGGAGATCCCAGAAAAGGCCCCGCGGAGCCGGATAAGGCCCGCTTCCTATTCCTCCCTTACCCCGAACCTGGACGAGTATTCCCGGGATCTGACCCTCATGGCAAAGACGGGCAAGCTGGACCCCGTGGTGGGCCGCCGCCGGGAAATTGAGCGGGCGGTACGCATCCTGGCCCGGCGTACCAAGAACAACCCCATCCTTATCGGGGAGCCCGGCGTGGGAAAGACCGCCATTGTGGAGGGGCTGGCCTGGTTTTTCGCCGCGGAGGCCGTACCCGACGCCCTGGAGGGGAAGCGCATCCTTTCCCTGGATCTGGGGGCGGTAGTGGCGGGCACCAAGTACCGGGGCGAGTTTGAGGAACGGATCAAAAATATTATGAGGGAGATCGTCCAGGCGGGAAACGTGATTCTCTTCATCGACGAGATCCATGCCGTTATCGGAGCGGGGGGCGCGGAGGGGACCGTCGACGCCGCCAACATGCTCAAGCCCGGCCTTTCCCGGGGGGAGATCCAGTGTATCGGCGCCACTACCATGGGGGAATACCGGAAGTACTTTGAGAAAGACGCCGCTCTGGAACGGCGCTTCCAGACTATCCTGGTGGATGAGCCCGGCCCTGACGATACCCTGGAGATATTGAAGGGGCTTCAAAAACGCTACGAGGATCACCACCGGGTAAGCTACAGTCCCGAAGCGGTGAGCGCCGCCGTCCGGCTGGCCCGGCGCTACATTACGGGCCGCTTTATGCCCGACAAGGCTATCGACCTTCTGGACGAGGCCGGGGCCATGCGGAAGCTTGAGTACAGCTCCCGGCCGCCGGAGATTTCCGGCATCGAGGCGGAGATACGCCAGCTTGTCGAGGAAAAGGGCGCTTTGGTATCGGCCCAGGATTATGAGCGGGCGGCGGAGATCCGGGACAAGGTACAAGATCTCCGCCGCAGGCTCGAATTGGCGCGGGAGCTCTGGCTCCGGGCTTCCGGGGACGAACGGGTCCCCGTCAATGAAGAGGATGTACGCCGGGTGGTGGCGGAGGCTACGGGCATACCCGTAATGCGCCTGGAAGAGCAGGACGCCAAACGGCTGCTCCGGCTTGAAGAAGAACTCCACAAGGCTGTTATCGGCCAGGACGATGCGGTCCGCCTGATCGCATCGGCAATCAGGCGGTCCCAGGCGGGGATTTCCTCTCCCAAACGGCCCCTGGGTTCCTTTATCTTCCTCGGCCCCACGGGGGTGGGCAAGACCCTGCTGGCAAAGCGCCTTTCCGAATATCTTTTCGGCAACGGGGATTCCCTGGTCAGGATCGATATGTCCGACTTTATGGAGAAACACAATGTTTCCCGTCTGGTGGGCGCGCCTCCGGGGTATGTGGGCTACGGGGAGGGCGGAATCCTCACCGAGCGCATACGCCATAATCCCTACCGGGTTATTCTCTTTGACGAGATTGAAAAAGCCCACCACGAAGTGTTCAATCTGCTTTTGCAGGTCCTGGAGGAGGGGGAACTCAAGGATAACCTGGGCCATACGGTCAGCTTTAGAAATACGGTGATCATTATGACCAGCAATGCGGGGGTGCGGGAAATTTCCCGGGACTCGAAGCTGGGGTTCAGCGCCGGAACGGGGATCATGGATCCGGGGGAGATCCGGGCCTCGGCCATGTCGGAGCTGCGCCGCCTCTTCAGTCCGGAATTCCTGAACCGTGTGGACGATGTGGCGGTGTTTCATGCCCTTGACGAAAAACAGGCCGGTGCCATTCTGGATCTGCAGTTGGAGGAGCTTTCCCGCCGGCTGGCGGAACAGGGGTTCCGGATCCGTATCCTTCCCCGGGCCAGGCGCTTCCTGCTGGAAAAGGGCTGGGACCCCAAATACGGCGCCCGGCCCATGCGGCGGGCCATTCAAAAGGAACTGGAGGATCCGCTGTCGCTTTTACTGCTGAAGGGGGAGTATGGCCGGGGCGTATCCTTTATTGCCGGCGGCGGGGAGGGCGGGATCAGCTTCAGCGCCGAAGCCGGGACGCCGGAGGAATCTCCGCCCCTGCCGAAAGCCGGACCGGTTCCGGTTATAACCCTGTAGCGGCCGCGGCTAAATGATTGTCCCCGGATAGAGGACGGTATTCTTTGGAATGACGATGATGCCGTCCACAATGTAGTAGTGGCCGTAATTGCCGTCGGGCCGGTCCAGGTTGTCCACGCCGATACGGCAACCCTCGCCTATGGCGGCGTTTTTGTCGATGATGGCCCCCTTGATGATGGCCCCCTTCCCGATGCCGATATTGGGCAGGCGGTTTTCGGCGTTCTGCCGTTTCCGCTCCTCGGTTTCGTAGAAGTCCGCCCCCATACAGATTACCCCGTTCAGGCTTGCCCCGGATTCGATGATCGTCCTTACTCCGACCACGGAATAGGTAACCGATGCGTTGGTGATGATGCAGCCTTCGGCGGCGATGGACTGATTCATATTGCTGAAGTTCATCTTTGACGGGGGCAGGTTCCGCATGTGGGTATAGATGGGACGGTCCTCATCATAAAAATCGAAATTAGGCTTGAGGGTGGTCAGGTTGATATTGGCTTCGTAAAAGTTGCGGATGGTTCCGATGTCTTCCCAGTAGCCGTTGAAGATATAGGCGTTGACCTTGAGGTTTTTGATCGCCGCGGGGATTATCTCTTTGCCGAAATCGGTGTACTCGTTGGTCAGGCAGCTTTCCATGGCCGCGGCGTTGAAAATGTAGATCCCCATGGAGGCAAGGTACTCGTCCCGGCTCTTCTCGGAACGCAGCTCCGGGGGAACCTTAAAGTCGCCGATATCCCTGGAGGATCCGGGCTTCTCCAGAAATTCAATAATGCCGCCGTTTTTATTTACCCTGAGGATGCCCAGCTGGCTGGCGTCTTCCCTGGATACGGTGGTACAGGCGATGGTTATGGCCGCCCCCGAATCCTTGTGCTTTTTCAGCAGTTCCTTCAGGTCCATCCGGTAGAGCTGATCCCCGGAGAGTACCAGGTAGTAGGACGGATTCTGGGTCCTGAAGTGGATAAAGTTCTTCCGCACCGCATCGGCGGTGCCCTCGTACCAGCTTGAATGTTCGAAGGTCTGTTCCGCGGCCAGGATCTCCACAAAGCCGTTGCTGAATGTGTCGAACACATAGGTCTGGGCCAGATGCATGTGGAGGGAGGCGGAATTGAACTGGGTAAGGATATAGATCCGCTTAAAATCGGCGTTGATGCAGTTTGAAATGGGTATATCCACCAGCCGAAATTTTCCGCCGAAGGGAACCGCCGGCTTTGCCCGTTCCTGGGTCAGAGGGAACAGCCGTGTTCCTTTTCCGCCGCCTAGAACGATAGACAAAACTTCAGCCATTGTAGGCCTCCTTCTTTTGTAATAAAACCTCCTAAAACCCCGGTTTGGTTTCCAGAAGTTCTTGAGTCCGTCCAGGGATACGAAATCCCGTCATAGTAAATAGTATAGGAGGCTTTTTTCCGTCTGTCGATAGCGGACTTTACGTTTCTTTTCGCTTGAGGGTACAATCGGCCTATGGATTCCCGTGCGGAACTGGAAAAAATTCTTACCGGCCCCGAATTTGCTCCAAATATTGTGGAAAACCGGCTTATCCCTGCGGCGGAAGCTTCCTGTATACCCTTTCCCGCGGATCTGGATCCCCGGATTGCCGCGGCCCTGGAAAAACGGGGGATCAGCCGGCTCTATACCCACCAGGGCGAGGTCTGGGAAAGGGTCAGCCGGGGCAGTCATGTGGTGGTGGTTACCCCCACGGCTTCGGGGAAGACCCTCTGCTATAACCTGCCCGTTCTCCAGACCCTGCTCCGGGACAGTTCGGCCCGGGCGCTCTACCTCTTTCCCACCAAGGCCCTTTCCCAGGATCAGCAGTCGGAGCTTGGGGAACTGGTTTCCCCGGATTCGCCGGAGGAGTTCTACGGCCTCCCGGTTAAGGCCGCCACCTACGACGGGGACACCCCCGGTTCCCTGCGGGTCGCCGCCAGGGATACGGGGCAGATCATCATCTCCAATCCCGACATGCTCCATGCGGGGATACTTCCCAATCATCCCAAATGGATACGCTTCTTCTCCCATCTGAAATATGTGGTGATAGACGAGGCCCACGCCTACCGGGGGGTTCTGGGAAGCCATGTAGCCAATGTGATCCGCCGGCTCCGGCGTATCGCCGCCTTTTACGGCTCCTTCCCCCGGTTTATTCTCTGTTCCGCCACCATCGCCAATCCTCTGGAGCTGGCCCAAACTCTTACCGGCGGCGAGGTTGTTCTGGTGGACAAAAACGGCGCCCCCCGGGGGGAAAAACGGGTGATCCTCTACAATCCGCCCCTGGTGGACGCGGTCCAGGGGATACGCCGCAGCGTGATCACCGAAAGCCGCCGCTGGATGCTGGCCTTTCTCAGAGCGGGAATCAAGACCATCCTCTTTGCCCATTCCCGGATAAAAACCGAGGTGGCCGCCTCCTATGTCAACGAGGACCTGGCCAATCTCTATACGGATAATTCCAGGATCAGGGTTGAAGCCTACCGGGGAGGGCTCCTTCCCAACGAGCGGCGGGAGATAGAGCGGGGGCTCCGGGAGGGGCTTATTCAGGGGGTGGTGTCCACCAACGCCCTGGAACTGGGCATCGACATAGGCGGCCTGGATGCTTCGGTGGTGGCGGGCTTTCCCGGCTCTTTTAACAGTTTCTGGCAGCAGTCGGGCAGGGCGGGCCGCCGGGGGGGAACTTCGGTATCGGTCTTTGTCGCCTCCGCTTCGCCGCTCGATCAGTTTATCATGGATGATCCCGAATGGTTCTTTCAAAAGGGAGTGGAGGAGGCCCGGCTTGATCCGGACAATCCCTATATTCTGACGGATCATGTAAAGTGCGCCTGCTTTGAGCTTCCCTTCAGGGATGAATGTTTGGGCCCCCTCCGGCCAGGCTCCTTGTCCGGAAAAGCCCCCGGCCCTCCGCCGGAAGCGGCCGATCCCTTTGGGGAAAATGCGGTTCCGGTCCTGGAGCACCTTGAAGAGGGGGGCATAATCCGGCATACCGGCGGCGCGCCGGGAGCCGGCGGACGCTGGCATTGGGCGGACCGTTCTTTCCCCGCGGAGGGCATCAGCCTCCGTTCCGCCGCCGCGGACAATGTGGTGATTGTGGATCTTACCGGCGGCCGCAATGCCGTAATCGGCGAGATGGACCGGCCCAGCGCCAAGGAGCTGATCTTCGAAAACGCCGTATACATACACCGGGGCCGTCAGTACCTGGTGGAGTCCCTGGACATTGAGAACCGGAAGTGCCTGGTCCGGGAGGCGGAGGTAAATTACTTTACCGACGGTCTGGTAAAAACCGACATCAAGGTTCTCAGCGAAGATGAAGAATTTATTTATGGAAGAGCGGGGAGTGAAGAGGGAGGAGTGAAAAGCGGGGAGTCCGGGATGAGGAGTGAGGAGCAGGGAGAGGGAAGTGAAGGGCGTGGGGGGGATATGGTTTTTGCGGCCAGGGGGGTGTTGGGGGATGTGCTGGTCCGGTCCCAGGCTGCCAAGTTCAAGAAGATACGTTTCCACACCCACGAAAATATCGGATACGGGGAGATACATCTGCCGGAGGAGGAGATGCAAACCCGGGCGCTGATCCTCCTTTTTCCCCCGGAGTCCCGGGGCGGAGAGAGCCTTTCCGCCTTTGACGAACAGGGGGCCGCCTCGGCGCTTGCCGGCGCCGGCACCCTGATAAAACGCATAGCCCCGGTCTTCCTCCTCTGCGATCCCCGGGACATAGGCGTCGCCGAGCGGGTCCGGGACCCCCACTTCGGCCTTCCCGCCCTCTTTGTTTACGACAAATATCCCGGCGGTACGGGTCTCGCCGAAGCCCTGTCCCGCCGGGCCGGGGATCTTTTCCGTTCCATACGCCGGGTTGTGGAACGCTGTCCCTGCAAGGCGGGCTGTCCATCCTGCGTCGGTCCCGGAGGCAATAAAGACGGGACCGGGGTCTTCCTCGGGGCCCTGATCTAGGCGGCGTTTATGGGAGGGAATCTGAGGGCCCGGCTGCAGCGTATCCGGGAGGCCGGATCGCCGGCAAAACCGGCCGATGCCCGGTCTTCGTCTCAGGCGGCGGGCCGCATACCGGCGGAGGCCGGATCGCCGCGGGGATTTTCAGGCTGGACCCCCTTGGGTTTTAAGGTTCTTGAGCGTTCGGCGCTACTGGATCTGCCCGCCGCCCCCGTGTATCCCTTGCCCCCTTCCCTGTCCGTGCTGGTGCCGGATCTGCTCCGCTATGCCGCAGCGCCGGAGGCCGCGCCGGGTTCCGGGGCCCCCGCTTCCCGGGCGCTTTTCCTGGAGGATCTGCTGTTCTTCGATCTGGAAACCACGGGCCTCTCCGGGGGCGCCGGGACGGCGGCGTTTCTCGCCGCCTTTGGCCGTTTTGTGAAGGACCCCGGCCGGGCCGGGCCGCAGGATTACCGGCTTCAGGTTAAACAGTATCTGCTCCTCGATTATCCCGGTGAAAATGATTTTCTTGAAGCGGCGCTGGCGGAATTTGCGCCCTCTCCGGCCCCTTCCGGCTGCGGGCGGTCCCCCCTGACGGTTACCTATAACGGCAAAAGTTTCGATTCCCAGATTCTTAAAACCCGCTGCCTTATGAACGGCATGACCCCCCCTGTTTTTTATCATGCGGATCTGCTCCATCCCAGCCGCCGTCTGTGGAAGCGGGTGCTCCCCTCCTGTTCCCAGGGTACTATAGAAACTGAAGCGCTGGGTCTGGACCGGACCGGAGACATACCGGGTTCGATGGCCCCGGAGATCTGGTTTTCCTACCTGCGTTCAGGGGGAGATCCTGCGGCGGAGGCCGCCCTTTTGGGGATCTGCGATCACAATCTCCGGGATATTCTGGGGCTGGCCGTCCTCTTTACCGCCCTGGCCCGGATCGCCGCCGATCCGCTGGAGGCCGGGATCTACCGTGTTGATAAGGCCGCCCTGGCTCTGTGCTGGCGGAAGGCGGCCCGGCGCGGGAACGGAAACGCCGCTTTTTACGGACAGCCGGACAGGCCCGGAAAGGATGCGGCGGAACCCGGAAAAACCGCCCGGCGGCTCATGGAGGCTGCGGAAGAGGAATTCCCCCTGGCAGGTTATGTCCTGGGCCTGGATCTGATCCGGGGGGGCTCCGCCGAAGAGGGGAGGCGCCGTCTCCGGTCTTTGTTGAATCGGACCCTTTCCCCGGCTCTGCGGTCCGCCGTCTATAGAGCCTTGGCGATAGATGCGGAATGGCGGCTCCGGGACCGGCGGGCCGCCCTGGGCTATACCGAAACGGCCCTCGGCATAGACGGAACCGGACCGGCGGCGCGGGAGGATCTCCGGTCCCGGCGGGACCGGCTCCTCAGGCTGCTGAACCGGGCGGAGGGTTAACCGGAATGCCGGGCTTACGGTCCGCCGCGTTTGTTTGGCCCTGCCTGCGGCGGAATTGCGCCGGTTTTGGAAAAAATGAAAAACCCAGAAGCTTGCTTCCGGGTATGGACCCCGCCTGCGAATCAGCGGCCATTATTCGGAAACTGAAGTTTCCGAATAAATTTATTATAGTAACCTTATGACGGTGGTATCGGTGAAAACCGGGGCGGACCCCGAAACGGAACGGATCGAATTTTCCGACGGCTCTATCCTCACCTGCCGGAAAAGCTATCTGCCTCCTTCCTGCCGGGACAAGGTTCTTTCCCTCCCTGGCGCGGAGCTTGAGCCCGGCAGCGAGGAGGCCCTGCGTTTTGCCGCCGCCTGTTTCCGGGCGGAACGGGCGGCGCTGCGGCTTATTTCCCGGGCGGAACAAACGGTTTTCGGCATTTCCCGGAAACTGGAGCGCCGGGGTCATGCTCCGGGGCCGGTCCAGGCGGCGGTTTCCCGGCTGACGGATCTGGATCTCCTCAACGACAAACGCTATGCCCTCCGGTGGATTCAGTCCCGTCTTAGCCGCGGGGCCGAGGGGCCCCTCAAGCTTATCCGGGGTCTCTGCGGGCGGGGTATAGACCGGGACGCCGCCGCCGCCGCTTTGAAGGCGGCGCTGGATTTTGAGGGGGAGATGGGGCTGCTGCGCCGGTATTTGGCGAAAAAGTTCCCCGCCTTTGACGGCGGAGACGGGGAACAGTATCTTGTTAAACAGAAGCTGAAGCTTGCCGGTTTTTCCGGGCCGGTTATCCGGGCTTTCTGGGAGGAGCTGTGAAAGCCGGCGGCCGGGAAGCCCCGCCCCCGGCGGAAGCTCCAAATCCGCCGCAGGCTCTTTTTGCCCGGATCCGGGGCAGGGTTCAGGGAGTGGGGTTCCGGTATTCCGCCTGTCACGAGGCCCGCCGGCTGGGGCTTTCCGGGTGGGTGCGGAATACTCCGGAAGGAGATGTAGAGCTTTGGGCCGAGGGGTCCGGGGAAAAGCTCTGCGCCCTGCTCCGGTGGCTCCGCCGGGGGCCTCCGGGGGCCCGGGTAGAATCGGTCCGGCATAGTTCTCAAATCTCCAGAAGGTACCGGGGTTTTTCCATAGAGTATTGACAAAGGCCCCTGCCCTGGGAGATGGTGTATTAAGCCATGTCGGTACGGATGGAAGCGTTTAAAGCTTTTGTTGAAAATCCCATTTTTTTATCGTCTGTCTCCAGTTGGCTTCTTGCCCAGATTATCAAGGCGGCGGTGGCCCTGCTCCGTTCCCACAAAAGTACCGCCCGGGAGATACTGGCCACCGTAGCCTGGCGTACCGGGGGGATGCCTTCAAGCCATGCGGCCCTGGTCAGCGCCATGGCGGCTTCGGCGGCCATCTACGAAGGGCCCGGCTCCAGCCTCTTTATCGTTTCCCTGCTCTTTGCAGTTATCGTTATGAGGGACGCCGTGGGGGTGCGCCGTTCCTCCGGTATCCAGGCCAGAACCCTCAATACGCTGGGCCGGCAGTTGGCGGACAAGGCCCTGGCTGACTATCACCCGGTAAAGGAAGTCCACGGCCATGCCCCCCTGGAAGTTGTTGTGGGGGCCCTGCTGGGGATCTTTATTGCCGCCGCCTACGCGTACTTGTAACCCATGTCTTTTCAAAAAACGGTTCTGATGACGGCGATCCTTTCCCTGGGCCTTGCCGCGGCAATCATCCTCCTGATACGGTCCTCTGTCCCCGCCGCCGGGGCCTATGGGGTCCTTGGGGTGGATGCATCCTGCTCCGACAGAGAGACGGGGGCCCTGCTGCAGGATCTTTCCGTCGGCGGTTATATCTCCGAATCCACCCAATTGGTTTACCTGGACGACTTTGATTCCCTCCGGCCCATCCCTCTGGATGAATACCGGGACCGGGTGGAGGACTTTGATCCCCGGAATGACGGCTATGCCGAAAAGCTGCGATCCTTCTTTGTCAGGGAGGGAAAACGGTACTTTTATATACCCCTTCAGGGGAGGCTTAATTCCCGAAACCTTGAGGGAAAGCTGGCTCCGGCGATGGGGGATATGCCGGGCTATTCCCTTGAAATACTGGGGTCTTCCCGGTCCCTCTTTCCCCAGGGCGTCCTCTTTATCCCCGCCGCGGCGGGACTGCTCCTGTTACTGCGCCCCTCCCTGCCGGCCCTCTCGTTCCTGCCCCTCCTGGGGGCGGCGGTATTCCTGGGTCCGCCGGGCTTTGCCCTGGGAGGGGTTCTCTCGGCCCTGTTCTCCCTGTTCATCGAACCCCTGCGGGGATGGTTTGCATCCCGGCGCTATGCCCGCCGTCCCCGGGCGGAGGGGCGGGATTTTCCTCTCCGGGGCCGGAAGCCATTTTGGAGGAAAACTCCCTTGAGGGGTGAAAATTTCCGGCGCAGGCTCTTCCCGGGGGGGATCTTTCTGGCAGCCTACGGCCTCATCTGTTTTTCCGGCTCCATTCCTTCCGTTCCGGCCCTGGTCCTTCCGGCGGCCGTTTTTATCGTCCTGGGTTTTTCCGCCTGGGCGGAATCCAGGCGGGGGCTTGAACAGGGGCACATACGCTTTTTCCCGGTGCCTATCGCCGGTTCCCCGAGGGAGCCGTTTTTTCCCGCCGCGGTCCTGCCCTTTGCCCTGGGGGCGGTCTTTGCCCTGTTCCTTTCGGCCCTTCCCTCCGGCGCCTATAAGGCTCCGGCCTCCGCCGGCGGGGATCTTCCCCTGGAACCGCCCCTGATCCGCGAGGAGGACTACCTGAATCATCTTGCCTTTCAGTCCTTTTTTTCCCTTACCCCCTTGGGAGGAAGGGCGGATTTTGCCTATGAATCTTACTATCTGGGGGAAGACGGCCTTATTGCGGGAGTTCTGGAGGATTCCGGCGGGGACCGCTTCCCCGCATCCGGCGCTTTGTTCCAGGACCGGGATTTCCCTCCCTTTCCCCTGGCGGATTTAACGGCTTTTCTTGAAAGGGGCGATTCCCGTCCGGGTATCGAAGGAGACCGGATACCCGTAGTCCTGGGGGGGCTTCTCTGCATTCCCATTCTTTTTAGAACTGCTTTCAGGTATAGAAAAAAGAAGAAAATGCTGGTATATAGTGATAAGCGGGTTGCAGCATAAAGGATTACATGAAGGTTTTTTCGTTCCCCAGGGGGGGAATACTATTTGAAGATCCCACGGTTCCTCCAAAAGATTCCTGTGTAACAGCCTTTCTTCCGGGACTTTCGGTAATTCCCCTGGTTCAGCATACCGGAGGACGGGCCTATCCTATCGTATCGGTGGGGGACCATGTCCGGGAGGGGATGCTTATAGGCCGGGGGCAGGGACTAGGTTCCGCCAATATCCACGCCGCCGTGCCGGGCCGGATTGTCAGGATGGTATCCTGGAAAGCTGCGGACGGCCGTCCCAACGAGGCCCTGGTCATCCGTATGGAGGGAAGTTTTGAAAAGCTGGGGAGACGGGTGGAGCACTTTCCCTGGCAGGGCCTGTCCGTCTATGAGCTTCAGCGGATCATCTCGGATTATGGCATTGTCGAGATGGACGGCCCGGGCCGGCCCGTGTCTGACCTGCTCTCTTCCCTCCGTTCTCTCAAGGAACCCCTGACCCTGGTGGTCCGTTGTGTCTTTGACGATCCCTGGCTGGTGGCGGATTATGTACTCTGCCGGGAACGGATCAAGGCGGTTGTGGAGGGAAGCTGTATTGCGGCCCGGGCCAGCCGGGCGGTGAGGATCATCTTTGCCGTTTCCCACGGCGAGAAGGATCTGGGGAAGATGCTGCTGGCGGAGGCTGAATCCTTTGACATCCCCGTTTCCATGATCCTGGTAAGTTCCCGGTATCCCCAGCGGAACCGGCGGGAGCTGGATCTGGTTCTCAGAATGTACGGAAAAAAAGAAGGCGTTGAGCTGGGGTATATCCTTTCCTTCGGTCCCGCCACCCTGGCGGCGATTTTCGATGCGGTTAAGTTGAAGAAGCCGATCCTGGAACGTTATGTCGCCGTGGGGGGGTCTGCGGTAAAGAGGGCCCAGGTGATGAAGGTCCGTATCGGAACCAGGATAGGCGAGATCTTTGCGGAGTGCGGCGGCTTTATCGACAAGCCCAGGCGTATTGCCGCCGGTTCCCCCCTGCTGGGCCGGATCGTGGTGGATCTGGACGAACCGGTGATCAAGACCACCTATGCGGTGTTTGCCGTTCTGGGCGGCCCGGCGGGGAACGCCGCGCCGGGAGCCTGTATCAGCTGCGGAGAATGCCGCGCCGTTTGTCCCGTGGGGCTTGATCCGGAGGAACTGTACAAAAAGGCGGTCATCGCGGACAACCGGGAACCGGATCCCGGCAGGGCCCCGGAATGTCATGGCTGCGGATGCTGCGATGTGGTCTGCCCCTCCCGGCTTCCCCTCAGTTCTTCAATTGTGAATTACGCATACCGGGGGTACTGATGGCAGGAACTATGATGGAGGAAAGGGATGCTTCCCGGCGGGCGCTGTTTCAAAAACCCCAGATATACCTTGCCTATTCCACTGCGGGCAGAATGTGGCTGGTAAGCGTCTGCGCAGCCCTGACGGTACTCCAATCCGCCCTGGGCGATTCCTTTTCTTCCCTGGCCGTCGCCCTTGCCGCTTCGGCGGCGGCGCTGATGACGGAACTGTTTATCGGCCTTAAAAAAGGCGTTTCCCTCCTCAAAGACGGAAGCGCCCTGGTTACGGCCCTGGTTTTAACCCTGCTGCTGCCCAACAGCATCAATCCGGTTTTTGCCGCTCTGGGGGCGGTTTTTGCCGTTGCGGTGGTTAAACACAGCTTCGGCGGGTTGGGGACCAATTGGCTTAATCCTGCCCTGGGGGGTTGGCTTTTTATCCGTTTTTCCTGGCCCCTGGCCTTTAACCGGGCCCTTGAAAATTCCCCTCTGGCCATTTTAACCGGCAGTCTGGACAAAGGCATTTCCGACCCCCAGGGCTCGCCTTTGGGGATACTCAAGATAAACGGCTGGACCGGCGGCTCTTTCGATCAGATGTTCAGTTCCCTTCTGAACGAAACAATTTTTTCTTTCAGCAGGGCCGAACTGCCCGGGGGGTACATCGGCCTTTTCAGATCCTCCGGGCCCGGCATTATCGCCGACCGGGGCCTCTTTGTGCTGCTCCTGGGAACCATCGTTATTACCGCTGTCCGGGCCGGCCGCTGCTGGGTTCCGGCGGCGTTTATCGGGACCTATGCCTTTTTAGTCAGGCTTTTCGGCGCTTTGCCCCTGGGAGGGGTCCTGGGCGGCGGGGATGCGCTTTTCGGCCTCTGCTCCGGGGGGATCGTGGCGGCGGCCTTTTTTCTTCTGGGCGATCCCGCCACGGGTCCTAAATCCGGCGCCGGCGCCCTGACGGCGGCTTTTTTTGCGGGGGCCGCCGCCTTTGTTTTCCGTTATATAGGGCTTGAACCCTATGGCGCTTTTTTTGCCGCCGCCCTTATCAATGCGCTGACTCCCCTGATCCGGGGCCTGGAGAGCCGTATTTTCTATTCCCACAGGGGGAGGTCCTTATGACGAAAAAATCCCGGGCCCCGCTTTTCCGGCTTAGGGACGGGGGAATACTGCTTGGCTGGATAATGGGAATTTTGGTCATCGGCGGTCTGGCATGGTTTTTTACCCGGTCCCTGCGGACCAGGGTTTTAATGCGTTCCGTAAACGGCATCTTACTGAGCGCGGGAGATTCCCGGCGGCTGGCGGCTCACCTGCCTTCCCCCGCGGAACCGGCGCACCCCCTGGGGGTTTGGTATACCCGCAGTGATTCCGCCGGCAGGGCGGTGGTTTTTGCCGTAATGGATTATGGAATCCAGGCTTCTTTTGCGGCGATGCTTTCTCCCCAGGGGGACCTGGAGGCGCTGATCCCCCTGAGCAGTCATGCGGAACGCGTGCAGGAGAGGATCTCCCCGGAATTCATGCAGCTCTATCTGCGGCGCATTGTAACAGGGGAACAGCCGTGAGTCAGCATTACCGGTCCCATATTTTTCTGGGTTCCCATGCTCCCCTCTCCACCCTGGCCGGCGCCGGTCTTTTGATCATGGGCTCCGGCCGTACCGCCTATGCCCTGCTGACCGCCGGCGCCCTTGTCTGGGTGTACGCCCTGACCGTCCTGGTGTTGACCGCGGCCAAACCCCTGCTCCCGGTCCGGGGGAAAACGGCGCTGGAGATCTTTACGGCCTCCTTTTTCGGCTCATTCTTTTTGCTCCTGTTTTCCTTCTTCAACCCCCTGCTTTCCATGGAGCTTACTCTGCTTGTCCTCCTGACGCCGGTGTCCTGCGTTGTCTCCCAGGTATGCCGCCGTACCGGAAATCTTGAGGCCGGCCAGGCAGTGGGCCGGGCGCTGCTGGAGGGACTGATCCTGGGGCTGCTTGTCCTGGCGCTGGCCCTGATTCGGGAACCTCTGGGTTTTGGTTCCCTTTCGGTTCCCGGCGGTCCCCGGGGGATAATCCTTTTCTTCGACTATGGGGGCCTTTACTTTCCTGTCAAAACCGCCGCCGTTTCTTCCGGAGCCCTTATCTTTCTGGGTTATGCGGTGGTCATCTTTCGCCGCTGCAGGAGCCGGTATGTCCATCCGGAGGATACGGAATGATCATATCCCTGGGGATCTTTGCCGGCCTGGCGGTCAATCTGGTAATTCATCTGGGTCTTGGACTGGGCGAAATAGGATCGGCCCGGCGCCGCTGCTGCGCCTGTCTGCAGTGGATGATTCTTTTTACAGCCGTTTTAAGCCTCTGGTTTTTTTTCACCTGTATCGCCGCCCCCCTTTCCCTGGGCTTTTTGAACTACCTGCTGATCTTTCCCCTGAGCGCCCTGGTCTGCATGGTCCTTGAGGCCTGCGCTGTCAGGATCTTTTTCAGAAAGGAGCGGTTTTCCCCCATGCTCAGCGCCGCCTCCGGCTATAACGGCCTGGCGGTAAGCGCCCTGTTCCTGACCATGCACCTGGCCGCCTCCCCGGTGGAAGCGGCGGTCCTCTCCCTGTCCTTTGCCGGCGGCGCTCTGCTGGCGGCGTTTATCCTCTGCGAAATAAAGCGCCGGGCCTCCATCGAAAAGGTTCCCCCCCTGCTTCGGGGAACCCCCCTGGCGCTGATCTCCGCGGGACTCCTCTCGCTGATCTTTTCTTCCGCGGCGGTTTTCCTGTTCCGGGCCCTGCAGTAGCGTTAAATGGCGTTTCAGGTTGTCTGCGGGGGCGATAAAGTTGTTCAGAAACTTCAGTTTCTGTCGAACCAAAGGTTCGCCAGGAACCGCTTAAAAAGGACTTGTACCGGACTTTAGTCCGGGATAACCGGCCGGGTCGTCGAACAAGTCCAGTGTCTCCCCGGATATTTTAGCCGGATTAAAGCCGCCCCGGAGGCTCCCCCGCCAAAAGGCGGGCATTTGGGCATTAAACCCGCCTGCGAATAAATTTCCCCTCCAACAAGGATACCGGCAAGCATCGGACCTTCGATCCACGTTTGCTTGTTTCGGCTTATTCCCGGGTTCTCTGTTTTCCGGCTTTTCATGGAAGGAAAAGTAGTTTAGAATGAAAGCTCCATGAGCCGGAATATCAGCCTGATTCTGGGTTCCCACGAGCACCTTCCCCATGGAGCGGGGATCGATGAATTTGAGGAACTCTACAGGATACGGTTAAAGCCTTTTATCTCAACCCTCTACAGGTATCCTGCAATTCCGGCGGTTCTCCACTATTCGGGGGTGCTCCTCAATTGGCTGGAGCGGAACCACCCTGAATTTTTTCTTATCCTGGAAGATATGATTTCCCGGAAGCAGGTGGAGCTTTTGGGGGGCGGTTTCTATGAACCCATGATGGCCCTGCTCTCTCCCCAGGACAGGATAAGCCAGATTGAAATGTTTACCACCTACCTGAGGAAGCAGTTCGGCAGACGGCCCCAGGGGTGCTGGCTGCCCGGCCTGGCCTGGGAACAGGCTATGGTGGGAACCCTGAATTCCTGCGGCATGGTCTATACTTTTTTGGAGGACAAAGCCTTCCGTTCCGCAGGACTTGGGGAAGATCTGCCGGTGATCAGCGAAGACCAGGGAAAGCTGGTTACGATCTTTCCCCTGGCGGGGAAGTTCCGGGAAGCGTTTGCCGGAGAAAGAGCCCTTCCGGTTCTGGAGAGGCTCCGGGATCGCTCCGGCGGGGTAACTGCGGTCTTTCCGGCGCGCTTCTGCGGGGACGAAGAAAACCCGGAACTGGGGATACATCAGTTTTTTGAGGATCTTTCCCTGGCCGGATCATTTATTAATTTTACCAGCCCCTCCCGGTACCTCAAAAATGCAAAGCCCCTGTCCAAGGCCTATTTCCCCGCTTCGCCGGTACTGGGCTGCGGATACGGACCGGCCGCGGGTGAAGAAGAACTCCGGCGGCCCGGACTCCTGCCCCGGCAGTTTCTGGTTGTCTACCCCGAGGCTAACGGCGTCTATTCCAAGATGATCTTTACCCATTCCCTCATCAACCAGCTCCGGGGCGATAAGTCCCGCAAGCGCACCGCCCTGGAGGAGCTGCTCAAGGCCCAGAGCTTTGATGTCTTCTGCTGTCTGGGGGACGGCGGCGTCTACCGGAATACCCTGAGAAAGGCCGCCTACCGGGCCCTCCTGGGGGCGGAGAAGATAACCCGGGAGAAGGATATATTTACCCCCTCCCTTTTGACCTTTGATTTTGATTTGGACGGCGAGGAAGAATACCTTTTTCAGGATACCCACGTAAACTGTTATATCAAAACCCGGGGGGCGGGGATCTTTGAACTTGACTATCTCCCCAAAAACTGGAATTACCTGGATACCATGGCCCGGCGGCGGGAGCCGGATCAGGGGGAAGAGCAGCCGGCGGACTGCTACCGCCGGGGCGCTTTTTTAGACCGCCTGGTTTCCCCCTCTCTTTCCTTAGAAGACGCCCGGGCGGGCCGTTTTGAAGGTTCCCGTTTCTGTGCGCTGGAAACCTTTGAGCCGGTTCTTGTGGACCGGGCCCACGAGAAGGTCCGGTTCCGGCTTGCCCCCAGAAATCCCGCTTCCGGCGGAGGTGCGGCGGGACTGCTCTTCCCCGAGGAATCTGTTGAGCCGGAAGCTTCGCTGCCGTCCGGGGCTTTTGACGGAGCGGGGCTGGAAAAAACCTACCATCTCAGCGGAAATGTCCTTACGGTTTACTATACCCTTACCAACGGGGGGGGGCTTCCCCTGGAATGTACCCTTATCCCCGAGATCGATCTTTCCTTTTTTGATGAGGGAGAGGCCTTTTTTAGGGTTCTTGCCCTGCGGAACGGCGTCAAGGAAAATGCCGGCGGGGACGAAATTGCCGCCGTGGAGGGACTGGAATTCCTGGATATAAAAAACGAGGACATTGTCAGCCTGACTATGAACCGGAGCTGCGACGTATGGCTTATTCCCATCAAAACCCGAAGCCGGATCAGGGGGCGGATTGCCGACCAGTATCAGTCTACCTGTATTATGCCCCGTTTCCCCCTGTCCCTGGAGCCGGGGGCATCCTGGAACGCCGAATTCAAGTTAAAAATATACCATTAGAGAGACATGGGAAAACCCCGCCTGGACTTTCCAGTGTCTCCTTAGCCGGAGGGGCGGGGTCCATATCCCGCCGGACCGGGCTCCGCCGCGGGGTTGGTTGATTCGCAGCCTGCCCTTATAGTAAGGTGTAAGCATGAAACGAAGACTTATCACCTCGGCGCTTCCCTACGTAAATAATGTGCCCCACCTGGGGAATTTGATTCAGGTCTTGTCCGCCGATGCCTTTGCCCGGTTCTGCCGGCTCCGGGGCTACGATACCCTTTATGTATGCGGCACCGATGAATACGGAACCGCCACGGAAAACCGGGCCGCCGAAGAGGGGATAAGTCCCCGGGAATTATGCAGCCGCTACTATGCGATCCATGCTGAAATTTACCGCTGGTTCAATATCAATTTTGATAAATTTGGCAGAACCTCTACCCCCATCCAGACTGAGGTTACCCAGGATATCTTTAAAAAACTGGACGCCCAGGGCTTTATCACGGGCCATACCATAGAGCAGCTCCACTGCGCCGCCTGCGGTCGCTTTCTTGCGGATCGTTATGTCCGGGGTTCCTGCCCCCACTGCGGATACGCGGGCGCCCGGGGGGACCAGTGCGAGGCCTGCGGAAAGCTGCTGGACCCCACGGAGTTAAAGGAGCCCCGCTGTTCAAGCTGCGGCGCCACTCCCTCTCTGCGGGAAACCAGGCATCTCTACATCGATCTGCCCAAGATCCGGGACCGGCTTGAGGCCTGGATAAAGGACGCTTCGGTAAAGGGTTTCTGGGCCAACAATGCCGTCCAGATGACCGGCGCCTGGATTCGGGACGGCCTGCGGGAGCGGGCCATCACCAGAGATCTTAAATGGGGAATCCCTGTGCCCAAGCCGGGTTACGAGGATAAGGTTTTCTATGTCTGGTTTGACGCCCCCATAGGGTATATCTCCATCACCGGGAACCTGGGGGAGGATTTGGCAAAGGAAAGGGCCGGAGCTTTCTCCTGGGGAAAGTCCGGCAGGAGCTTCCGGGACTGGCATGAATTTATGGATTACTGGTGGAAGAGTCCCGGCGAAGTGGAACTTTTCCAGTTTGTCGGCAAGGATAACATTCCTTTTCATACGGTGATCTTTCCCTCCAGCCTGCTGGGCTCCTCCGGCGCCGGAGAGTGTGAATGGACCATGCTTCACCACATGTCCAGCACCGAGTACCTCAACTATGAAAGCGGCAAATTTTCCAAGTCCAAGGGCATCGGCGTTTTCGGCACTGATGTGATGGAGACGGGGATTCCCGCGGATGTATGGCGCTTTTATATTTTCTATAACCGTCCCGAAAAAGCGGACGCCCTTTTTACTTGGAAGGATTTTCAGGAGAAGGTGAACGGCGAGCTTATCGGCAACCTGGGGAATCTGGTAAACCGGACATTGTCCTTTGTAAGCCGTTACTATGACGGAAAAATCCCCGGTCCGGGCAGGCCTGCGCCGGATTTTTGGACCGAAGTAAAGCGGTATGAGGATGAGATAGCCGCTAGGCTTGAACGGGCGGATCTGCGGGACGCCTTCAGGCAGATCTTCGAACTGTCCTCCTTTGCCAATAAGACCTTTCAGGATGCGGAACCCTGGCGGATGCGGAAGGAGGATCCCCCTAAGGCGGAGGCGGTGATCCGGAATCTCTGTTATGTGATCCGGGATCTGGCGGTTTTGATTGAACCCTATATGCCCGCCGCCGCCGCGAAGATGGCTTCCTTCTTCGGCCTCGGCGGGGATCTTTCCTGGCAGGATATAGGCGGAGACGACGGCATCGAGGCCGGAATAAAGATACGGAGCGAGGTGCTCTTTTCCAAGCTGGAAGACGATCAGGTGGAGAGGCTGCGGGAACGTTATTCGGGAAGCCAGAAGGAACGGGGCGGGGCGGCGGATAAGGCCGGTACGGCGGAGGCCGCCCCGGTTTTGCCGGCGAAACCGGCGGTGAAGGATCCCGGAGAGATCGCCGCTTCCTTTGCCGCCACCCTGGATCTCCGGGTTGCGGAGATTGTAAAGATCGAGCGGCATCCCAAGGCGGATAAGCTCTACATTGAAACCCTGGAGACGGCGGCGGGGGTTACCGGCGTCCCCGAGGAACGGATCATTGTGTCCGGTCTGGTCCCCTTTTACCGGGAAGAGGAACTCCTGGGCAGGCGGATCATCCTGGCCTATAACCTTAAACCGGCAAAGCTCCGGGGGGTGGAAAGCCGGGGCATGCTCCTGGCCGCCGCGGATCATGGGGGCGAAGACGGGGCTGAACGGGTGGAGGTACTGGATGCCGCCGGCATTCCCACGGGTACGCCGGTAAAACTTGCCGGAGCCGCTGCCGGCCGGCCTCCGGAGGAGATAGATATTGACACTTTTTTTACTATTCCCATCTCCGTGCGGGATTATCAGGTTGAGGCCGGCGGCAGGGCCCTGACCCTTTTGGGGAACCCGATCCGTACCAGGACGGTGGCCTCCGGCGAGGTACACTGATGGTTTCTGCCGGAACCCTGGCCGGGAGTGTGGCCGGAGGCTCCGCCGAATTGAGGGCCGGCGCCGCCGGGGCCCGCCATTTCCGGGGCCTGGTTCCCGCGGATCTGGCCGCCTGCAGCGGGGCCGCCGCCTTTCTGCAGTCCGGCTTTTGGGGAAGTTTTAAGGCCCGGTTCGGCTGGAATGCCCGGGCCTTTTTGGCCGACTGGGGGGAGGGGAGGACTATGCCCCTTCTCGTCGTGCGCCGCCGTCTGGGGCCGGGCGTTTCCTTCGCCTATGTCCCCTGGGGGCCGGAACTGCCCCCGGACTTTTCCGCCGGTGAACGCCAGGCGGCCCTGGAGGATCTTGCCTGCGCCCTCAGGGAACTGCTTCCCGGGGATACCGCATTTGTCCGCTTTGACCCTCCCTGGTATACCCAGGGCGCCGAATTTCCCCCGCCCCTGAAAGAGCCCCTCTTCCGGGCCGCCGCGGATATTCAGCCTCCGGATTCGGTGATCATCGATCTGGACAAAAGCGAAGAGGAGATTCTCCGGGGGATGAAACCCAAGTGGCGCTACAATATACGGCTGGCCGGGAGGAAGGGCGTCTCCGTGCGCCGGGCGGAGGCAGGGGAGCTTCCTGTTTTTTACAGACTCTACCAGGAGACCGCCCGGCGGGACGGCATAGCGATTCACAGTGCGGATTACTATGCCGCCCTCTTTGCCCACAGCCGGGAGTGGAACGGCCGACAGGGGAGCGCCGATATAGGGCTCTACATGGCGGAATACGAAGGGGAAACCTTGGCCGCCATTATCACCCTCTTCCGGGGCGGGGAGGCGGTCTACCTCTACGGCGCGTCTTCGGACCGCCGGCGGAACTTCATGGCCCCCTATGCCCTGCAGTGGAGAGCCATAAGGGACGCCAAGGCCTCGGGCTGCCTCAGTTACGATCTTTACGGCATACCCCCTGGCGAAGATCCCGCTCATCCCATGGCGGGACTCTACCTCTTTAAGACCGGTTTCGGGGGACGGATCATCCACCGTCCGGGAAGCTGGGACTATACCTACCGGCCGCTGGTGATGGGGCTCTTCCGTACCGCCGAGGGGCTGCGGAAACTGCGAAAAACCCTGCGGGGACTGCGGAAGGGCAGGGCTTCATCTCCGGCGGGCTTTAAAAAAACCGGCCGGAGCGGTTATACTCTTGTTACATGAACCTTGAAGCCTTCATCCTCGGCTGCGGCGGTATGATGCCCCTGCCGAACCGTCATCTTACATCGGTGCTGCTTCGCCGGGAGGGGGAACTTTTTCTCTTTGACGGCGGGGAGGGCACCCAGGTATCCCTTCGTAAACTGAACCTGCGATGGAAGAAAATTTCCGCCATCTTCGTAAGCCATACCCATGCGGATCATGTTACGGGCATTCCGGGGCTCCTCATGCTGTCTTCCCAGGTGGACCGGGACGATCCCCTCTACATCTTCGGCCCTCCCCGCATTGCCGAATATGTTGAGACCAGCCGCCGGGTGCTGGATATGTATATCAACTATGAAATAATCGTAAAGGAGATAAACGGGCCGGGGATAATCTATGAAGGAGAGGGATTCCATGTACGCTGCTTTTCCCTGCGGCACACCAAGCCCTGTTTTGGTTATACCCTGGAAGAAGCGATGCGGCCCGGCGAATTCCATCCCGGCAGCGCCCTTGAGCTGGGGGTGCCCCGGGGCCCCCTCTGGTCCCGGCTGCAGTCCGGGGAGACGGTAAAGCTTGAAGACGGAAGGGAGATAAAACCCTCCGACGTGATGGGAGCGTCCCGGATGGGGAGAAAATTTTCTTATGTTACCGATACCCTTTACTTTCCCGGCATTGCCGGAGAGGTAAGGGACTCGGATCTGCTTGTCTGCGAGGGAATGTTTGAGCGGGAGATGGAAGAGAACGCCCGTGAAAAGAAACATATGACCGCGGAGCAGGCTGCCCGGATTGCCGCCGAAGCGGGGGGAGTTAAAAAACTTGCCCTCATCCACTACAGCCCCCGGTATACGGAATTCCATCTCAAGCAGCTTATAAAGGAAGCCCAGCGGCTCTTTCCCCAGGCCGTTCTCTCCAGGGACCGGATGGTCTTTCCCATTGAATATGCGGATTAGTAGTTTTAACCCGGCGGGATTCCCGGATTTGCAGGAAGTCAGGAGCGTATTATGATTGAGGTACATAATCTTACCAAGCGTTATGGTCCGGTAGAGGCGGTGAAGGATGTTTCCTTTTCCCTCGGGAAGGATCAGGTGCTGGGTTTTCTGGGACCTAACGGCGCCGGGAAAACCACTATTATGAAGATCCTTACGGGTTTCCACTTTCCCACGGAAGGAGAAGCCCTGGTGGACGGCATTCCGGTCCAGGAAGATCCGGTGGAGGTAAAACGGCGCATCGGCTATATGCCGGAAAGCGTTCCCCTCTACACCGATTTAACTACCGGCGAGTACCTGACCTTTATTGCCGGCGCGCGGCTGCTCAGGGGCGGTGAAAAGATCAGGGCGGTTAAGGCCGGCATTGAAGCCTGCGGCCTTGAGGCGGTGCAGGGCAGGAAAATCGAAACCCTCTCCAAGGGCTACAAACAGCGGATAGGCCTGGCCCAGGCCATACTCCACGATCCGCCCATCCTGATCCTGGACGAACCCACCTCCGGGCTTGATCCCAACCAGATCATCGAGATCCGCTCGCTCATCAAAGATCTGGGAAAGCGGAAAACGGTGATCCTCTCTACTCATATCTTGCAGGAGGTGGAGGCGGTCTGCTCCCAGGTCCTCATCCTTAACGACGGCCGTATCGCCGCCCAGGGCAGGCCCGAAGATATAGCGGGAACCATGAAGGGAGGCGACACCTGGGAGCTGATCCTTAAAGGGGCGGATATCTCCGGCGTTGAGGCCCGCCTTGCCCGGCTGGGGATTTTGAGCTTGGAAAACCGCGGCGGCGGAGACTTCCCCGGCACGGTAAGGATTAGTTTTTTTCTGCCCTCGGGCAGCGCCGTCGGCGGCGAGGATATCTTTGACTGGGCCGTGGCGGAGGGCCTCAAGATACTCGGCATGAACCGGCGGAAACTCAGTCTGGAGGATATATTTGTGAAATTAACCGGAGAGGAACGGAACGGCCCGCCGCTGAAAGGCGCGCCTTCAGGCGGCAAAGGGGGCGTCCTATGAAACTGCCCTTGAGGGCGCTTGCCCTGGCCCGGAAGGAACTTTACTCTTACAGCATTTCCCCCGCCTTTTACGGAACGGCTGTTTTCTTTCTTCTCTTTACCTCTGTTTGGCTCTTTTACTTTCAGCGTTTCTTTGCCATGGATACCGCCACCCTCAGGCCCTTCTTCGCATCCTTCCCCCTGGCCTTTATCCTGGTCATCCCCGCATTGACCATGAAGAGCTGGGCGGAGGAACGGAAAACGGGAACGGTGGAACTGCTCCTGACCATGCCCTTCTCCGAGTGGGATTTGGCGCTGGGAAAGTTTATCGCTTCCTTGGGGGTGCTGGCGGGGATCATGGTCCTGACCATCCCCCTTCCCCTGAGCCTCCTTCTCTGGGCCGTTTTGACGGCGGGGTAATCGCCGGCGAATACCTGGGGGCCCTGCTCCTGGGGTCCTCCGCCACCGCCCTGGGGCTGTTCCTCTCTTCCCTTTCCAAGAATCAGGCGGGCGCCTTTCTGGGAAGCGCGGTGGTCCTCCTCTTCATTATGCTGATCAATCAGCTTACGTCCGTTATGAACCTGCCCGCAGCCCTGGCGGAGGGGATCAACTTTTTTTCTCTTTCCTTTCATTTTGAAAGTTTTTCCAAGGGAATCATCGACACCCGGGACCTGGCCTTCTTTGTGCTTACCACGGCGCTGCTTCTCTTTCTCAATACCCGGGTACTGCTCTTCAGGAAGTGGAGGTAGGGAATGAACAGAAGACAGGCGGTAACCCTTTCGGTATTAACCGCGGCGGCCTTTGCGCTTGCCCTGCTGATAAGCCGGCGGCTCTGGTTCAGGCTGGACCTGACCAGAAACAGGGCCTATACCATCTCCGCCGTATCCCGGAGCCTCTATGGGGAGATCCCCGATCAGGTGCGGATCACCTACTATGTATCGGACCGGCTTGGCAGCCTCTATCCCGAACCGGGGGAGATCATGGATCTGCTCCGGGAATACGCCGCTTCCTCCAAGGGCAAAATCCGCTGCATACGGCGGGACCCCGGCAGGGCGGGGCTTGCCCAGACCATGGAACAGCTGGGGATCATCGGCCGCCAGATTCAAACCGTGGAACAGGATGAGGCGAATTTCGCCACCGTCTATTCGGGCATTGTTATTGAGTATCTGGATCGTGTCGAGGTGCTGCCCTGGGTTTTTGCCCTGAATACCCTGGAGTACGATTTGACCTCCCGGATCCGTTCCCTGGTACGGGGGACCGGCCGCGAGATAGGGATACTGCTGGGGGCCTCCGACAAGCAGTGGTCCGGCGATTTCGGCTACCTCGATCAGGTCTTTGAACAGTCCGGCTTCCGGGTCCGCCAGATAGCTCCCGGCGCGGAGATCCCCGATACCCTGCCCGCGCTGTTTGTGCTGGGGGGAACCGAGGAACTGGACGATTGGGCCCTCTACCGTATCGACCGGTATATCCAGGGCGGCGGGAAAGCGCTCTTTGCCGTGGAAAGCGTCTTCGTGGATCTGCGGAGCGGTCTTGAGGCCCGGCTTATGACGGACCGGGGGCTCCTGGCTATGGTGTCCTACTACGGCGCCGCCGTCAGGCCCGAACTGGTCATGGACCGCAGCGCCCTGGTTATTCCGTTTCAGAACCGGCTGATCCGGTATCCCCACTGGATTGCGGTGGCGGAACAGGCCGGGAATCCCGGGAATCCCATCACCGCAGGGTTTTCCGGGGTGGATATGTTCTGGCCCAACCCCATTGAGCTTGATCCGCCGGAACAGGTCCGGGGGGAGGCGCTCTTTTCAAGCAGCCCCGAAGCCTGGCTTATGACGAAGGACTTTAACGTCAACCCCGGCATGTCCTATCTCTTTGAAGCGGAGGAGCCCGATACCAGGGGGACAAAAATTCTGGGGGCGGCCCTGTCGGGGAAATTCCCCAGCTGGTTTGAGGGACTGCCCAAGCCGGTGCGGGAAGGTTCCGGGGAGGAACTGCCCGACATGCCCCAAGAGCCCCGGGAATCCCGGATTGTGGTGATTGGGGATACCGATTTGGGGACCACCCTTATACAGATTACCCAGTCCCAGCGTAACCTGGACTTTCTGCTTCAGGCGGCGGACTGGCTTGGCAATGACGACGACATTATCAGTATCAGAAACAGGCTGCCCCAGACGGGCCGGCTTGACCGGATCGCCGATCCCGTTGAACGGGTCAAGGCCATGATCGTTGCCCGGTTCCTCAATGTGGCGCTCGTTCCCCTGGCGGTAATGGTCCTGGGACTTATCCGGGCCTGGAGACGGCGCCCCGTCAAGGGCGGCGCCGGCAGTACCGGCGGCTCAAAAGGAAAGGAAATCACCGATGGTATATAAAAAGAAACTGATCCTGCTTTCGGGGCTGACCATCCTGCTTGCTCTGATCTATGCGGCGGCGCTGATCTTTGATCCCGAGCGGGTTAACGCGCGGAACGCCGCCTTTGTCTGGCTTGACGCCGAGGGGGCGGACCGGGCGGACAGCATTGTCATTTCCCGAGAGGGGGAGGAGGTCGTCTCCCTGACCCGGAAAAACGGCCTCTGGTTTGTTCCCGCCGAGGGGATCGATCTTCCCGTAAAGCAGGCCCGGGTGGAAGATCTCTTCCGCGTACTCTCCGCCCGGGGCGCCTATCCGCTGCGGGCCTCCTCCGCCGCTTCCCATAAACGGCTGGGCCTGGCGGAAGGAACCGCATCCCGGATCATTATCCGGGGCGGGGCGGGGGCCTATCCCCTGCTGGATCTGCTGGTGGGGGATCAGGATGCCGCGGGCCGGGAAATTTACCTGAGGAAGCAGGGACAGGATGAGGTCCGTTCCGGGGATACCCGTATCGCCTCGTATGTCAACAGCGCGGCCGGCTCCTGGTACGATCTCAGGCTGTTCCCCGAAGGTTCCGGCGGAGCCGTCGAAACCGGCATGGTGCAGCGCCTCAGCATTGATTATCCCGGCGGGGCGGCGCAGTCCCTGACATTGTCCCGCAACGGAACGGGCTGGACCATGGGGTCCCTGCCGGCGGATACCCAGCGGGTTGAGTTGTACGTCAGATCCGTCCTGGACGCCGAGGGGGAAGACTTTCTCCCTCTCCAGGGCACGATTTTCAACGAGGGCCGGATCATTCTGGAACTGGGGGACGGGACAAACCGGATCATCCGCTGCGGCCCCCTGGACGGGGAAGGGAAGCGCCGGAGCGCCCAGGTTACGGGATCGCCCTATGTGTATCAGCTGGAGGAATGGACCCTGGGCCGGCTCTTTAGGGAAGCTTCCTATTTTGCCGCCGGGGAAAACTAGGGCGGGGCTTACTGTCTGTTTTTTATAAAGGCCCGGTATTTTTCAAGATCGCTCTTAAAGGCCACAATGGGGGACACCGGGTCCTGCAGGGCCCGGTCCAGGGCCTGGGAAGCTTCCATAAGGATACGGTCCGCTTCGATAAGCCTTCCCGACCGGGAACTGAGGCCGATGCAGAGATCCGTGGGGGTGGACAGGGACATGGTACTGAGGACGCGGTTGTGGAATTCCTCGGATTTGGCAAACCCCGTCTCCAGATCGATGTTAGGATAGATCAGCGTAATGCCCCGTTTTCCCTTTTCAAAAAGCAGATCCCGGATGGTAAAGAACTGCACCGCCGTTTCGGTAAACTGCCTGTAGGCAGGATCGTCCAGATCTTTCTTAAATTCCATGCTGATAAGGACCAGATCCTGGTCAAAGGAAGCGCAGCGGTGAAGTTCCGCCTCAAGCCGTTCCCTGGTATAGGCTTCCCAGCCTATATTACCGTGGGGTGAATAGAGCCCCTGGGGGGAATGTTCGGCGGCTTCGCGGGTTTCTTCCGTTCCGGCCATTTTTTGCGCCGCCCCTTCGTTCCCGGTAAAATCGTCTATGCCGGGCAGGTCTTCATCTCCGGCAAAGCCGGCGGGGGCAAAGTCTCCGGCAAAGTCCTCCGTACCGGACAGGGCCTCATCCCCGGCAAAGGTATCTGTGCCGGAGAGGGCTTCGGCCTGGATATCTTCAAAGGGAATTTCAAAGGATCTATCCGTTTCCCCGGCGTCCGCATAAACGCCGGATTCCTCCTTCGCCCAGGGTTGATTTCGCTCCGCCGGTCTTTCAGCTTTAGGAGCGGGCGCGCCGGAGGCGCCGTCAAAATCCCCGAAGGGTTCTTCATCATCGTAAGATTCGGAGGGAGGCTCCCCGGGATCTTCGGCCCTCCGGGATGTTCCTGTCCGCCGGCCGGTCCTTCCCGGAGTCCGGGGGCTGTCCCGGAATTCGGGGGCGGCGTTATCCCGGCCCAGGGTTAATTCCGTGATCAGGGTAAAGAAGGCAATGGACAGGGCGGCAATGACCGCAAAGAGGGTGTACTTGAGGATGTCGAGGAAGGCATTGTATTCAACATAGCTGGACACCCCCCGGACGGCGGCGTTCCTGACGCCGTTGGGGAGGCTTCTGAAATGATTCGGGTTAAGGCCGAACCGGGCCGTAAAACGGGGCGAATTGCCCGACCAGACAACGGCGTTTCCCTGTACCCGTTCAAAGGCCGTTTCCCTGTTCTGGGGGCCGGAGACGATAATGCCCTCCAGGGTTTTGGAGCCGGCCAGCATGGCCCTGAGCTTTCCCTGAAAGGATTCGTTCATAAAGTCCGAAGGATTGGCGGCGGAAGCGAAGTCCGCCAGGGCGTTAAATTCTTTATTGGCCAGATTACGGCGCTCGCCGATACTGGTATACATACGCCAGCCTGCAAAACCCAGGGCGGCAATATACACAAGTATACAAATCAGCGCTATTACTGAAGAGACTCTGTTTCGCATGGATTTATTATACATGCTTTTTATGTTCCATGCTATAATTATCGTATGATTTTGCGAAAACCGTATCTGTCCGGCTCCTGGTACCCCGCTTCGGCGGATAAAATAGCTCTTTTTTTGGATAAATCCGTAGAAGCGGGCTCTTCCGCGGGGGCCGTGGCGGCTATGGCTCCCCATGCGGGCTGGTTCTACTCGGGGGTTCTCGCCGCCCGGGCGGTATTTTCCCTCACCGGGGGGGCCGTCCCGGATACGGCGGCGGTAATCGGGGGCCACCTTCCCCCCGGAACGCCGCCCCTCTTTGCCGAAGAGGACGGGGTTTCCACCCCCCTGGGGGATATGGCCATAGACGGCGAACTGCGGGACAGGCTGAAAAAAGCGCTTTCCGGCGCTTCCGACCGTTACCGGGACAATACCGTGGAGGTACAGCTTCCCATGGTGAAATATTTTTTCCCCCGGGCAAAACTCCTCTGGCTCAGGCTGCCTGCGGAGGCATCCTCTTTTGAGGCGGGAAAGATCCTTGCCGCTCTGGCGGGGGAGCTTTCCCGGAAACTTGTGGTGCTGGCTTCTACGGACCTGACCCATTACGGGGAAAATTATGGTTTTATGCCCCGGGGCGGGGGGCAGAATGCCCTGGACTGGGTTAAGGAAAGCAACGATGCGGGCTTTATCGCCGCCGTGGAAGCGGGGGAGCCCGCCCTTATTCTGGAACGGGCCGGGGAGGGCCGGGCGGCCTGTTCGGCGGGAGCGGTCCTGGGCGCGCTGGGATTTGCCCGTTCCCTGGGCGCCGCCGGAGCGAAGCTGCTGGGTTACGCCACCAGCGCCGATGCGGGCGGACCGGAGGACGGAGAGGTTCCCCCTTCTTTTGTTGGCTATGCCGCTATGGCCTGGTACTAGTGTTCCCCGGCGGCTCAATTTTCGGACAGGAACCTCTAAAAACTTCAGTTTTTAGAGGTTTTCTTACCCCCTGGAGAAAATTGCATTTGTGGAATTCATTATACAATGAGCCTCCCCGGAGCAGAGCGCGAACCAGAGGTTTCCGGATATAGATGTTGAAGTTTTATCCGGGCATGGCGTATACGGCAGCCCTCGGGGAGTACTAGGGAAATACATTCCGGTAAATATCCTCCCGCAGATGAAAGCCGTCCCGGATGACGGTTTCGTCCATATTGGAGGCGTTAACGGCGACGGGGTTCAGCTTGTAGTAGGGAACCCGGTAGCTTCCGTCGTTAATGGCATTGTGGATGGTAAAGCGGTCGTCCTTGGCCAGGTAGATGGCCATTTGGGCGGCGCTGGCGGCGATATATTCGATGGGCTTGTAGACCGTCATGGTCTGGGCGCCCTCGGCAATACGCTGACATGCGGCCAGATCCGCATCGGCCCCGGCTACCGCGGTCTTTCCTGCCAGGCGCTTTATCGCCAGGGCCCGGATTATCGCTTCCGCCGCCAGATCGTTTACTGCCACCACGCCGTCAACGGCGGCGTGATCGTTGAGGAAACGGTTCATAAAATCAAAGGCTTCGCCGCTGTCCGGGCTTGCCGGCCAGTAGTCCGCCGCAATGCTGATCCGCTTGTTCCGTACCGGTTCTTTCAGCACATTCATGATCCCCCGGTGGACCGCCTCGGCATAGGTGTCCCCCGCGGTTCCGTTATAGATCAGCACCCGCCGGGTTCCGGCGGAACCCTCCGCCGGGATACGATCCAATACCGCCTGGGCCTGAAGCTCCCCCGCCGCCTCCCCGTCGTAGGCCAGGTAGAGATCCGCCCCGGCATCGAAAACCAGCCGCTCGTAGAGCAGCACCGGAATTCCCTGGCGTTTTACCTCCTGAATAGTTTTGGCCAGGTAGCGGGGATCGCTGGCGACCAGGACCAGCACGTTAATTCCCTTTTCCAGAAGGAAGTGAATCTGGGCCTCCTGGTTCTGGGAATCTCCGTCCCCCGCCTGGAGAATCACCTCCGCCCCCAGCCGGCGGGCGGTGGAGATAAAAATATCCCGGTCCCGGCTCCACCGTTCTTCGATAAAGGAATCCATGACAAAGCCGATGATGATCCGGTCGTCCCCCGGATCATGCTGTGCCTTTTGGATACAGGCTGAACACAAAATGCCCGCCAGGATAAGGCCGGGCAGGGCCGGGAAGATTCGGCGGATCATGGAGTATCCCTCCCTTGTTTTTTTGCATACTCCGAAGGGGTTATGCCCATGACTTTTTTGAATGCCCGGCTGAAGTAATTGGCGTCGGGATACCCGCAGAGGGCGGCGATCTCTTTAATGCTGAGGAGGCCCCGGGCCAGTTCTTTGCAGGCCCGTTCAATACGCTTCCCCGACAGGTGGCCGGTAAAGGTGGCTCCGGTTTCCGCCGACAGCAGCCGGGAAAGATGGGCGGGGCTGAGGCTTGTCCGGGCCGCCGCATCCTCCAGGGAGATCTGTTCGTGGTAGTGTTCGTCGATAAACTGCAGGGCCGTTTGGATACGCTTGTCCCCGTACAGGGGAGTTCCCGGGCTTTTGATAAGGGAGAGGTTGAAGATCAGCATTTGGGCCGCATGTTCCGCCCCCTCCCAGGTTTCCGTATTCCCGGCGGTAATCTGGGTCTGCCCCGCGGCAAGAATTTCCTCCGCTCCGCCCCCGGTCAGGGCGCTGAGGGCGCCGGCGACAATGGCCCGGTCCAGGGGCTTGCCGGATTCTTCCAGGGCCCATGCGATAAAGGCGCTTCGGAGTTTCGCCAGATTGCCCGCCTTCACCGCCTCGAAGATCGCCTGCTTGTCCATCCTTTGGGAAGGGGCAAGGTTGTTGTAGGAAAAGTCCTGGTGAATGAATTCCAGAGCCTCGGACCAGGAAAATTTAAGTTCCGGGCCCTGCCGGACCGAACCGATTGCATAGCTGAAGCGGTAATTGCCTATACTCTTGAGGGCTTTCTTGAGGATATCCCGGGTCCTGATGATCTTATCGTTTCCTACAAAGATCGGCATGATGCCCCCTATCAGGGCGCCGGGGACGCAGTCCAGGCGGTTGGTTATTTCCCGCCTTATCTGCGGGGTTTCATCCTCACGGAGCCATATATCCTTAAAGCCCGGTCTGTTGTCCTTAAAAATGGCCGCAAAGTGTCCCCGGATAACGCCGTTTCTGAGGAGCCCGAGCTGTTCCCCGTAGGAACGGAGGAGGGGAGAGGCGGGATCTCCCGTCAGCAGGGTATAGATAAAACCCGCTTCCAGGAGGGGCCGGACCAGCTCGGTCCGTTCCCGTTCCTCCGCGGCCTTGAGCTTGGCGGCCTTTACCTCCTCCAGCCGGCCAAGGGCGCCGCGGATGGTCATGGCCAGGGTTTCCTGGGGTACGGGCTTTACCAGATAACGGTACACCCCCAGGGCATAGGCGTCCTGGGCTATATCGAAACGTTCATAGGCGGTGAGGAGGACGGAGATAGTATCCGGGAGTATCTTGTTCACCTCCCTGAGGGTGTCGAGGCCGCTCATGCCGGGCATCCGCACGTCCATGATGATGATGTCCGGCTTTTCTATGGAGATCCCCGCCAGGGCCTCCATGCCGGACCGGGCGGCGCCGCAGATTTTCAGGTCGGGAAAAGTCTTGCGGAGGGTTACCGAAAGTCCATCCAGTACGGGCTGTTCGTCGTCAACCAGGTAAATCGTGGCCTTTCCATAGGCGGCGGACGGGGGGGGGGGGGGGGGGGGGGCGGTCGGCCAAATCAATAAAAATGACGCCCCCCGGTAAGGGCTAGAAAAGGTAAACCAGGTCCCCCGCGTCAGGGGTTAA
>JAISPH010000011.1 GCA_031275035.1 Treponema sp.
TACGCCCTCCGAGGCGGGCTTTGGAGCCCTGAACGCCCTGCTTGAGGGTCTCGAAAAGACGGGAAAACGGGAACGCTGGGGCTTTGCGGGCTGGCCGCTTTTGGACATCACGCCCCAAAAGGCGCCGGGGACGACGCTGTTTCCCGGCAAGCGTTCTTTCAGCTTTACGGTGGAGGCCGGCCTGGTGAACGAGGCGGGCAAGGTAATCGCCCGGGGGAACACGACCCTTAAAACCGGCGAACTCAACTTTAAGGCCGGGGACACGGCGCTCAAGCCGCCGGAAGGCGCGTTCGGCCAAATCGACTTCCCCCGAGTAAACGCCGCGGACCTGACCCCCACCCTGACGGTGGTGATAGCCGGGGTCAACGGCTTAAGCGGACGAGAGATAAGCGAGACCGGCTATATGCGGATAGCGCCGGGGGATGTGGCGGCAATGAAGCAGGAAGAAGCGCGAATGAAGCAGAAATTGGAACAGGAGCGCCTCTTTGCGGCGAAGTTTGTCTTTGTGGAAGGCGGAACCTTCCAAATGGGGAGCCCCGCGTCGGAAGCAGGCAGGAGAAATGATGAAACTCAGCACCAGGTAAGGGTGAGTTCTTTTTATATGGGGAAGTATGAGGTAACCCAGGCGGAGTATGAATCGGTGATGGGGACCAACCCCAGCTATTTCAAGGGAGCGAATTTTCCGGTGGAAAACGTAAGCTGGTACGATGCGGTGGAGTACTGCAACCGGCTGAGCCAGCGGGAGGGGCTGACCCCGGCGTATACCCGGAACGGGGATAACGTAACGTGGAACCGGAACGCGGAGGGGTACCGGCTGCCCACGGAGGCGGAATGGGAGTATGCCTGCCGGGCGGGGACCACCACGCCGTTTAATACAGGAAACAACATCAGCGTGAACATCGCCAACTACGACGGTAATTATCCCTATAACAACGGTTCCAAAGGGGTATACCGGCAGAAGACTGTGGCGGCGGGAAGTTTGCCGCCGAATGCCTGGGGCTTATACGAGATGCACGGGAACGTGTGGGAGTGGTGCTGGGACTGGTATGGGGCGTATGCGGCCGATGCGCAGACGGACCCCGTGGGCCCGGTTACTGGCGCCGACGGTGTGGGGCGGGGTGGTTTCTGGGGCGGCACCGCCCAGGGCCTGCGTTCGGCGTTCCGGATCCACGGCCCTCGATCGATACGGGGCGACGGTTTGGGGTTCCGGTTGGTGAGCGGGCCCCGGTAGGGGCCTTTGAGTTCTGCGGCCCCGTCTGAAGGGCGGCAAGCGGAGCGCGGTAAGCGCGGAGCGGCAGCCCTTGGGGGCGGGGGGGACTGTGTTTTTTAATTTTACAGAAGAAAAATTATATAATTCTGGTTAAAGCCTTTTTTCTATGATATACTATAAATAATAGGAAATGTGCCTTCGTATAGGGCGGATATTATTTATGATGGTGGGAATCGCTATTTGCACCGCAAAGGGCGAAGCCGCGGGAAGATGGGTGTGATATGACATTATACAGAGGTCAAAAATCTAAACATAATAATTGTATTTTTGGTCCTGAATTATTGCGTGGGAATACTGTCGAATGCATTAAAAAGTATATCAAAAGCCGGACGGGTATAACCGATATGGATCTGAATTTATACAAATCTGAACTGGTAGATTGTTACTTCCCCAAATTACCTTTTCCTGCTTTACACAAAAAACTGGCTATTGATGACCACTTGTACTATTTTTTTCTCAGCTTGGTAAACGCCTGGTTAAAGGCCCAGGAAAACAGGACGCTTATTGACCCAAAGTATTCGAGTTTTTTTCAGCAGTTTATTACTGCCAACAACAAAAAAATTGAGAGATATACATTATCACCTCCTCAGGATGTTCGTAATTTTATTGAAATCCTTTTGAAGACAGACGCCATGTTTGACGGAGACCGCCTGAATGTATATTCATTTTTTCAACATCTCAACTTTGTATCCCCGAAGTCTTATCCGACATTGCTTCTTGATTGGACTTCAAATATTAATGTCGCATCATTATTCTCTATTGATGAATCAGGAAAAATTGGGACAGTTGTTTCAATGGAATATCCTAATGAGTTGTATCCTCGTTTTGATGCTTATTCCGGAACTACTTTTTTTAACGCATATGGCTATGCGTGTGTTCAAGAAGATAATAATGCGGCTATATCGGACGCTGCCGGATCAATTTTCCGAAAGATCCCCCCTTATTCGTTGTTTGATAACTTATTAATGAAAGTTCAAGAGGCGACCTGTCTGTATTGGCCGTATAAGTGTACACTGGAGGATTTAAATACAAAATATAAAGAAGCGTTGGATTTTCGCATCTTAAGCGAAGACGAGGTGTTCCGGCTCATGAGCGCCTGATGCCGAATTCGCTGAATTAAAGGAGTGGGGGTAGCGGAAGCCTTGCCGCCTGCGGCGGCAAGGCTGGAGCGAGGGGGAGCAGCCCGCCAGTCAAAGGCGGCAGAGGGCCGTAAAGTCCCCCGGCAAGGTTCCAATGCGCTCCCCCGGTTGTCTCTGTAAAAAAATGCCGGGTATACTGCCCGGCGGAACCGGCTTTTGGTACGCGGCATTATCGTGGAAAGTGAAGACGAAGGGATGGATATGCGCCCCTCCGCCACGGCGAATCTCCGCTGCCGGATCGGGCCGTAACGCCTATGGTGACGTAATGCCTCAAAATCTAACCTTGTTTAATTTGCAATGCAATTGTATATTATAAAGTAGTAATTGCTAGGAGGGTACTATGCTGGCATTTCAAGGTTATTTTCAGTCGGGGCGTTTTGTAACTGACACTCCCGTTCAAATCCCCGAAAGAAAGAAAACCATCGTTACGGTATTAGATGAGAATGTGGATGAATATAGGGAGGGGAAGGCGTATCAAATGTTATGGGATGAAATAATAAACGAAATAGAAAAATCCGATGAAGTGCTTGTTGGAGAACCTGAACGTATACATTTCAGAAGTCCTGAAGAGACAGAGGCTCTATGACAACTTATGCTCTTGATACTAATATCGTTTCCTATTTTCTCAAAAAAGACGTAACGATTATCGC
>JAISPH010000081.1 GCA_031275035.1 Treponema sp.
ATCTCCTTAAAGGCGTCGTCAATCATCTTTTCGCTTGTCTGGGGGAAGGAGTACCAGTACTTCCAGACCGGACTGCCCATAAAGCCCGTAACCACCGAAACGCCCATGTTTTTGGCCGCGGCCGCGGCGTACTTCATGTCCTGAATGGCCCACTCGCGTATCTTCTCCGGCTGTCCCGCGTATTGACCGGGGGCAAATCCGTCCAGCCGGGGGTCCCAGAGGTCCCCGACGCACTGACCCACCAGATGAGTCCCGATGGCCCAGGTTTTAAGCCCGTGTTTGGCGAGGATCGCCTTACGATCCGCCGCATATGCGGGATCGGTCGCCGCTTTCTTAAGATCCAGGTGATCCCCCCAACAGGCGATCTCCACCCCGTCGTAGCCAAAGGACTTAACCTTTCCGCACAGTACATCAAAGGACAGATCCGCCCATTGTCCTGTAAAAATAGTAACCGGCCGTGCCATATCCAACCTCCTTAAAAATCAACCCAGACAGATCCCTTCTGGGAACTTTCCACACATTTACCGATGAAATTGACCCCGTCCACCCCCATCTCTACGCCGGGAAAATCCAAATCTTCGGGAGTCAGGGCCTCTCCCGCCTTCTGCTTGTTCAGGGCGCCGATGTAGGTTTTGTAGATATTCGCCAGCGCCTCAAAATACCCCTCGGGGTGTCCCGCCGGAACCCTGGAGAAAAACTGGGCATGGGGATAGAAGGGGTCCTTGCCCCGGGACAACACCGCGTTGGGCTGGCCGAAACGGAAAATCTCCAGATAATTGGACTGTTCCTCGTTCCATTGGATAGCGCCCTTGGTCCCAAAGATCCGGAAACGGAAGGCATTGTCGTAACCCGCGGCGATCTGGCTGGTCCAGATAAGGCCCTTGGCGCCCCCCTCGTATTCCACCATGACGGAGGCGTTGTCATCCAGCACCCGGCCGGGGCCTATCCTGTCGAGCCTTGCCAAAAGGGACTTGATCCGCAGTCCCGTAACATAGGAAATCATGTTCTCCACATGGGAACCTAAATCCCCGACGCTGTTGGATTTTCCCGCCTGTTTGGGATCGGTCCGCCACTCGGCCTGCTTGCTCCCCTGCTTTTCCGCCGGGGCCAGGAGCCACTCCTGGGGGTACTCGGCGTTGATAAATTTGATCTCCCCGATTTCTCCTTTTTTTATCAGCTCCCGGGCTTGTTTTATCGTGGCGTTCCCTGTATAGGTATAGGTTACCATAAAGAGGATCCCCTTCTGTTTGGCCAAATCCGCCAGTTCCCGGGCCTCAGAAACCTCAATGGTGAGGGGTTTATCGCACACCACCGGGATGCCCCGGCTGAGGAACGCCTTTGCCGCGGGATAGTGGCTTGCGTTGGGGGTAACGATTACCACAAAATCGATCTTGTCGGCCCGTTTTGATTCCTGTTCGGCCATTTCCTCGTAGTTTGTATAGAGCCGTTCCGGGGCTATCCCTAAATTTTTCCCCGTAGCCAGGGTATTTTCCGGGGAACGGGAAAAGCAGCCCGCCGCGATTTCCGCAAGCCCGTCCAACGCGATGGATTTGCGATGGACATCGCCGATAAAAGCCCCCTGACCGCCGCCGACCATCCCGTACCGGAGTTTCCCGGTGATCTTCGTATCAGCACTTCCTTCGATCATTTTTCCCTCCTGAAATATGCAGGCGGGGCTGTTTCAAACTACCGTGTTAAAACATCCGCCCTAAATTTTTTCAAACAGGATCAGCGTAATTAAGGTAGGATAAACCCGCGGATTGAATATGTCAACAATTTTATTTTCAATTTTTTCCAATTCTATTTTACGGCGTCAACCCATGACAGAAATGTCCTGGCAGTTTGTTGCGCCTGAGCGCAAAATCGTATGAAAATTCACAAAAGTGTATTTTTATATCCTAGAGGCTTTCCCAAAACTTCAGCTTTGGGGAAAGCAACCTTAAATTAGAGGAAAAAACGGGCTTTTGGCCGTTTTTTCCAAAGCCTTTCCCGAAACCAGCCGGGTTTTGGGAAAGGCTCCCTACAAACTACATTCGAATCGAAGGTCCGCGGAGCCCCGGCAATCGGGAATTTTTGCGTGAAGGGCGCCAAAGGCGCCTGAGCAAAAATTCCACCGGCGCGACAGGCTCCTAAGTTATCTTTTTGGCTTGCGAAAAAGGATAAAACATGATATTTTTATTATAAAAGGAAAAGGTGAACCAGAAAATTGGGAGGGGTAAACAGCGCCTTTGGGAGTCGAAGATCAGCATCAAGAGCCGGGTGAAACAGATGGCGTGAAATGACGGGTATCTGGAACGGCTGCTGTTTCACTCGTCATTCGCTTCCGAAACCCCGCCGGAGACCCCCGTGGTATAATTTATATGCGCTCGCCCTGGTGTTATCAGCCCCGCTACCGACGGTCGGCTTACAGTGATCGGCGGTACAACGCCTTAAGGGAACCTCCGGAAATGCCGGCTGGGTTTCCGGATTCCTTTAATCACATCCGCCGTTTCCTGAAAAGGGGAGGACGGGGGAGGCTGTTTTTGAATTTCGGGATCATCGGCGCGGGCCGCATAGCAGAAAAATTTTCCCTGACCTTCGAGGGGGGCCTTGTTCCGGGGGCTGTTGTCCGCGGCGTTGCCTCCCGCGACCTGAACCGGGCAAGGCAGTTTGCCGTTGCGCATAACATAGAGCGGAGCGGCTCCTACGGGGAACTTTTCGATGATCCCGGCATAGACGCCGTATACATTGCAACGATAAACACCGAACATTTCCGTTGCTGCAAAGAAGCCATAGCCGCGGGAAAGCATGTTCTCTGCGAAAAACCCCTGGTAATGAATGTGTCCGATGCCCGCGCTTTGGCGGCCGCGGCGGAGGAGGCGGGGGTTTTCCTTATGGAGGCGATGTGGACGCGTTTCCTCCCGGCCATATTGAAAGCGGAGGAATGGCTTAAACAGGGACGCATCGGTAATCTCCGGGGCCTCAAGGCAAGCCTCTGTTCCAACCGGAACCCGGATCAATACAAACGGCTTTTTGATCCCCTGATGGGCGGCGGCGCCCTTTTGGACCTCGGGGTCTACTGCCTGCATCTGGCAAAGCATTTTGCCGGCGGACGGAAGATGCTGGATATCAAGGCTTCGGTCGTTTCCGCGCCCGGCGGCGTCGACCTGTCTGACTTTATGCTTCTTGAATATTCGGATGGGTTTGCCGCCGATCTTTCATGCAGCATTGTCTTTTTTGCGCCTAACGATGCGTATATTTTGGGTGACGAGGGGTATATCCGCATTGCGCCCTGGTTCAGTTCCGGCCGGAAAGCAGAACTTTTTACTTCCCCCTTTCCC
>JAISPH010000123.1 GCA_031275035.1 Treponema sp.
CCAGACTTTCGAATAAAGGGTCCCTGCGGCGTTTTGGAGGCACGCATTAACGGGTTTTGAAAAGAGACCCGGATTTAAGGCGTTCACAACGGCGCTGCCCGGAAATCCCGGTTCTTGGACAAGCCCGCTATACGCAGGGGGCGGATCATAAGCCGCCTCCTGTTTTTGTCAAAACAAACTACCAATTTTTAAAATATACTTCACTATCTATTCGTCCCCCAAACACTACAATTTGATGTGTTCAGTTGTTTCAAGTGCAATTTTAAAAAAGAAGGAGCGTTTTATGAAGCTCAAACTCAGACTTACTTTGATTATCGCCGCCATGATGCTTGTAATGGTTGCGGTAATATCCACAATTTTACTTTTGGAAGCCCGAAAATTACAGGAAGACACGGCGCGGGAAACTTTGAAAAATCTTACCGGAATCAATGCCTATGAAATGCAGACCCGGTATCAACGCTACTTCGACGCCATAAATTATATGGCCCAGATAATGACCGAATATCAGTCTATACGCCCGGAGGACAGGCGGTCCCGGTACAATGAAATGCTCTATGCGCTTATCGAGACGAACCCCTATTTTGTCGGTCTCTATACGGTGTGGAAGCCCGGCGCTGTCGACGGCCTGGACGAACAGTTCGCCAATACTCCGGGTACCGATTCTTCGGGTAATTTTATAACCTGGTATTATCAGGAAACTCCTGCAAGCCCGATAGAACTGCGGTATTACCCGGACTATAAAAACATTCAGGCCAGGCTGAACGACGACGCCCTGGCAAGAATCCCCACCGTCCAGGACCCTGAATTTTGGACCCTGGGAGGAAAAAAGGCCCTGGTTATGAACCTCAGCGTTCCCATTATCGAGGAGAAATCCAACACTGTCGCCGGCTTAGTAGGCATTAATATTGATCTTACCTCTTCACGGCAGGTTTTGGAAAAGCTAAAACCCTATGAAGTCGGTTATGCTGTCCTTTATGCGGAAAACGGAACCATTATAGGCCACCCGATAGAAGAAAGGATTGGCCAGCAATTCCAGCCCTTTGTAGCCGAAAGCTATGGGGAGGATGGACTGAAGACGGTCGAAAATTCCATCGCCACCGGAACGCCGGTTCTGATAAACAATAAAACCGATATATTCCAAACCTACCCCTTTATTATCGGGGATACCAAAACCCACTGGACTATCGTAAGCACCGTACCGATAGAAACAGTCATGTCCACGGTTAACGACCTTACCAATTTTACCATCATCCTCGCGGTCACTTCCCTGCTGGTATCTGCCGTGGTGATCTTCTTTATCGCAGCCAGTATTGCAAAACCAATCGTCAATGTATCCTTGACCCTCGAGGATATATCCGAAGGCGAGGGGGATCTCACCAAATCCATCGATCATAAGTCTCAGGACGAAATCGGCGATCTGGCCCATCATTTTAACCTTACCCTGGACAAGATTAAAAACCTGGTGATTACCATAAAAAGTCAGGCGACGACCCTCTTCAACATAGGCAACGAGCTGGCCTCCAACATGACCGAAACCGCCGCTGCGATAAATCAAATCACCGCCAATATACAGAGCATCAAGAGCCGGGTGATCAACCAGTCCGCCAGCGTTACCGAGACCAACTCCACCATGGAACAGATTACCATCAACATCAATAAACTCAACGACGACATCGAACATCAGACTTCAAGCGTAACCCAGTCTTCTTCCGCCATTGAAGAAATGCTCGCCAATATCCAGTCCGTTACCCATACGCTGATTAACAATACCGAAAATGTTAAAAATTTGGCCGAGGCTTCCGAAATAGGCCGGACAGGCCTTGAGGAAGTTGCCGCAGACATCCAGGGAATCGCCAAGGAATCCGAGGGGCTTCTGGAGATCAACATCGTTATGGAAGATATCGCCAGCCAGACCAACCTTTTGTCGATGAACGCCGCCATCGAAGCGGCCCATGCCGGAGAGGCGGGAAAAGGCTTTGCCGTAGTTGCCGACGAGATCCGTAAACTTGCCGAATCTTCCGGGGAACAGTCCAAAACCATCAGTACCGTGCTAAAGAAGATTAAGGATTCCATCGACAGGATAACCAAATCCACCGACTCGGTACTGAACAAATTCGAGGCCATTGATTCCGGGGTAAAGACCGTTTCGGATCAGGAAGAGAATATCCGAAGCGCCATGGAGGAACAAAACACCGGAAGTCAGCAGATCCTGGAAGCCCTGGGCCGGTTGAACGAGATAACCCGGAAGGTTAAGATCCGTTCCGTAGAGATGCTGGCGGGAAGCAACGAGGTTATCCACGAGAGCAAGAACCTTGAGATAGTAACCCAGGAAATCACCGACGGGATGAACGAAATGGCCGCCGGAGCGGATCAGATCAACGTTGCCGTAAACCGGGTAAACGAAATCAGCGGGACCAATAAAGAAAACATTAACATCCTGGTACAGGAAGTCGCCAAATTTAAGGTTGAATGAACCCCCCGCCGCAGAGCCGGGGGGTCCCGAAGGATCAACCCAATCCGGCCTTGCGGCGGGTATACACATCGTAGAAAACCGCCAGAAGCAGGATCAGGGCTTTTACCACATACTGATAATGGGTTCCCAGGTTCATCAGGGACATGCCGTTATTGATGGCGGACATTACCAGGCCGCCCACAATGACCCCCACCACGCTGCCGATACCGCCCGAAGCGGAAACTCCGCCGATATAACAGGCGGCAATGGCGTCCATCTCAAAAAGGTTCCCCGCCTGGGGAAGGGCGCTGTTCATGTACCCCGTGGAAACCACCGCGGCAAGACCGGTCAAAAGCCCCATAATGCTGAACACGGTAAAAGTAATCAGCTCGGAATCAATACCGGAAAGCTTTGCCGATCGGGAATTGCCTCCCACGGCATAGATAAAACGGCCAAGCACCGTATTCCGCATGATAAAGTTAAAAATAAAAACCGTAATCCCTAAAACCACCACCACCACCGGAAGCCCCCGGTATCTGGAAAAACGCTCCGCCAGGCCCAGCACCAGGACGCTGATAATCACTAACTTGGCGATAAAAAGCGCCCTGGGGGTTATCTCAAAACCATTGGCGATTTTTGTTCTCCGGCCCATCGCCTCAACCACGTAAAAAATAAGAAGCAGCAGCGCCGCCAGGACCAGAGCCGTAGGATACAGGCCCCCTATGGGCTGAATCCCCAGCACTTCGTCTACGGTCCCCGTGGCAAGATGGGCATAGCCTTCGTCCTTAAAGCTTATGGGATTAACATTGGTGATAATATAGGTAAGGCCCCGGAAGAGCAGCATCCCCGCCAGGGTAACGATAAATGCGGGGAGTTTGCCGTAAGCTATCCAGACCCCCTGAAAAGCGCCCACTACGACGCCCATGGCCAGGGACGCCAGCAGGGTCAGCGGCATACCCACGCCGGTATTGTAGATCATCGCACTGACGGCCCCGATAAAGGCGCAGACCGAACCGACCGAAAGGTCAATTCCCAGGATGATGATACACTGGACCATACCCACCGCCAAGATCAGCACATAACTATACTGGAAAAAAATATTGGTAAAGTTCCGGGGGCTGAAATTGTTCCCATGGGTCAGAGGGGCAAAGATGATCATAATCAACGCCAGCATTATGAACATCGAATAGTTCCTGATATTATTTCTGAACAAAGTTCTGGTTTTGGTATGAATAACCTTATCGCTCATTATGCTCTCCTTCCGCTTTTTTAGCCGATCAATGCCATGTGCATGATCTTTTCCTGGGTTGCCTCGTCGTGCAACAGCATCCCCTTGATTTTTCCTTCGTTCATAACGTAGATCCGGTCCGCCATGCCCAAAGCCTCGGGCAGTTCGGAACTGACCATAATAACGCTCTTGCCCTTGGAAACCATATCGTTGAGGATGCCGTAGATCTCCGTTTTCGCTCCTACATCGATGCCCCGGGTCGGCTCGTCCACAATAAAAATATCCGGGTTCACCGCCAGGGTACGGCTGACCACTACCTTCTGCTGATTGCCGCCGGAGAGGTTCCGGGTAAGCTGATCCACCGATGGGGTTCTGATGTTAAGTTCCCTGCGGTACTTTTCCGCTTCCTTTATCTCCTGCTGACTGTCCACGATGCCGAATTTGGAAATTCTCCGCAGGCTCGAGGTGGAGATATTGGTCTTAATATCCTGAATCAGGATGAGACCGAGATTCTTCCGGTCCTCCGAGATATAGCCCAGGCCGGCGTTCATGGCGGTCCGGGCGGAGAAGAGCTCAACCTTTTCCCCCTTGATATACACTTCCCCCGTACTCTTGGACCCGTAGGATCTGCCGAAGATGCTCATCATCAGCTCGGTCCGCCCCGCGCCCATGGGGCCGCAAAAGGCGAGGATCTCTCCCTTCCTCAAATAGAAGGAAACATCATCCACCACTTTGATATTGTGATAATCGGGGTGGTATACGGACCAGTTCTTTACCTCCAGCACCGTATCCCCCGGAGAGGAACTGCGTTCCGGGAAACGGTGGGTCAGATCCCGGCCGACCATGTCCCGGATAATCCTGGCTTCGGTAAGGTTTTCTTCCTTTACTCCGTAGGAGGCGATTGACCTGCCGTCCCGCAGCACCGTTATCGTATCCGCCACCTTCAACATTTCGTTCAGCTTGTGGGAGATCATCACGCTGGTGATCCCCTGTTTCTTAAATTCCAAAATCAGATTGAGAAGTTTTTCGCTCTCGTCGTCATTCAGGGAAGAGGTGGGTTCGTCCAGGATAAGAAGCTCCACCTTTTTGGAAAGCGCCCGGGCGATTTCCACCAGCTGCTGTTTTCCCACCCCAAGCTTGCTTACAATGGTTTCAGGCGGCTCGTGGAGCCCGACCCGGTCCAAATATTTTTTTGATTCTTTAATATATTGATTCCAGTTAATGAGGCCGAATTTAGTCCGCATGTGCCCCAGGAAAATATTTTCGTATACCGAAAGATAGGGGCTTAAAGCCAGTTCCTGATGGATAATGGCAAGCCCTTCTTTTTCACTATCCTTTACGCTGTGGTAATTGGTTTCTTTACCCTTGTAAACAACCCGGCCCCGGTAGTCCCCCTTAGGGTATACCCCGCTGATAACGCTCATCAGCGTAGACTTGCCCGCGCCGTTTTCGCCGCAGAGGGAGTGAATTTCCCCCCGCTTTACCTTTAAATTAACTTTGTCCAGGGCTCTGACCCCCGGAAAATCCTTGGTTAAATTTTCAATCTCAAGTATATAGTCGCTCATGGTTTGCCCTTGTTATACAATACGCTCCCGCATTTCCAAGAAGTCCCCGGAAATGACAGCTTCAAAAACAAGAAAACGGCGCCGCCGTTAAACATTGGAAACGTACTGCGGGGTTAACTTAACCGTCTGCAAAACGGATAAGCCGGAGGGAGACCCCCATCCGGCTCTTGTTTCTAAAATCCCTAGCGCAGCTGAGAAGCCTGGGCAGCCTCGTAGAAACCGGCGTCCACCGGAACATTAAGGTTGCTCTTGGTAACCGAAATAGGATCAAGCAGGTAGGTCTTTACCACCTTTCTGCCGGTATCGCCGATCTTGGCAAGATCGCCGGAGGCAAGAACCGCACCGGGAATATTGGGGGTCTGGCCCTTTACAATCTGGTCGGCAAGAAGAATGGCCGCTTCGGCAAGTTTGGCGGTATCTTTGAATACCGTCATGTACTGCTCGCCGTTTTTAATGGACACGGCGGAATCAAATTCCGCATCCTGGCCGGTAACGACGGGGAGTTTGGCCCGGTATTTGGCGTCAGCCTTGCAGGCTTCGATGATGGCCCGGGCCAAAGTGTCATTGGGGGCAAGAATCGCATCCAGAGTTACGCTCCGGGCGTCGCCGTTAAGAAGGTTTTCCATCCTGGTCTTGGCGATAGGGGCCATCCAGTTCTCGGTGGCGATCCGCTGGAAGTTGGCGGTATCGGCGGAGGTTTTGGGATAGGGCCCCACTACCTTGAGAACGCCTTTGTCGATATAGGGGTTGAGAATGCTCATGGCGCCGTCAAAGAAGAAGAAAGCGTTGCCGTCGGTGGGAGAGCCCGCAAAGAGAGTAATGTACTTGGGGGCGCTGGCGCTGGCGGAGGCAAGGTTAAGGGCGGCTTCAATGCCCTGAGCCTGGAGCTGTCCGACCTTGAAGTTGTTAAAGGTGATGAAGTAATCATAGTCGGCGGAATTGGGGATGATCCGGTCATAGGCGATGACGGCAACCTTATCCCGGGCGGCTTCGGCAATGACCGAGCCCACGCCGTCATTGATACAGCCGACTACCAGGACCTTGGCGCCCTGGGTCAGGAAGCTCTGAATCTGCTGATTCTGCTGGGCCTGATCGGCGTTGCCCCACTGGGCTTCCGCACGATACCCCCGTTTTTCAGCTTCCGCTTTCAGGGCATTCCCATCCTTTACCCAGCGCTGTACATGGGTTTCGGGCATGGCGATACCGATAAACGCCCCGCCGGAAGCGGCGCCGCCGCCTCCCTGCTGGCCGCCGGCCGCAAAGGCGAAGAAGCCAAAGGCTAAAAGAATCACAAGAACGAGACTAAGTTTTTTCATAGAAACTTTTCCTCCATTTACAAAGATGATTTATTGTGGAGGTTAAATTGAAATCGGGAAATCGTAATCTTTTGACAAAAGAGGGGAATAATTTTTTATTTCCCCCTTTTGTTCTCTGTTAAGGGGAATTTTTTGACATCATAAATTTACTCTATATCCATTACCGTCCGGTAAATGTCCTCGTAGGAATGGAATCCGTCCCGGATGACCACATCCATATTATCCTTAAAGACCGGAATCGTAGGTTCCAGATAGGCGGGAATCATAACGCCGCTTCCGTTATCCTTAAGGACATCGTAGGGAACGGGCTGATTCTTCGCCAGGGCTATGGCAAGCCGGGCCGCCCGGACGGCAAGTTTTCCGATAGGCTTGTACACCGTCATCAACTGGACCCCTTCTATGATATGCTGGCAGCCTATCAGCTCCGCATCCTGCCCAACCACCGCCACCTTCCCCGCCAGACGCCGTTCCGATAAAAGCTGAACCGCCGCCCCCGCAATGCCGTCATTTCCGCAGGCGATGGCGTCAAAGTCAGTGGTTTCTTCAAATATGGCGCCTATCTTCTCCAGGGCTTCGTCAAAGCTCCACTCCTCAAGCCAGATTTCCCGCAGGATCACCGCCCCGGATTTTATGGCGGGATCGATTACCTCGTGGAATCCTTCACTTATTTCAAAACTGTTTACATCGTGGATTGAACCATTCACCGCCAGATACCTGCCCCGGGGAACCGCCGCCATCAGGGCCTGTCCAAAATGACGGCCCACCTCCCGGCTGTCGAATGAAATATACCCGTCCACGGGGACGCCGGTTATCATCCGGTCATAGGCCAGCACGGGAATTCCCGCATCCCGAACCTGTTTGACCGCCCCCGCCAGTACTTCCGTATCGTTGGCTATCACTACCAGAATATCGATATTCTGATTCATCAGATAGTTGATCTGGGCGATCTGTTCCCTGGTTCCCCCGGCGGAAAGCTGGGCGATCACATTGGCCCCCAGTTCCTGGGCGGCGCCGGAAAACACCTTCAAATCTTTGTTCCACCGTTCAATAATAAAGGTTGCGGTAGCTATGGAAAAACCGATGGTGATCCGTCTGTCCGCCGGAGACTGTACATTCCTTGGCCGCTGCTGGGAAGGGGCCGGCGGATTCCCCGCCGTTTCCCTCCCGGCGGAACAGGCAGACAACATCAGGATGCACAAAAACAACGGCAGCGCTTTTTTCATATTCCCTCCCCCCTGAATTCTGCGGCGTATACCGTAGGGGACATCCCGGTTATCTTTCTGAAAAGCTTGCTGAAGTAGTTGGGATCCTGGTATCCGGCCGCAAAAGCTATTTCTTTGATATTCATCTTTGATTCCCGGATAAGCTTTTCCGCATTTTCTATGCGCAGCTCCGTAACATAATCGATAAAATTGGTCTTCAGGTGTTCCGAAAAAAGACGGCTTAAATAGGCGGTAGAAACCTGGGCGGCTTCGGCGGCGGAATTTAACTGGAGGCTGCCGTCGGTATAATGTTCCCGGATATGTTCCAGGGCCTTGGCCAGGGGAAAGGGGATATCCTGCGATCTGCGGAGCTTTGTCTGAAAAAGGATCTTGTCAAAGGCGGCGGAGGCCCAAGTTTCCCACTGATCCACTCCGGCAAGGGGCATTATTTCTTCCGCCGGAGCAAAGAGGGGCGCCGCATCGGGATCGGTATAACAGCCGGTACAGTCGTTCATAAGGAACATAAACACGGAAATCATCTTTGCCTTGGCCAGGGCAAAATCGTAGAAGGCGAACAGTTCTTTCCAGAGCATCGTAAAGAGCTGTTTAGCCTCCTCCCCGGCGGCGTTTTCTATTTTGCGGCGAAGCTGGATAATCCGCAGCCGTTCCCGCCGCTGTATATCGGTTCCCTTCCGTTTGTCCTCCAGTTCCCTCAGGGCCTGGGCGCAGGAGAGGTGCAATTCCGGTCCCCGGCAGAGTTCTCCCAGGCCCCAGAAATAGTCTGCTTTTCCGAAGATGGTTTCTTTGAAAACGGCCTCCAGCCGACCCCGCAGGAGCTCCCGGCTGATATCTTCGGATATAAGAAAGAGCCCCCGGTTCAGGACCACATCATAGATACAGTAGTGTTTGTAGGAGATTTTTTCCGCCGTCAGGGCGCACCATTTTTCCGGCTCCTGATCCAGTTCCAGGAAAAAAACAATGCCCCTGTCCGAAGGAAGGGACAGTTCCTCCCGGCAGCTTTCCCACTGGGCCTGGCTTATTCCCTTCCAGATGGTCCTTCTGAAAAAACGCTGCCGGGGAGTTTCCGCCTCCGCCGGCGCCGTTTCCGCCCGGCTTTGCAGGGCCTTCCGTACCGTTTCCAGGGTTTCCAAAAAAGTCTTTTTTGAAACGGGCTTTACCAGATAGGCAAAGACCCCCAGCGGTATGGCCCGCCGGGCAAGATCGAAACGCTCGTAGGCGGTGGAGAGGACAAAAATCATGGCGGGGAATTTATTATGCACATCGGCGATCACCTCAATGCCGTCAAGACCGGGGATGTTGATGTCCATAAAAACCAGATCCGGCTCAAGCTCGTGGATCAGCTGGAGGGCCTCGTACCCTGACCGGGCTTTGCCGGCCAAAATAAAGCCCCCCCCCCCCCCGGAGGCCTTCAGCATAAATTCATAGCTGTCCAGGACCGGCTCTTCGTCGTCCACTATTAAAACTCTATACACGGTTCCCTCGTTGTATCGATACGGATCACAATGCTGGTTCCTTCCGCTCCGGTTTTAATCTGTATAACCCCGGGATCATCGGGGTAAAAGAAAAAAAGCCGCTGAATGACATTTTCCAGCCCCATCACCCTGGATACGGAAGATTCGTCAATAGACAGAGGATGAAGCAGCCGTTCCACGGTTTCCGCAGGCATGCCGCAGCCGTTGTCGTGCACCGACAGGACCAGCATGTTCCCCTCCTTGACGGCGCTGACGATAACATGGGGGGTCTCCTTCCGGGACGGGGATTCTTCCGCCTTTCCGCCCCTGTCCTTAAAGGCATGGATCACGCAGTTCTCCACCAGGGGCTGCAGTATGGAGACGGGCGCCTTGCAACTGTCCAGCAGGGCTTCGTCATAATCCAAAACCAGCTCCAAATTTTTCGGAAACCTCACCTTCAATATGTAGAAATAATAGTTAAGTCCCTCAATCTCGTGCCGCAGGGGAACGATAATCTCCTTGTTTCTGATGATGTGGCGGAAGAGCCGGGCCATATACTCCATATATTCCCCGGTCCGGTCCGCCCCCTCCACAATGGCAAGCTGCATCCCCGTGTTCAGCGTGTTAAAGAGAAAGTGGGGATTCATCTGGGCCTGGAGGGCATAGATCTCCATGTGCCGGACCAGGCCCTCCATCTTCATGTTCCGCATCTTTTCCCGCATATATTCCTGCTTGATATTCTCCTGCCGGCGGATTTCCTCGATAAAAGTACGGATCTCCCGCTTCATGCGGTTGAAGGCCTCTACCACCTGATCTATCTCCTGGATGTCGCTGGTTTCAATGTCCTCGATGCTGAAATTCCCCGCGGACAGTTCCGCAGCCATGACGGAAAGCCGTTCCAGAGGAGTGGTAATACGCCCCCCCGAATCGAGGAGGAGGATCATTGCAAAGATCGAAATAAACAGGATAAAGAGCAGATTCCAGAATTGAATCGCCCCGGACTCGGCAATAAATGCGCTGTAAGAATCCAGCTGGCTGCGGAAGCGTCCGGTGCTGATCTCCTCAATCTCGTTATTGATATACTCCAGGAGCCTCCCCATTTCGTCATAGATCCGGGTATAGGCGGAAATATTCCGGCCCCGTTTTTCCTCCATGGCGGCGTCCGCCAGGTTCAGATATGAATGAATGAGGGAATAGATCTCCCGTTCTTTAAGCTCGATCTGGTTTGCCGTTATGGGAATATAGGTGGGAAGCTTTTCCCGCAGGGACTGGGAATCGATGAGGATTTGAGCCAGGGCATTGGAAGAACGAGTGGAGAGATAATCCAGCAGGGGTCCCTGATAGGCGGCCAGTTCCTCCTGTATGGATTTGATGAACTGCTCCTCCTTAAAGCTGCTGTCGGAAAGATCCTGCACCCGCTTGGCGGAAAAAAGAATATAGGCCGCGGACAGGGCCAGAATAAAGAAGGCCCCGAAGATGCTGAAAAGCATCCGCAGCCTGAAAGAACGGGGCCACCGGGGTATTTTCTTAAGGAAATCCGTCCGGTTCATCTGTTCAGGCTGGCCCGGTCTATAATTTCGATGCCCGTATCTATCGAAGTGGAGGTATAGCCGGTGGTCCGCAGGGACGCCAGGGAACGGACCGCCTCATACCCTATACGCTCGGGATTTATCACAATGCTCGCCACAATTACCCCCTTCCTGATATTGTCTTCGATCCCCGGATCGCTGCCGAAACCGATTATCTGGACCCGGCCCACCAGGTTCATGTCGATTAAGGTCTGGGCCGCGGCGATGGTATCGTTGGAATCGGTAAAGACGATGATATTGCTCTCGGGGTTGGTAAAGAAAAGGCGGTAGAGAAGCTCCTCTGCATCCAGGGGGTTCATCGTGGTTTTAAGCTCTGTAATGGGCCCGGAGAGACGATCCTGCAGGGCCGCGGTAATGCCCATTTCTACCAGTTCCCGCTCGCCGTACATCCCCGGAACCTTATCGCTGTATACGATAACCAGATGGATGGGATCTTCGCTGATGGTTCCGGCGATCATACCGATCCTGCGGCCCACGTCAAAGTTATTGGTCCCGATAAAAGGCCAGGGCTGGTCATGGGGTACATTGTGATTAATTAGCACCGTTGGAATGCGGCCCAGCTTTACCAGTTGTCTCCGGGCCAGAGCGTCGTCCAGGTAGGGACAGACCACCACCCCGTCCATCCCGGTATAGGAGGCCATCTCCAGCTCATGGGTGTTGGGATCTATCGAATGAACCGAAATTGCCGCATTTACCTCTTCGGCGGCCCGGTTCGCCCCCCGGATAATCCCGGTAAAAAAGGAATTGCGGTTGTCCGGCAGATACAAGGCAAAATGATAATTTAAAGTATCCTGTCTTTCCCCGGGAAAGTGTACATAAAGCCCCCGGGCAAGAAACAGGGAGATCGAAAAAGCCCCCAGGGACAGCAGTCCAAAAGAGATAAGTCCCGTCCGCAATAAGAATTTCATAAAAACAGTATACGTCCCGGGGGCTGTATGCGCAATTGCAGTATTTTTAGCGGAATTGGCGAACCAAATTGGTTCGAAGAAAATTAAAGTTTCCAAATAACTCTATTGACATCCAAAATGATGATTGATATAGTTATATAGCGTTTCTCCCGATAATATTTCAAGGAGAATTGTGTGGGCTCGGTCCATGAATATAAACGACTAGAAAACACGCTGGTTCAAAAAATTAAGGATCTCTCTTTTTTTGCGGCCGGAGGTATCATTTCGGGATGTAAGACCCTGGGAAAAGTGATAACCCGGCGTTACACTATAGTATTGGTTCCCCATTCGGAGAAGAGGGTTTACAACCTGCATATCAGCGTGTTGTCCGTATGTTGCGCGGTTTTGGTATTTGTGGGCCTTATAAGCGCCCTTTTCTGGTACGGCGCCTCCTACGGCAATACCCGGGGGGCCTTTATGGACCGGGATAACCGCCTCAAGGACGCCCAGGCAAGCCTGGACCAGCTGCAGGATGAAACTTCCCGGCTTTTGCGGGCCGCGCGGGGGTTTGAAGCCGCCCTTTCCGGCACCCTTTCCGTCCTGGGCGCCGAAATCCCCAAAGACGCCTCCGGTTCATCTTCGGGGGACCTTTCCTCTTTTTTTGACGTTAAGGAAACCGCCGAAGGCAGCCTCCAGGAAGTAGAGGATATACGGAAACTGGCGGGGTATCTTTCCTCGGCGGCGGAACCGATCAAGGAACTGGGCGCCCTTTTAGACTCCCAAAGCGCCCTTCTTTCGGAAATTCCCAGTATTTGGCCCATTAAGGGCGGTATCGGCCACATTTCCATGTTTTTCGGCCAGAATGAGAATCCCTTTACCGGCCAGTACTACATCCACAAGGGGATTGATATTTCCACCTTCAGACAGGGCGATCCCCTTGTCGCTACCGCAGACGGCCAGATCGTGGCGGTTAATTATGACGGCGGCGGTTTCGGCAACAACATCATCATCAAGCATAAACACGGGTTCTATACCCGCTACGGCCACATGCAGTCATTCCGGGTAAAGCTTGGCCAGAAGGTCGAACAGGGCGAAGTTATCGGCTATATCGGTAATACGGGCCTTTCCACGGGTCCCCATGTACATTATGAGGTTCATATCGGGTCGGATGTGGTGGACCCCTATAAGTACCTTAATATCCGATCCAGTCTTGTCCGGCGTTAAGGCGGACTGTTATGGCCGCCCATAAACATGAAGATTTTTCCATCAACAGCATCCTGGGCCCCAATACCTCCGTCAACGGCGATATTGAATCCGGCGGTTTTACCCGGGTAGACGGCAGCCTGCGGGGAAACCTCCATGCCAAGGGCCGGGTAGTGGTGGGGGAAAAAGCCCGGATAAAGGGCAGTATCACCGGCACCGCCGTTACCGTGGGCGGCGTAGTCTACGGCAATATTCTTGCCAGTGAACGGCTTATCGTTCTGTCCACCGGCCTGGTGCTGGGGGATATCATCACCTGCCGCATTGAGGCCGAGGATGGCTGCCTGATCCATGGCCGGATCAGGGTCTGCAGGAGCGATGAACAGTGGAATCAGGCGGTTACCGAATATCAGGACGCCCAGGGGGTACGATCCGCCCTTTCGGGATTCTCCTTCCGGTCCGAAAAAAGCCATGGCTAGGGTTGATTTCCCCGAAGGGAACTACCTTAATCCTGCGGCCTACGCCCAAACTGAGACAGGAAAACTAAAACGGAAAGCCGCCCTTAAACGGACGCCCTTCTCCCATATCATGGAAAACGCCGGGGAGGCGGCGGAGACCGATGCCCCGCCGGACATTCCCCCTTCGGAAGAGGCCCTTCGGGAATTGTTGGACGATGTCCACAATACGGGAGACGCCCTGAGACAACGGCCCTTTCAGGAAGAAATTAAGCGGTACAAGCGGGCGGTGAGGAATTTTATGCACTACGTGGTGGAGAACGGATACGGCATAAAAGAAGAGACCTATATGTTCAACCATAAAAAATACGTCAAAGTACAGGTTGAAATAATAGACAGAAAGCTGGAACAATTGGCGGCGGGCATTATGGCCGGACAGGTAAATCAGCTTGAACTCCTTGCCCGGGTTGATGAAATTACCGGGCTTTTGGTAAATTTACTGCAATGAACCGGCGGACCAAAGGTTTGCCGGCAGCCGCTTAAAAACAACAGAAACGGGGTGAGACCCCGCCGCAAATATAAGGATATTTCATGGGCGATTCCGGCGAATATTACGATATAAACGAAGATGAGGATATTTCTTCCCTGGAGGATAATCCTGCGGAGACGGAGCGGGAGAGCGCCGTCATTGTGGACAGCGCAGAAAGCCTTGCCCCGGATACCCCCGTCTACCGGCTGCGTCTCTCCTATTCCAACGAGATCTTCCTGGCCGCCTACAGCGGAGATCTCCTGGAACCGGGATGCGAGGTCCTGGTTCCCACCCGGTATGGCCGGGATCTGGCCCAGGTCATAGGTCCCGTCCTCTGCAAGGCTGTCCCGGTTTCGGAGGCTGCCAGAATAGAACGGATCGCTTTGAAGGAAGATTTGGACAGGGCCGTTCAGAACAGCCGCCACGAAAAAGAAGCCTTCAAAATATGCAAACAAAAAATAGAAGCCCATAAGCTGGAGATGAAGCTGGTTTCGGTCCACTACCTGCTGGACGAGCCGAAGATCCTCTTTTTCTTTACCGCGGAAAACCGGGTGGATTTTAGAGAACTGGTAAGGGATCTGGTAAGCGTCTTTAAGACCCGGATTGAACTGCGCCAGATTGGGGTCCGGGACGAATCCCGGGTGGTCGGCGGCCTGGGGGTCTGCGGCCGGGGTTATTGCTGCCACATGGTCTCGGACAAGTTAAAGCCCGTATCCATAAAAATGGCCAAAGATCAGAATCTGTCCCTCAATTCCATAAAGATATCCGGCCCCTGCGGCAGGCTCCTCTGCTGCCTAGCCTACGAGCATTGCTTTTACAGCGAACAGCGGAAGCTTACCCCCCAGGAGGGCTGCAAGATCAGCCACGACGGAACGCTTTGGCGGGTGGTCGAGGTAAATATAATCATGGGTTCGGTAAAATTAACCGCCGAAGACGGCAGGCTGCTCCAACTGCCGGCGGATCGGTTTGAAAAAACCGATAACCGCTGGGCGATACGTTCTGCCGCGGACGAATAGCTATCTCTGGGCTTTCGCCGCCGCGCAGATCCGTTCCGCCATTTTTTCCAGGGAAACCTGCTCCATCACATGACCCAGTTCATAGGCTACCCGGGGCATACCGTACACCACCGCGCTGGCCTCGTCCTGGCCCAGGGTTATGCCCCCCTCCTTGTAGATGGTCCCCAGCTGCTGGGCGCCGTCCCGGCCCATACCGGTCATAATGACCCCCAGGGCCCGGTTCTGATAGGCCAGAGCCACCGAGGCAAAGAGCACGTCCGCCGATGGTCGGTGCCCGTTTACCGGGGGGGACTCGGAAAGATGAACAACGGTTCCGGACCCCTTTCTTTCGACTTCCATGTGCTTGTTTCCCGGAGTGATAAGCACCCGGCCCTGCTGTACCGCATCCCCTTCTTCCGCTTCCTTTACGTCCAAGGGGCAGAGACGGTCCAGGCTCCGGGCAAATTCCATGGTAAAACCCGCAGGCATATGCTGAACCACCAGAATGGGCTGCTTGAGATCCGCATCCAGCTTGGAAAATACCACCCGCAGGGCATCGGGGCCGCCGGTGGATATGCCGATGGCGATAACTTCAATATTGCCGGGTTTTCTGATCGGAACCGGCGGTTTGGCGGGCGCGGCGGCAACGGGGAATATCTTGTGGATATCCGTAACTGCCGCTTCGGGAACTTCCGGCTTCTTGGGGTATTCTCCGGGGGCCAGCACCTTCTTCCCCTGGAGCCGCCGGTACTGGCCGCCGTACCCCAGAAGCATCCCCACCAGCGTATCCTTTACGGTATGGATATCCTCGGACACCGAACCCGAGGGCTTCTGAATAAAGTCGCTGGCCCCCAGGGCAAGGGCCTCCATGGTTATCTCCGCGCCCCGCCGGGCAATAGAAGAAAGGATAACCACCGGTATCTTGATACCCTGCTTTTTCCGTTCCTTGAGGAATTCAATGCCGTTCATCTCGGGCATCTCCAAATCCAGCACAATTACATCCGGATTAACCCGGGGAATCTTCTGCAGAGCAAAAATACCGTTCATCGCCTTTTCAGCAACTACCAGCCCCGGGGTGGATTCAATCATTTTTGAGATAAGGTTACGCATAAGCGCCGAATCATCAACAATCAATACCGAAATTTCATCGGCCATGAACCAGCTCCTTTGACCGGATTCACCTTCACCGGTCTGAAGATTTACCTCTATCTTTTCCTGTTATATAAATTTTCTATACAAGGTTGCCCACTGGGTCTTTACGAACTCAAACTTGGTGTCCATTCCAAAGAGCGACTCCGAATGGCCGATAAACAGGAAGGATTTGGACGCCATGGAATCCCAGAAACGGTTTATAACCCCGGTTTGAGCAGCTTCATCAAAATAGATAATTACATTACGGCAAAAAACAATATCCAGATTCCTGAGCCCCGAATCATTTTTTAAATTATGATAGTCAAAGCGAATCTTCGACATCAGATCGCCGTGAATCTTGTAACCTCCCTCCACTTTGTCAAAGTATTTTTTTAAATAGGCCTCGGGGACTCCTGTAATACGGTTGTCGGCGTAGAAACCTTCCTTCCCCGTCATAAGGCATTTAAGGCTGAGATCGCTGGCCACCACTTCGAATTTCCAGGGAACGGGCAGAATCTCGCTTAAAAGCATGGCGATAGTGTAGGGCTCCTCGCCGGTGGAACAGCCGGCGCTCCATACTTTTAAGGTACGATTACCGGAATCTTTCTTGATTTTAAGGAGTTCGGGCACCACAAAATGCTCAAGAGCGTCAAAATGGGCCTGATTACGGAAAAAACGGGTCAAATTGGTGGTAATGGAATCGAGGAAACTTTTAAGCTCCTCCTTATCCTTGGAAATGATGTCAAAATATACTTTTACGGAGAGAAGATTTTTTTCCCGCAGTCTTTCCTTTAGACGACTTTCCAGAATTGACCGGTTGGTAGTGGTAAAATGAATACCGCTTTCATTGTAGATAAGGTTACGATATGCGTCAAAATCAGCATCGCTGAAAAAAACATTATCAGCCATATCTTCTATACTAAGGAGTGGACAAGGAACTGTCAACTCTGGATAATGTTTTCACATGAATAAGTATATTTTTGTCACCGGAGGCGTCTGTTCAAGCCTGGGAAAGGGGGTTGCGGCCTCTTCCCTGGGCGCCTTGCTGGAGGGGCGGGGTCTTAATGTCCGGATGGTAAAATGCGACCCTTATATCAATGTAGATGCGGGGACCATGAGTCCCTATCAGCATGGGGAGGTTTATGTAACCGATGACGGGGCGGAAACGGACCTGGATCTGGGGAATTACGCCCGTTTTACCTCGGGGCACCTTGGCCGGGCCAATTCAATAACCACCGGCCAGGTCTACGATTCGGTAATCCGCAAGGAACGGGAAGGCCGTTACCTGGGCCGCTGCGTCCAGGTAATCCCCCATATTACCGATGAAATAAAGGCCCGCATCCTGGCCGCAGCCGGGGAAGACGCCGATACCGACGTGGTTATTATTGAAATCGGGGGGACCGTGGGGGACATCGAATCTATCCCTTTTTTGGAAGCCGCCCGGCAGCTTATTCATGAACTGGGTAAAACCAACGCCCTGTCGGTACACCTGACCCTGATCCCCGAAGTAGCCGGCGGGGAGCTTAAAACCAAGCCTACCCAGCATTCGGTCAAGGCCATGCAGGAACAGGGGATTCAGCCGGATGTGCTTATCTGCCGGGCGCCGGTAATGCTGGACGAAGCGACCCGCCGGAAGATCGCCCTTTTTACCAACATGGAAAACGGCGCCGTTTTTACCTCCTACGATGTGGATACCACTATTTACGAAATTCCCCTGGTGTTTTTCGACCAAAAGCTGGATCAGGTCGTGCTGAAAAAGCTGGGAGTGGAGAGCAGGCACGCCAATCTAAAACCCTGGTACTCCATGATGGAATCCTTTCAGTCCCGGAAGGGAAAGGTCCGCATCGGCATCGTGGGCAAATACATGGACCTCCACGATTCCTATAAGTCGGTCTACGAAGCCCTGTTTCATGCGGGCCTGGCCTGCGCCGTGGGGGTAGAATTGGTCAAAATTGATTCCAGCCGGCTTGAAAAGACGGAACATGCCGGCGCCGTGCTGAAGAGCGGAACCGCGGAAGCCCACGGCGTAGACGGCATTCTGGTACCCGGCGGCTTCGGCCAGCGGGGCATTAACGGCATGATCAAGGCCGCCGCCTGGGCCCGGACAAACAAGGTGCCCTACTTCGGGATATGCCTGGGTATGCAGATCATGGTTATCGACTGGGGCCGGAATGTCCTGGGCTGGGAAGATGCGGACTCCACCGAGTTCGATCAGGAGACGAAACATCCTGTGATAAGCCTCCTGGAAACCCAGGTCAATATAAAGGATTACGGCGGAACCATGCGGCTGGGGGGGAGCGATTCCGTGACGGAGCCGGGGACCCGGATTTTCGCGGCCTACGGGAAGAAATGCATCTCTGAACGCCACCGGCACCGCTACGAATTTTCCAATAAATACCGCGGGGAAATGACCGCATCGGGGCTCCGCCTGACCGCCTTTACCCCCGACGGCAGCCTGGTGGAATGTGTGGAATGGCCGGATCATCCCTGGGGGCTCGGGGTACAGTTTCATCCCGAGTTCAAATCAAAACCAACGGCGGCGGCTCCCCTCTTCAGGGACTTTATCGCCGCAGTCCGGGACAAAAGGCAGTCCGCGGATTAGACGGACCTGGCGCTTATAAGGTTATGAAAAAGGATCTTTGCGGAAAAAAAAACGTCCCCAGCCACAGAACCCTGGCCGCAGCCTTTGCGGCGGGCGTTTTTTTCTTTGTAAGCGCCTGTTCCTTTGATTACGGGGACCTCCCCCCGGGGAACGTCCAGCCGGATATTACCATGCAGGATGTGGAGTACACCCGCGTCAGGGATGGAATCCCCCAGGTGCGCTTTAAGGCCGAACTGGCGGAACGGTATGAACAGCGCCAAACCATGACGCTGAACGATTTTTCCTTTGAACAGTACAATCCCGGGGGCAGGATAAACGCCGCCGGCAGCGGCGGGTCCGCCTCGGTGGACCTTAATTCGGGCAATATCCAGCTGGAAGGGGGGATAAACATCGCCATAGAGTCCGAAGACATCACCATCGAAACCCCCTCGCTCTTCTGGCGGGATGAGGAACGGATCCTCTCGGGCAGCGAAAAAAACGCCGTACAGATAACCCGTTCCGGCGGCACCGGCTTTTCGGGGAGCGGCTTTTCCGCGGACGCCCGCAGCCGGACCTGGAGCTTTTCCCTGCCCGTGGAGGGAGTCTATATCCACGAGGACGACGAAGACGAAGCGGAGACCGGCCCGGAAGAAACGGAGCCAAACCCCAGCATGGCGGCCCCGGAGGAGGCGGACCGGTGAAAACCCGGGCCGGCCTTATCCTGGCGGGGCTTTGGCTTTTGGCCGCCGCCGCCGCGGCGGAAACCTTTACCTTCCGGGCGGACCGCATGTCCGGCAGCCGGGCCTCGGGGCGGGAGATCACCGTCCTCCAGGGAAACGCCGAGGTACGCTCCGGCGCCATACTCCTCAGAGCGGAACGAATCGAGATCCGGGGGGACGACAACCAGTTTATCGACTGTTCCGGCGGCGTCTGGGGCATGGAAGAAGAAAAGGAAATCATCTTTTGGGCGGACCGGCTCCGCTATGACCGCAGCTTAAAAATAGCCCGGCTGGAGGGCAGCTCCACCCTGGAGGATCGGCGGAACGAAATTGTCGCCAAGGGCCGCTTCATAGAATACGACGACAAGGCGGAGATTACGGTATTCCAGATCTCGGTGCGGCTTTTTAAGAACGACATGATCTGCCGCTCGGAATATGCCGTTTACCGGCGGGCGGAAAAACTGCTGGACCTTTCGGGCTATCCGGTGGTATTCAAAAAGGACGACGAATTCCGGGCCGACCGGATCCGGGTGGATCTGGATACCGAAGATGTAACCATGGAAGGCGCCGTCTCCGGCTCCATAAAGGAATAGCCCATGGAGGAAAGGGACGGCAAAGAGACGGACATACTGGAAGTTACGGAGCTTCATAAACGTTTTGGCCGCAAAGAGGTGGTCCGGGGGGTCAATCTTTCCATGCGCAACGGGGAGGTGGCGGGGCTCCTTGGTCCCAATGGGGCGGGAAAAACCACCATCTTCTATATGATTGTGGGCTTCCACAAACCCACCGCAGGCGCCGTTACCCTTAACGGCGTTGACATTACCAGGCGATCCATGTACCTCAGGGCCCGCGAGGGCATCGCCTATCTTCCCCAGGAGGCTTCCGTTTTCCGCAAACTGACGGTAGAGCAGAATATCTGGGCCATCCTGGAAAGCCGCAAAGACATCGGCGCCGCCGCAAAAAAGAAACGGCTGGAAAACCTTCTGGAAGAGTTCGGCATTGGCCGGATCCGGAGCCAGTACGGTTATACCCTCTCCGGGGGCGAGCGGCGGCGGACCGAAATCGCCCGGTCCCTTGCCACGGAGCCGAAATTTCTGCTCCTGGACGAACCCTTTGCGGGGATAGATCCAATAGCGGTTTACGAGATCAAGCAGATAGTCCGCCGCCTGGCGGAACAGGGCATCGGCATCCTCATAACGGATCACAATGTCCGGGATACCCTGGAAATAACCACCGAAGCCTTTATCATCAACGAAGGAACTATTGTGGCCAGGGGCGGCAGGGATGTCATTCTGGCGGATGAAATGGTGCGAAAGGTGTACCTGGGCAGCGAATTCAGAATGTAGCCGGCGCCGGCCGGAAGACCCGCACCATAATCCGGCATGGAGGAAGAAAAATAGCCCGGGCGGATATCCGAAAGGCGGCCACGCTTGCCCCTTCGGGGCTTCGGTCAAGTGTCCGTTTTCAGACAACCCGCCCGGGCCGTCTATCTGTTTCCAAGCCCGGAAGTAAAGCGCATTGCGTGTTACATCCGCCCGCCCGCTTATAAACGCATTGCGTATATATCGCCGTCCCAGCGATATAAGCGCACTTCGTCTATATCCTGCCGCCCCCTAGACCCGCCGCCCGCCTGGAAGTAAAGACCTGCCCCCTCTTTTAATTCCCGTTGACCAATCCTTCTCCCCGTGGTACACTGATCCATAGCCCGAATAAAAAGGAGTATTATATGCAGATTTTTCTTGACAAACCAATGAAACATACAGTCTTATTTTGGGGGGGGGGGGGGGGGGGGGGGGGGGGGGGGGGGGGGGGGGGGGG
>JAISPH010000152.1 GCA_031275035.1 Treponema sp.
TGGAACAGCTTCTTACCCTTGGAGAAAATTGCATAAGCCGTAAATGCTTACCTTATAAGAAATTAGCAATTTTCTCCCAAAGCCTGTTCTAAAACCAACCGGGTTTTGGAACAGGCTCAAATTTTTAGAGTTTATTGGACAAAACGCCGGAAATATAGTAAAATTCTTGCGGGGGACAGAAACAAGTGAATATTTTTACCCGGATGCCCAAAACAATAGGGCGGAGTATTCGCGTCCTGATAGGCAAGGCCGCCAAGTTGTTTCACCGGCCCAAAAAGCCGATTTCTCCCCTGGCGGACAGGCTCCTGGCGGATGCCCTGCGGCTGGCGGAGATCCCTTCCCCGACCCGGCGGGAGGAACAGCGGGCCGCTTTTGTGCTGGAACGGCTCAACACCCTGGGACTCGTTCCCCGGGTCGATGAAAACGGCAATATCCTGGTGCGGATCCATTCGGCGGAGCTCGTGGATGAACCGCCCCTGCTCCTGTTCACCGATCTCGGCTCAAGCCGCTGGCACCCCCTGGAGAGCCTCTCCCGGCTGGACGCGGTCCAGGCCGCCGGGGCGGGGTTGGGGGACGTTCTGGGCGTCGCGGCGCTGCTGTCCGTGGCGGAAACGGTGGCCGGCGGCCGGAACATCTGCCGCCGGGATCTGCTCCTCCTCTTCGCGGCCCGGTCCTTTGATGATCCTGAGACGGATGTTTTTTATTCCGTTACCGAAATCCCCATAAACCGCCCCTGCGCCGCCATCGGGGTCCGGGGTTTTACCCTCGGGTCGGTACGGACCCATACCCACGGAACCTACCAGATCAACATTTCCTTTTCCATGGATACCAAAAAGGAACCCGACAACGCCGGGCTCTGCAATGAGGCGAATGTGGTGGTGGACGCCCTGTTGTCAACCGCCCAGAAACTCTCCCGGATTACCGGAGCGACCAATAATGCCGTCCATTTATACACGCGCCGCCTTGAGGCCGGCACCGGATTCGGCCGTACCCCGTCGGAGGGGCTCCTGGAGATTGAGCTGGAGTCCTCCGACGCTTCCCTGCTGGATAACACCATGAACCAGGTCAAGACCACCGCGGAGAGCGCCGGGGACGGAAAACTCCTCAAAATCGCCGTAAATGTTACCTCCTTTATTCCCGTGGGGGATCCCGCGATCAACGCGGAGCTTTTCCTGGAGGTCCGGGAGATTATGAGGGAACTGCGGATCAAAATGAACGAAGAAACCAGCTCCGACCCCTCGGCGTTCCTCTCCAACCAGGGTATTCCCGCCTTATCCCTGGGAATGGTGAACGGCCAGGAAGGGCTTCTTAAAGATCATATCGAGATTGGCTCCATAGAAAAGGGGCGCTTATTGCTTGAAAAAATAATAACCCGGATACCAAAGGAAAAAAGGTGAATTCCCATACCAACGCCCTTTTGCGGAAAACCTGGCACCATTCCCGGTTTCAGGACATAAGCCGCTTGGTTAATTTAAAGGAAAAGAAAGGGCTCAGGATATCCCTCGCCTTTCCGACCCTGAACGAGGAATCCACCATCGGAAAGGAAATTTTGGTGATCCGTACCGAACTCATGGACCGCTACCCCCTGATCGATGAAATTGTGGTGATCGACTCCTCCTCCAGGGATAATACCCGGAAGGTGGCGGAACGGTTCGGCGCCCGGGTGTTTACCTCTAAAACCATACTGCCCAAATACGGCACGTACCAGGGCAAGGGGGAAAATCTTTGGAAGAGCCTCTACGTTCTTGAGGGGGATATTATTGTCTGGGTTGACGCGGATATTTCCAACATTGCCCCCAAATTTGTGTACGGCCTGGTGGGCCCCCTTTTGGAGGATGATAAAATCGGCTATGTCAAGGCCTTCTATGAACGGCCCCTCCGGTCCTCAGGGGGAATAACCTCCTCCGGGGGCGGCCGGGTTACGGAGATCCTGGTACGGCCCATCTTTTCCCTCTTTTATCCGGACCTGGCCCGGCTGATTCAGCCCCTCTCCGGGGAATATTCAGGCCGCCGGAAACTCCTGGAACAGCTTTCCTTTTCCGTAGGTTACGGGGTCGAGCTGGGGCACCTTATCGATATTTTTCACCTGGACGGGATAGAGGCCCTGGCCCAGGTCGATTTGGATATGCGGATCCACCGCAACCAGCCCACCGCCGCCCTGGGGAAAATGGCCTTCGGCATCCTCAATACCTTTTTGGCCCGGGTGGAAAAATACGGGACCGCCCGGATGCTCCGGGAGTTTCAGCGGGAGCATATCGCCCTTATCATGGAAAACAACATTCACAAAGTCCAAAAAACCCATATTTCGGGGATTGAACGCCCCCCCATGATCGAAATCCCCGAATACCGGGAAAAATTCGCCGGCAGATAAGTCCGGCAGACGCCGGGCGACGCGGGTCATCCCGCAAGGAGGCATTTTATGGATACTATGGCATTACGGAACCTGAGCTACGGCATGTTCGTCCTGGGGACGAAAGACGGAGGCCGGCCCACGGGCTGTACGGTGAATTCGGTTATCCAGGTTACGTCGGAACCCGCGCTCATCATGGCCTGCGTCAACCACCGGAATTTCACCAACCAGTGCATCAAACAATCGAAGGGCTTTTCCGTATCGATCCTCTCCGAAGAAGCGTCCGGGGCGCTCATCGGAACTTTCGGTTTCCGCTCCGGCCGGGATACGGATAAATTTGCCTCCGTCCCCTACGGCCTTACGGGGCAGGGGTATCCCGTATTAAAGCTCCACACCTGCGGCTGGCTGGAATGTACCCTGGAATCCTTTACGGACCTTGAAACCCATACCCTCTTTATCGGCAGCCTGACCGGCGCGGAATCCGCGGTGGGAAACCCCATGACCTACGCCTACTATCACCGGGTGGTCAAGGGAAAGGCCCCGGTAAACGCCCCCATCTTTGAAAAGCCCCTGGACAGCCTCTGGACCTGCCCGATCTGCGGCTATCAGTACGATGGATCCGCCGGCCCCTTTGAGGATCTGCCCAACTCATGGAGGTGCCCGATCTGCGGCGCCGAAAAGGGCATATTCAAACTCATATCGAGTCGATAAATTCCGAGCTGAAGGTAAGGGCCGCGCCGGCGGCAATTGACCATATTTTATAGCGGCATATATCAAGATAATCCGCGTCGTGTTCAAAAGAATTGAGGGCGGCGGCCCGCTTTTTCAATTCCGGCATATATTTTTCTATATACTCAGCGATATAACCGCCTAAAATGACCGTACAGTCAAACAGCTGCTGAACATTATTAACCGTCATGGCCAGATCGTCAAGATAGGCGTTCCACAGGGCGGCGGCGTTTTTATTGTTTTCTCCAAGGAGCTTGAAAAAGGCGGACAGATCGCCGCCCGTTGAATCCGATAAAACCGTCGCCGCGAGATAGGCGTCAACACAGCCCCGCTGACCGCAGTAACATTGCTTGCCGCCGGGGTGGAGCGTCAGGTGCCCGATTTCGCCGGTGTGGTAATGGCGGCCGTTCAGTATCCGGTTTTCTATCATCACCGCGCCGCCGATGTTGTTGCTTAAACTGATATAAAAAGCGCTGCCCGACTTTCCGTGGATCCAGAATTCGCCGAAACCCGCGGCGCTGGCATCGTTAAGGAGCGCTGTTTTATACGGAATGTACTTAGAAAACGCGGTACGGGTTGCCCCGGTGAATTTGAGGATCTCCCCGTAAAAGACCCTTTCCCTGTCTTCCGTTACCAGCCCGGGCACCCCAATACCCGCCCCGAGGATACGGCTCTCGTCGGGATTGACATTTTTGACGACATTTTCCACCACGGCGCCCAGCTTTTTATAGTAGGCGTCGCTCAGCGTGAATTTACACCACCTTTGCGTCCGGTAGATTATTTCGCCGGCCAGATCCACCGCCACGGCGATTACATAATCCCTGGTAATATCCAGGCCGACGGCGATGCGGGCGTCTTTGGCCATGGTCCAGGTTTTGGCGCGCCTGCCCCCGGTATGGCCTACGATCCCTTCCTCTTTTATAAGCCCCTCGCCCTGAAGGGTGGTAATATTATTGACAACCGTCGGGAGGGACAGGCCAAGCTGATGGACAATATTCTGTTTCGTAAGGCCCTGCCCCTGCCTGAGCAGCTGGTACACATTGGTCCGGTTGATTTTTTGAATGTCCAGATTCAATGGTTTTGTTTTTTTCACGGTACCAGATTATAGATTGCAGCGGAGTTCAATGTCAATGCTGCCCCTTAGTCCCTGGCGGTTTGAATTTTAGAAAAAAATTCAAAATTTTTGTTGACAGACCGGGAAACCATGGTATAATAACAATCGGTTTTAGAAAACGATCTGATATTGGAGCATTTCCAAAAACTGAAGTTTTGGGAAAGCCTCATTGTAATTTCCTAAAAAGGCAGGAGAGATAAACCGTGAAAAAGAATATACAAATAGAGGCGGAAGATCTACTGATAGCCATGGCTGACGGCATAGTGTATGCCCAGCGCCCGGATTTTTGCGATATAACTTTCAGGCAGCTGCGCTTAAGCCTTTTGAAGCCCCGTACTTATTTTGATTATGATAAACGAGTAATATGGCCGGTCATTGTATTTATATGCGGCGGCGGCTTTACCGAAATGGACCGGAACGCGTGGGTTCCGGAATTGTCATGGTTTGCAAAGCGGGGATACGTAGTGGCCAGTGTAGATTATACCACCCGAACCCGTTCCCGATTCCCGGAGCAATTAATAGATATAAAAGAAGCCATACGGTTTCTGCGGGCTCATGCGGCTGAATTCGGCCTGGATCCCGCGCGGTTTGCCGTGATGGGGGAGTCCGCCGGAGGCTACTTAAGCGCCATTACCGGTGTTACCGGAAAAACGCGGGAGTTTGACACGGGTGGTAATCTGGAGCAGTCAAGTGAAGTCCAGGCAGCGATTCCATGGTATCCTCCGGTGAATCTTGGGGGTATTAAATTCGAGGATTTTATGCTCCCCATTTTGCCCCAGGGCTTGAAGGACTATCCCAATATACTGGATTTTGTGCATAAAGAAGCGCCCCCCTATATGATCCTGCATGGCACCGCCGACACTCAGGTGCCGGTTTCCGAAAGTGAGGCGCTGTACGATGCGCTCCAAAAGGCGGGGGTAGATGCGGATCTGATTATTTTTGAAGGCGTGGAACATGCCGAAGCTCACTTTGTACAGCCCCAGGTTAAACAGATGATGCTGGATTTTCTCAACAGGCACCTGAAATAATAATACAATGAGGCTTTCCCAAAACTTCAGTTTTTGGGAAAGCAACCTTAGA
>JAISPH010000181.1 GCA_031275035.1 Treponema sp.
TACCGCATGGCAAAGACTATTACAATACTCGGTGCGATGAGAAACTACATGTCTTAAAATGTGTTGTTCCAACCCGCGCTGCCTGGAATGGATAGATTCCACTACGGGCTATGCGCGGGTGACAGCACAGTTAACGGTGGAGGCGGTATCAGGTTGACCATTACCAACTGGGGGTACACTAAATGTTAATGAAAAAAGTATGGGCTTTGCCGGCACTGGTTTTGCTCCTGGTTTCCTGCGCCAGGACCACGAAGGTTTTTACCCGTGAGGAACTGCGAGAGTTTGCCTGGGATATAATGAACCCGGCGGGCATCTACTTCTGGGACGAATTCGGCCAATACCGGGATCAGTACAAACTGAGCGACGAGGAATCGGAGATCCTTGGGGAGTGGACCTTTCTTCACGAGGGCGTTTTCTATTTTTTCCCCAACGGGCTGTTTCTTCACCGCCAGTCCAGACCGGAATACAAAGACGACCCCACAAAGAGGATCGAGGGGGCCCTGGGGATATGGTCGATCAGGGACCAGGCGGTCTACGCCAGGATCTTCGGTTTTGATGTGTGCACCGGAAGGACGGAGAATTTCTTTGACGAGACGGGAATCCATGAGTACGTCATGGTGGAGCCCTACGAGGTCAAAATAATAAATACCGGGGAAATTATGCCCACCGGATACGCCAGGACTTTCTTTAAGCCGGTAGAGCCGCCCAAATCGATCAGGGAGCAGCTTGTAATCAGGCGCCTTTCCATAGCGGAGCGGATAGCGAAAATAAAAGAGGACAGGGAGATACTGAAAAAGGGCGTCGGCGCCTTACGGTTCCTCTATCGGGTTCATGTAATCACGGACACAGGAAAGCCGGAGAAGGCATATAACCTGTTCACGCTTGTGCCGAAAATGGCGGAGGACAATGTTTCCGGCCTGGATATTGTAACAGACCCCGCAATGGTCGAGGAGTATTTTGTACGATCCTTGTCGCATCCTTACGAGGACCGCTACAAATACATTGACAACCCGGGGGCGGCGCCAATAGAGTTTTAGGATCGCGGCCTGCCGTCCCGGAGGCGGCAGGTGTTCCGCGCTTGCTGCGGAGGCGTGTCCATCGGGACACGAACAAAGGCATGAACCGTGAAGACCAAAGGCCGGTGCGTAAGACCGCGCGGGGGGACGGATTTTCCGGCCCTGTTTGATCGCGCGTTCTTTGCCCGGCCCTTTGGCCTTTGTGATTTCTTAAAGGCGCTTTCATCGCCGCCGCGCGCCAAAAATCATAAATTTATCACAAAAACTCATAAATAATACCATTATTACTTTATATAAACCCGTTAATAAATATCCGTGTCGTTGACAGGCGGCAACAGCCGATCCTATCTTTGTAACCGAATAGAATTTGGAGTAGTAATGGAATTTGGCGCATTGTCATGTTTTTGCGTTCCAATGAACTGCCTCGCCCCAATGCTCCCCCGCGAACCGGCGAGCGGGCTCCCGGGTTTACACTCGCGCGTTCCAATAACCAAATATTCGGCTCAAAGGCCCCCGCGAATATTTCGCTCTAGGGGTTGTCCATTCTATGTACACGGGGAAGAACCATGAAACTGAAATATCGTTTATCTATTATTGTCATTTCCATCTTAGTCGTCATTGTAGCGGCTATATCAATTATTTTGCTGAACCGGGCATCTTCCCTGCAGATGAATGCCGCGCATATAAGCCAGGAACGGCTTGCCGCGGAGCAGAGCAGGGTTATCCAAATGAGCTATGAGGGATATCTGCATACCGCCTATGCTCTGGCCGATACCCTGTCCGATTTTGACAAGGCTGATGTGGGCAGACAGCGTAACCGTTTTGATCAAATTATGGAATCGATACTGATGTCAGAAGATCAGCTTATCGCCATTTTTGTGGTCTTTAGGCCAAATACCATCGATCCCGGCATGGATGCCACCTTTGCGGGAATGCCCGGCAGTACCGAAACCGGCCAATGGGCCAACTGGTATACCCGGAGGTCCGGGAATATTGAGCATCTCACCTACAACAACATACCGGCGATCATGGAGACTATCACCGGGCCAGACGCGCGGAAAGAGATAGTGTACGATCCGGTACCCCAGATTGTAGGGGGTAAAAGTACTTTTACGATACGAATCACCGTGCCGGTTATTCGGCGCACAAATAACGAGGTAGTGGGACGAGTGGGGGTGAATATTGATATAAGCCATACCCAACCAGTGGTAGACAACATCGTTAACGACAAAGACATGAGGGATATAACCGCCATGACGGTTTATACAAACGACAGCACGATTATTGCCAGTTATTCGCTCGATCATATCGGTAAATCCCTTTTGGATGCCCAAAAAACCCTGTACAGCGAGGATATTAATATGGCCAGCAATGTGGTGCTGTCGGGTAAAAAGCAGAGGTTCTCGGTATATTCGGAAATCCTCGGGAAAGACCTGGAGCTTATCCTGTACCCCTTTACCATCGGCGAGGCCGGCATCCATTGGTCTCTGATGCTGGGAACGGAAAAGAATATCATCCTTGAAGACGTCAATGCCCTGACCGTTTTTACCATTATCCTTGGAATAAGCGCCACAATTATCGCGGCGGTCATTGTTTTCTTTGTTTCGGGAAGCATTACCAAGCCTATCATCAATGTGGCTGTGACCCTTAAAGATATATCCGAGGGTGAGGGAGACCTGACAAAAACCGTTGCCACCAGTTCCAAAGACGAGATTGGCGACCTTGCCCGGTACTTCAACGCGACTCTGGAAAAGATACGGACCCTGATAACTACCATCAAGAATCAAAGCGTATCGCTTTTTGATATTGGGAATGAGCTTTCCAGCAACATGACCCAAACAGCTTCCGCCATCAACGAGATTACCGCCAATATTCAGAGCATCAAGGGCCGGGTGATTAACCAGTCCGCGTCGGTAACGGAAACCAACGCGACCATGGAACAGATCACCCTCAACATCAACAGACTCAGCAGCCAGGTAGATCAGCAAAGTTCCAGCGTGGCGCAGTCTTCCGCCGCCATTGAAGAAATGCTTGCCAACATTCAGTCCGTTTCCCAAACCCTGTCCAATAATGCCGGCAACGTAAAGGAGTTGATCGAATCCTCTGAAGTAGGCCGCACGGGCCTGCATGGTGTGGCGGAGGATATCCAGGAGATTGCCAGGGAATCCGAAGGACTTTTGGAAATCAACGCGGTAATGCAGAATATTGCCAGCCAGACAAACCTTCTGTCCATGAACGCCGCCATTGAGGCGGCCCACGCCGGAGAAGCGGGAAAGGGATTCGCGGTAGTTGCCGACGAGATCCGCAAACTGGCCGAAAATTCCGGGGAACAGTCCAAGACCATTTCAACGGTTCTAAAAAAGATCAAAGATTCTATCGACAAGATCACCAAGTCGACCGAAAGTGTTCTTAACAAATTCGAAGCTATAGAGCGGGGCGTCAAGAAAGTTTCGGATCAGGAAGAACACATCAGGAACGCTATGGAGGAGCAGAACGAGGGGAGCAAACAGATACTGGACGCCATTGGGCAGTTAAACGATGTAACCCAGACGGTTAAAAACAGTTCCAAGGAGATGCTTGAGGGGAGCCAGCAGATCATCGAGGAGAGCAAAAACCTGGAAAGGGTAACCCAGGAGATAAGCAACGGGATGAACGAGATGTCCGTCGGGGCCGATGAAATCAACGTGGCGGTGGACCGGGTAAACACCATCAGCGGGCAGAATAAATCAAGCATCGATGTGCTGGTTCATGGAGTGTCGAGGTTCAAAGTAGAATAGCTGCGGCTGTTCCGGGGACCGGGCGTTCCGGCCTCACAATTCCCTGACGGCTCCATGTTCGTAAATATACAGAGCGGGCGCCCCTTCCGGCTCCCCGCCGTCCGGGGGGCTTCCTGTTTTCAGGATGAACACGTTGGGCTTTAACGTAATTTCACTGCCCCCGGGGAGCTGTTCCGCGGGGTTTTCTTCTTCCTCCCGGCAGGAAATAAACGCGCGGGGATCCTTTTCCGCGATAACCACCGCCGCGGCGTTTACCGCCAGGCGGTTCTGTTCCCGGATACTAAAGGCCCGGCAGGCGGGACAGGCGCACCACAGGTGTTCCGCCCCCCGGTCCGGCCAGAGGTGGTAGATTCGCCGGGCTTCCGGCTCCGTGTCACGGGCGTCACGGGATTTACCCTGCCCTACCCCGCGCCAAAGCTCCTGTTGATCAAGCAGGCCCCTCACGCGCTGTTGCACAAGTTTGATGGCATCGGGACTGGTGGGGCAGAAATGGTGATCCGCCTTTCTTTTTCCCTCTTCCATGCGGAAAATATCCCGCTTAAAAAAGAAATAACGCCGGGGTACCAGGAAACCCAGGTCCCAGCCCCCCCGTTCAACGATAAGATTCCAGTTTTTTCCCGCTTCCGCCGCGGCCCTGATTCCGGGGGCCTTCCCAAGCCTTTTATCCCGCAGTGAAAACAGCAGAACATCTACACGGTTCCGGGCAGCCCACTGGCACAGGGCGGGGAGTTCCCTGTGGGGCACACCGGGAGGGATAACCAGACGGCGCCGGTTTTCCGGGGAAGGATTGGATCGGACATAAACTCCCGGAACTTTAAGGGGGTAGATTCCCGCTCCGGCGCGGAGCCCGGTTGTACTGCCGATGCCCCCGGCTATGCCGCCGGCACGACCGGCTTCCGCCGGGCCGGGAGGCGGCAGTTCCTGCCCGGGGCCGGGCCAGCGGAAACCCAGGGCCTCAAGAAAACTGTAGACGCCATTGCAGAGTCCCCGCCGGGAATCGCCGTATATCTCCACCCGGTCCCGGCCAGCCCGCCAGGTGTAGCCCCCCCGTTCATCGCTCGAATTCTCCGGGTTCAGCACTATGATGGGCGTAGAATCACCCGGCGCGGGACCGGCGGCATCCAGGACGGCGGGGATATCTTCGCCCAGACCGTCCCGTTTACGAAGCGCGGCGATCCGGCGGGCCAGGTCTTCCGCCGCGACCGGCGCCGGAAAAGGCGCCAGAATGACCCATTTCGCGGAAACGTCAAAATAATCCATACCGCATAGTACACAATATGACAGAACTGGTACACAATACGCAGGGTAAAACCATAGCCCGCAAAGAACTTAACGGAGAGAGAGGGATTTGAACCCTCGGTACCCTTACGGGT
>JAISPH010000010.1 GCA_031275035.1 Treponema sp.
TCCACGATAAGGTTTATCTTGTCGATGAGGGCGTCTTCGTCCGCCGGGGCGGGATCGTATACGAGGGTTACCGGATAGGTAATGGCGTCAATTTTAACCACGGGACATTCCCCGAAGTATTCGGAGAAAACCCCGGCGTTGATGGTCGCCGAAGAGACGATAACCTTGAAATCCCGCCGGGTCTCCAGTACCCGTTTAAGGAGACCCAGGATAAAGTCGATGTTGAGACTCCGCTCGTGGGCTTCGTCCACTATCATGCAGCCGTACCTGGAAAGCCAGGGATCGAGCTTCATCTCCTGGAGCAGTATGCCGTCGGTCATGATCTTGATGGCGGTGCCGTCTCCGGTTTTATCCTCGAAACGCATCTTGTATCCCACCAGACCGGGAATGGCGGTCCCCGTCTGACGGGCGATATACTCGCTCACCGAAACCGCGGCGATACGCCGGGGCTGGGTAACCCCGATGACGCCGTTTTTTGAGTATCCCGCATGGTAGAGGATCACCGGCAGCTGGGTAGTTTTTCCTGATCCGGTGGGGCTTTCCACTACCACCACCTGGCTGGTTTCCAGGGCGGCGAGGATGAGGTCCTTGTGTTTGTACACGGGGAGGTCTAAGTACTTCATGTTTTTTCTTGTCCGATTATACCCCGGAGGGATGTTCCCGGACAAGGGGACTCATCGCCCCCGGACAGAACGCCTCCGGCCCGTAGTGGAGACAAAGCGGGCCAACAGAGTGAGAAGAGAGGTAAAAGGGGAGGCGGCTGGTCCGGGGGGATATATACGAACTGCGCCTATATCGCTGGGGACGGCGATATATATGAAGTGCATATATTTGCGGGGGAGGTGGATGTAACACGCATTCGTTTTACTTCCGGGTGGGGGGCAGTTAGGCGAACTGCGTAGATATACCGGGAAGTGGCGATATATACGAACTGCGCCTATATCGCTGGGGACGGCGATATATATGAAGTGCGTATATTTGCGGGGGAGATGGATGTAACACGCATTCGCTTTATTTCCGGGGATGGGGGTGGTTAGACGAACTGCACTTATATGCTGGCAGGGTCGATATATACGCATTACATCTATATCGCTGGGGGCGGGTATATATACGAATTGCGCCTATATGCCAAGAAAAGGCCGCTCTCGCAAGAGAGCCTCTTGCAAGCCCCGCCCGTCCGTGGTAGTTTGGACCGGAACCGGCGGGTACGGAGTTTAGGATGGGAAAAACAATAGCGGAAAAGATCTTCGACGCCCACGTGGCGGACCGGCCTTTTGGGGATGTCTGGGTGCTGAAGCTGGACAGGGTGTTCTGCCACGAGATTACCACCCCCATCGCCATTAGCGATCTGGCGGCGAAAAACCTGGACCGGGTCTTCGATCCCGCCCGGATCAAGGCGGTGATCGATCATGTCAGCCCCGCGAAGGATTCAAAAACCGCGGAACAGGGAAAGATACTCCGGGAATGGGCCCGCCGCCACGGGATTGAAGATTTCTTCGACATAGGCCGGAACGGGGTCTGCCATGCGATTTTCCCGGAGAAGGGATTTGTCCGGCCGGGGCATACTATCATCATGGGGGACAGCCATACCTGTACCCACGGCGCCTTTGGCGCCTTCGCCGCGGGGGTGGGAACCACGGACCTGGAGGTGGGAATCCTCAAGGGGGTTTGCGCTTTCAGGAAGCCCGTTTCCATCAGGATCAACCTTTCGGGAGGCCTCAAAAAAGGGGTTTTCGCCAAGGATGTGATCCTGGCGGTGATAGCCCGGCTCGGCGTTTCCGGCGCCACCGGCCGGGTGGTGGAATTCCGGGGGCCGGCGATCGACGCCATGAGCATGGAGAGCCGGATGACGATCTGCAATATGGCGGTAGAAGCCGGGGGCACCAGCGGGATCTGTATGCCCGACGGCGTTACCGTGGATTACCTCTGGCCCTTCGCCGGTCCCGGGGGAGACTTTTCCTGGCCGTCAAAGGAGGCGGCCCTGGAAGACTGTGCCCGGTGGCGGAGCGACGATGACGCGGTCTATGACCGTATCATCGATATGGACTGTTCCGGTCTGGAGCCTTCCGCTACCACGGGGTACAAGCCGGACGAGGTAAAGCCCATCCGGGAACTGGCGGGGAAGCGGGTGGATCAGGTCTACATCGGCTCCTGCACCAACGGCCGGATTGAGGATCTCCGGGAGGCCGCGGCGGTGCTGCGGGGCAGGACAATCGCCCCCGCCGTCCGGGGCATCCTCTCTCCCGCCACCGCCGGGGTATATGCCCAGGCTCTGGAGGAAGGGCTTATCGCCGTATTCCTTGCCGCGGGGTTCTGCGTTACCAACCCTACCTGCGGGGCCTGCCTGGGCATGTCCAACGGAGTTCTGGCGGAGGGGGAAGTCTGCGCCTCCACCACGAACCGTAATTTCTACGGCCGCATGGGCAAGGGCGGCATGGTCCATCTGATGAGCCCCGCCTCCGCCGCCGCCACCGCTGTGGCCGGCTGCATCGCCGGTCCCGGGGATCTGTAGGAGACTGCCGTGAAAACCTTTGGAGGAACCGTACTGTTTTTGGACCGGAACGATATCAATACCGATGAGATTATTCCGGCAAGATATTTAACCGAAAACGCCAAAGAGGCCCTCGGGCCTTATCTTTTGGAGGATCTTAAACTTCCCGGCTTTGATCCCCGGCGGGATACCGCGGGAAAGGGGGCCATCGTTACCAGGGCCAACTTCGGCTGCGGCAGTTCCCGGGAGCACGCTCCCTGGACGCTGGAGGCAAACGGCATCAACATCGTCATCGGCGAAAGCTTTGCCCGGATCTTCCGTCAAAATATGTACAACTGCGGCATGATCGCCGCGGAGATCCCGGCGGAGACGCTGGACGGGCTCTTCCGGGAATTCGCCGCCCTCCCGACGGTCCTCTCGGCGGACACGGAAAAGGGCCTTTTCAGCTTCAAAAGCGGAGACCGGGAAAAAACGGTTCCCTTTACGTTGAAGGATTTTGAACGCGCCCTCGTCGAGGCCGGCGGCTGGGTCGAGTACGCCGCAAAGAAGTACTGACCCGGCGCCGGAAACCGCGGTTTCAGCCGCCCAGAAGCCTGTTGCGCTTGCAGGGTAAAAAACCGCCTCACCGGCGATTTTTCGGGGTTTTTGCGCAAAACGCAACAAACTCCTAGAAGGCCCAGTTAAAGTTGATCTGAAAGATATTGAAGAGATTGTACTTGCCGTTTTCGCCTTCGTGCGCGTACTTGAACATATCGAACATGTAGTAGACGCCGATAACGGCGGTATCCCCCACTTTATAGGAAAGCTTCGGCTTTATGCTGAATTCAAAATCAACCCACTTGGGCTGGAAGGAAAAGCCGATTTCGCCGCCCACGGTCAATAATTCAGTGAGGTCGTATTCAAAGTAGGGCCTAAAACCGGCATAGGGATAGACCATCTCTGCATCCTGACTGTCATCAATGGCGGCGATACGGCTACCGTAGATCCACTGGGTCAGGACCATCCCCGCCCGCATGTTGGAGAAGATCTCGTATTCCCCCGTTTCGTCTATCCAGACAAAACCGGCCTTGTTAAAGTCCCCCAGGTTGTAGGCCTGGGCCTCCACGACAGCCTTGAGGCGTTCCACCGTCTTAATGCTGAAACCGAGGTAGGCCTGGATACCGGCGGAGGCGGATACGGAGCCGTTCTCCACCTTTTCGTGGAAGAGATACCTCCCCTTCGGAGAAACCATATTATTGGTGTCCTGGGGGCCGCGGCCGTCCAGGGTATAAGGATACCACGTGAAGTCGGTGGTGTGATAATAGGTATTATTCCAGTTGCCCCGGCCTATAAGGGGCTTGACCCCGGAAACCAGGCCGTCCCCGCCGCCGTCCAGCTTAAAGCCCGCCGCTATATTGAAAAGATCGTGTTCGTACCTGCCGCCGAAGGCCGCCTCGGGGAGCACGTGCTTGAGCTTTGCCGAGGCAAGGCCCCCAAATTCGCTCCGGGCGTAGGCGTCGTTTATAAAATCGGGAAGGGCAAGAAAGACCCCCGTGTTAAGCTCCGGGATGGGCTTAACCTCGATACGGAGACCCGCGCCGTTGCTGACCTGGAATTCCTCGTCCCCCTCGGTGGCCCAGGCCGCGTCGTCGATAATGCCGAATTTGACATTGAGCATGTCCCTGAAGAAATCGGCCCAGACATAGGCATTGTAGATTTTTAAGGCCGTAAAATTGGTAACGCCCGCGCCTCCCCCGGAGAAACTGACGTTGCCATACATATCACTATTTCTGCTTACTGCATATAAGACATCCCCGTCAGGACCGCCGAACCAGTCGTTGCGGAGGCCAATCTTAACGCCGTAATCGGCCTTGGCCAATTCAAAATTCAAATCAAGGCGGGTAATATAGCCGTCATCTTCATCATTATAAAACCCAACCGTGGATTCCTCGGCGTCATTTTCATCCTCAAACCGGAGACCGGTAAAAAGCCTGCCGCCCAGCTTAACATCCTGGGCAAAAAGACCGGCGGCGCATATTAAAACCACGGATACTAACAGAATTTTTTTCATATCTACATCCTAATTAGAAAACACAGATATATCATCATATACACCATTTACCGTAAAAAATCCATAGTCTTGTAAATTACTGCAAGAGAAATTCCGTGAAACGGGGCATTTTTTGTTTTTTTAAGGAAGAAAACCGGGCAAAACGGCGGCGCCGGCGCCGGGAGGGGTTTTTGGAGGCCTTTTTCAAAACCGGCGGGACCTGCAAAAAGCCTGCCTTTAAGCGTCCCGCATAACTCTTTAGACACCCCCGTCCCGCCTTCCGCGGCCGGGTCAAAGAAAATAAACCTTTTTTCGTAAAAAAATCACCCTTTCCCGGAATTTTCCCCGGAAGGGGTCTCAATTTCAGAAAAAGATCAACCAAATTCAATAATTATTTTCATGTACGGTCCGCTTAATCCGCCGTTACAATAAGCCAACTTACTATCAGGAGGATTGAGATGAAAAAATTGTTTGTCGTTTTACTGGCGCTCATCGCGGCGTCCTTTGTCTTCGGCACGGGCGGGCAGCAGTCCGGGGGAGGCGTAACCAGGGGCATGGATCGCAAGATCGTAATGGGCTATTCCCAGATCGGCGCGGAATCCGAATGGCGTACCGCCTGTACCAACTCGGTAAAGGCCGCCGCGGCGGACTATAATGTCGAGCTAATCTTCTCCGACGCCCAGCAGAAGCAGGAAAACCAGATGCAGGCTATCCGCTCGTTTATCCGGCAGAAGGTTGATATCATCGGCTTTACCCCGGTGGTTGAAACCGGCTGGGACGCGATCCTGCAGGAAATCAAGGATGCGGGGATCCCCGTTATCTGTGTGGACCGCCAGGTAACGCTGGCTGCCGGCAAGAGGCAGGAAGATTACATCACCGCCTTCATCGGTTCCAACATGCAGGCGGAAGCCATAAAAGCAGCCCAGTGGATCGTCAACTACATGAAGACCACCGGCAATACCAAGAAGAAAGACGACGGCAAGGTTGATATCAACGTCGCCATTCTTGAAGGCACCACCGGTTCAGGCGCCCAGGTAGGACGGACGGAAGGCTGGAACCAGGAAATCGCCAAGTATCCCAACTACAAGACCATCTTCCGGCAGACCGGCAACTTTACCCGGGCCGAAGGCCAGCAGGTCATGGAAGCCTGGATGAAGAGCCCCCAGGCTAACGACATCGACGTGCTCCTGGCCCAGAACGACGATATGGCTATCGGCGCCATCGACGCCATCAAGGCCGCCGGCAAGAAACCCGGCGCCGACATCATTATCGTGTCGATTGATGCGGTGAAGGGCGCCTTTGACGCCATGCTCCGCAAAGAGCTGAACGCCACCATCGAATGTAATCCGCTCCTCGGCCCCCAGGTTATGGACACCGCGGTGAAGATTCTCAACAAGCAGCCCATAAAGTGGTGGGTAGAATCCGAAGAGAGCCAATTTGACTGGACCAACGCCGAAGCCGCCTATCCAAGCAGGCAGTACTAGAGTATAGTACTCACAGGGTGCGGAAACTTTCATCTTCCGCACTTTGTGAGTTTTTTAGGAAATACCATGGCCAACGACGATATTATCCTTGAAATGTCCGGCATTGACATCCGGTTTCCCGGCGTTCACGCCCTGGACAATGTCGATTTTATCATGCGCCGCGGGGAAATCCATTCCCTGATGGGTGAAAACGGGGCGGGAAAATCGACGCTTATCAAAATCCTGACCGGGGTTTACAAAAAGGACAGGGGAACTATTGCGCTTAACGGCGTGGAGATTCATCCCGCAAATCCCCTGGAGGCCCGTCAGCTTGGGATCAACTCCGTTTATCAGGAAGTAAACCTCTGCGACAATCTGACCGTGGCGGAGAACATTTACGCGGGCCGGCAGAAAACCAGGGCCGGCAAAATTGACTGGAAGTATATCAGAACCGGCGCCGAAGAAGCCCTGGGCCGGCTCAATATAAATATTGACGTTACCCGGCTTTTAGGCTCCTATTCGGTGGCAATCAAGCAGATGATAGCCATAGCCCGGGCGGTAAACATGAACTCCCAGGTGCTGATCCTCGACGAGCCTACATCGAGCCTTGACCGGCCCGAGGTCGAACAGCTTTTTTCCACCGTGCGGAAGCTCCGGGACGAGGGGCTTTCGGTTATATTTATTTCCCACTTTCTCGATCAGGTCTACGAACTCTGCGACCGCGTAACGGTTCTGCGGAACGGCAAGCTTATCGGCGAATATGCGCTGAAGGATCTTCCCAGGCTGGAACTTGTTTCCCACATGGTGGGGAAAGATTTTTCGTCCCTGGAAAAGCGGAACAAGACCCGCAAGGATAAGGCCGGCAGCGAAGTTCTGGTTGAGGCGAAGAACCTCGGCAAACGGCGCATGGTGGACCCCTTTAATCTGGTGATCCGCAAGGGCGAAACCCTGGGCTTGGCGGGACTCCTGGGTTCGGGCCGTACCGAGGCGGCGGGCCTCCTCTTTGGCATTGACGAGGCGGATTCGGGGGAACTTTTGATAGAGAACAGAAAATATGCGTTCAAGCGGCCGGGAGACGCCATTAAGGAATTTATCGCCTTCTGCCCGGAGGATCGCAAAAAATACGGCATAATCCCCGAGCTTTCGGTACGGGAAAACATCATCCTGGTGATGCAGGCGAAGAACGGCATTGCAAAATTTATTTCACGGCAGAAGCAGGAAGAAATCGCCGCCCAGTACATAAAGATGCTCAACATCGTTACCCCGTCGCCGGAAACGCCGGTGGGCAACCTTTCGGGGGGGTAATCAGCAAAAGGTGATTCTGGCCCGCTGGCTCGTTACAAAGCCGGAACTCCTGATCCTGGACGAGCCCACCAGGGGCATCGACGTTCACGCCAAGGTCGAAATTATGAATCTGGCGATGAAGCTCTGCGACGAAGGGATGTCGCTGGTGTTTATCTCTTCGGAACTGGAGGAGGTAATCCGCTGTTCGGACCGCATTGCGGTAATGCGGGACCGGAAAAAAATCGCCGAAATTTCGGGCGAAGACATGAGTGAAGGAAAAATTCTCAAAACCATAGCGAGCGCGGAGGCATAGTATGGCGCAAAAACGGTTTAACGCTCTGGCGGGAAGCAAGGTTTTCAGCGCCCTGGTGGTACTGGCCCTGCTGCTCCTCTTCAACCTTATCTTTACCCCGAATTTTTTTTACATCAGCATCATGGACGGACACCTGTTCGGCACGCTCATTGATATTCTGAAACGGGGGTCCAGCCTTATCCTGCTCTCCCTGGGAATGACCCTGGTCATCGCCTCTACCGGCGGGACGGACCTTTCGGTGGGGGCGGTTATCGCCATTACCGGAGCCATGGTTTCCCGGCTTATTGGCGGCCAGCTTGTAATAGTTGACGGCGTTCAGACCTACGTGTCCCAGACCCCTATGGCCCTGGCCATTGCCGCATCCCTGTTCCTGGCGCTGCTGTTTGGAGCCTGGAACGGCTTTCTGGTGGCCTACGGCAAGATCCAGCCGATTGTCGCCACCCTGGTGCTGATGGTAGCCGGCCGGGGCATTGCCCAGCTTATTACCGATGGTCAAATCATCACCGTTTACTATAAACCGTTTCACTTTATCAGTTACGACGGTTATGTACTGGGCCTTCCGTTCCCGGTGTATATAGCCCTGGCGGTGTTCATCATCGCCCTGCTTCTGACCAAAAAAACATCCCTGGGCTTGTTTACCGCCGCAGTTGGCGGCAACGCTCCGGCAAGCTGGTACGCCGGCATTAACGAAAAAGCGGTCAAGATGTTCTGTTTTATTTTCTGCGCCTTCTGCGCCGGCGTTGCGGGGCTTATCGTCTGTTCCAACATAAAAGCTTCCGATGCGAACAACGCCGGCCTCAATATGGAACTTGACGCGATTCTTGCCGCAGTCATCGGCGGTACCAACATGGCCGGCGGCAAATTCAGCCTGGCGGGGGGCGTTGTCGGCGCGCTGCTGATCCAGACCCTGACAACGACGATTTATTCCTTCGGCGTGCCGCCGGAAGTATCCCTGGTGGTCAAGGCCCTCGTCGTCGTACTGGTCTGTTTTCTCCAGTCCAGCGTGGCGGCAGGTTTCTTTGCCCGCATTGGCGGACGCCTGGGCGAGCGCCTGAACATCAGGGCCAATCCGGCAGGGGGAAGCCTGGCATGAAAAAACTAAACCTTGAAGTTTTCGCCGCCAAATATCTTTCCGTTGCCGCGGCGATGGCGCTGTTCTTTATCGCCTTTATCTTCGGCTCCGTTTCGTACCGGGGGTTTTTCGACGTTCAGACCTTTCTCAACCTGTTCATTGATAAATCGTACCTGATCATTTCCGCCCTGGGCATGACCCTGGTAATACTATCCGGCGGCATCGACCTTTCGGTCGGTTCCGTCGTTGCCCTTACCACGATGATCATCTCCTCCCTCACCGAGTTTGCCCACGTTAACCCGTTTGCCGCGGTTTTTATCGCCGTTGTTACCGGCAGTATTGTCGGCTTTCTTATGGGCTGCATCATCGCCTGTTGGAACGTGCCGCCTTTTATCGCCACCCTGGCGGGAATGTTCTTTGCCCGGGGCGCCTGTTACCTCATCAGTATTCAGTCAATCTCAATCAGCGAAAAAACCCTGAGCGATCTGGCCATCTGGAAACTTCGTTTCGGCGCCGGTCCGGGGACTCCGTTTATTTCTCTGAACGTGATAATAGCCATCGTTATGATTATCGCAGTCATCTATATTTCCCTGCACACCAAATTCGGACGGAACATTTATGCCATCGGCGGCAACGAACAGTCCGCGGTGCTCATGGGTATCCAGGTACGAAGGACGAAGATCGCAATCTACACGGTGAACGGGTTCTGCTCCGCCGTATCCGGCGTGGTGTTCAGCCTCTACATGCTTTCGGGCTACGGCCTCCACGGCCAAGGCATGGAGATGGACGCCATTGCCGCGGTGGTTATCGGCGGCACCCTGCTGTCCGGCGGCGTGGGCTATGTATACGGATCCCTGCTCGGCTCCCTTACCATCGCCATCATTCAGGCGCTGATCATGTTTAACGGCAGAATCAATTCCTGGTGGACGAAGATTACCGTGGGCGTACTGCTTCTCCTCTTTATCGGTTTACAGCGGCTCATTGTCGTAATCGGCAACAAGAAACAATAAGCGCCTGAACCCCGGCGGCCTTATGCCGCAGGCAGTGTCGGCAAACAGAAACGATCAACGTGCGCCGCCTGAAGGGGCTGTTGTCCTTGTGAACCTTCCCGCCCTAAAGTTCACCTGCGGACCGGTGAGAGGGCTCTTGGGTATCAGACCGCTACGAATGAAATTTGACAAAGGGCCGCTTTTATGGTATGGTGCGTACAAACGTAAATCGTACTTATCGCCGGTGGAATCCAAAAACGGGGGTGTATATGGAACTGCAAAAGGGTGAAAACTATGTACTGGGGCTGGATTACGGCACAGATTCATGCAGAACCGTCATTATCGATGCGGCAAACGGCGAAGAGGCGGGGGCCGCAGTTATGGAGTATCCCCGCTGGGCGAAGGGTCTTTACTGCAGCGCATCGAAGAACCAATTCCGTCAACATCCCCAGGATTATATAGACGTTCTGGAAGGAACGGTAAAAGAAGCGGCGGCACAGGCGGGCAAAACCGCCGCATCAAAGATCAGGGGAATCGCCATTGACACTACGGGCTCAACCCCCTGCGCCGCGGACAAGACCGGAATGCCCCTGGCGATGAGTCCTGCATTTGTGGAAAATCCTTCGGCCATGTTTGTTCTCTGGAAGGATCACAGCGCCATTGCCGAGGCGGGCCGTATCAATGAACTGGCCCGGACCTGGGGGGGTACGGACTATACCGTCTTTTCGGGGGGCGTCTATTCCGCCGAATGGTTCTGGGCCAAGCTTCTGCGGATCATCTCCGAAGACGATAAGGTTGCCGGGGCAATTGTCTCCGGGGTTGAGCACTGCGATTGGATGACCGCCCTCTTAACGGGGAACAGGGATATCCGCGCCATAAAGAGAAGCCGCTGCGCCATGGGGCATAAGGCCATGTGGCACGCCAGTTTTGGCGGCTGTCCGCCGGCGGATTTTTGGGAAAAGCTCGATCCCCGGCTGGCGAAGATACGGGAAACCCTGGGGTCCGAAACCTATACCAGCGATACCTCCGGGGGGCCGCTCTCCGCGGAATGGGCGGACCGGCTGGGAATTCCCCGGAACATCCCCGTGGCAATCGGCGCTTACGACGCCCACATGGGCGCCGTCGGGGGCGGCGTCAGGACAGGGTGGCTTGTCCGGGTAATGGGGACATCCACCTGCGATATGATCGTCGGCCCCAGGCCCGGGGGCGCGGAAAAGCCGGTCCGGGGCATCTGCGGACAGGTGGACGGATCGATAATTCCCGGAATGATTGGCTACGAGGCGGGACAAAGCTCCTTCGGGGATGTGTACGCGTGGTTTCGGAACCTGCTGGCATGGCCCCTGGAGGCGGCGCTCCCCGGACTTGAGGATGTGGATGCCGGAACAAAAGAAAAGATCGCCAAAGCGCTGAGAAAAAAGATACTCCCGGAACTGGAAAAGGCGGGGGAGAAAATCGATCCCGGGGACAGTACTATCGTCGCCCTTGACTGGCTTAACGGCCGGCGTACCCCCGATGCAAATCAGCATCTTAAATCTGCAATCATGGGCCTCAGCCTTGGTTCCGACGCGCCCGGAGTTTACCGGGCTCTGGCGGAGGCGACCGCCTTCGGCGCCAAGGCCATTGTGGAACGCTTTGTCGAAGAGGGGGTCGTCATTGACGGGATAATCGGCATAGGCGGCGTAGCCCGGAAATCTCCCTTTGTTATGCAGATCCTGGCGGATGTGCTCAACCGGCCCATCAGCGTCGCCGCCAACGATCAATGCGTGGCCCTGGGGGCGGCTATTTTTGCCGCCGCCGCCGCCGGACTCTACCCGGATATAGCCTCGGCCCAAAAAGTACTGGCTTCACCCATAGAGAAAACCTATACTCCCAGGGCAAAACAGGCGGCCGCCTATAATACGCTCTATGACCGCTACAAGGCCCTGGGAGCCTTCGCCGGAACGCAGGTATAAGGGAGACGCTTAAAAACAATAAAAAACGTGGATTTCTTAATGAAATCCACGTTTTTTGGGAGACTTGTGTCGGACGAAAGTCCGCGATAACCAACCGGGTTATCGAACAAGTCCAGTGTCTCCGCAGGGTTCAGTCGCGTTCCGTCCCGGGAACGGGTCCCTGCCTCCCCAAAAGTTCTATCCGGGCCTTTACATAGTCAAGCCGGTCATGGTTAAGCACCGCCCGGCGGTATTTTCCCAGCTTTTCCAGCCGGTAGCGGCCCCGGCTGACGAAGCGTTTTCCCTCTCCTTCAATAAACCAGTAAACCAGGGCTATCTTTTCCCGGCTTAATTCAAGGGCGGTAATCCCCCTTCTGCCTATAGCGCTTCCCGAGTTAAAAAGACAGGGAACCGGAAGTTCATCCCCGTAGAGGCTTTGGCGGAGCACATTCCGCCGTTCGGACTGTTTCAGATTCCCCAGATCCACCCGCAGAGCCGCCACCTCCGCGGCGATCCGCTCCTTCTCCGCCCCTTCCGAGGCGGGATAATCCCGGCAAAGCCGCTCAATCTCAAATTTGATATAATCGAAGCGGCCCAGGGATTCAAACAGGGGCCGGTGGGTATGACCGATAATGGAGATACAGTTGTTTGCCAGAGAAAAATTGTAGGCCTGTTTTTCCACATAAAAGCGCCGGTGGGGACTGCGGGCGCTGGAGACATTGCGGATCCCGATGGGACGGAGCAGATACCGCAGTCCAAGGCGGATAAGGTTATTGTAATTGGTATAGACCCTGGAAGACTGGTGGCCGTGGAAAACATAGACGGGGATAAGCCCCGTTTCAATCCGAACCGCATTGTACAGGGGATAGGGATAGTTCTTTTCAAAAATCAGGTCCCCGTCGTGGTTCCCCAGGGTCTTGTAGAGCCTTCCCGCGCCGGCAAAGCCGTCAAAAACCCGGAACAGTTCCTCCCACCGGGCTTTAATGGCATTGAAGGAACAGCGCTGAAGCTCTTCAATATCCCCGTTCAAAATAAGGCGCCATCCTTGTTCAAAATAGTAGTACTCCAAAATCTTGGTAAGAAAGGTCCCGTTCTTGCTCAGATCGTCCCCCCGGCCCCCGTCTCCCATGTGCAAATCGCTGATGATCAGAACCTTATCCCCCGGGGAAATGTCCAGCACCGCCGCCGGGTTAAACCGGGGGCTTAGTATATCGGCGAAAAAAGGATTCGTCATTGTTTTAGAGTACCATGCCGGAGGCCCGGACACAATGAGGCCCCCCCGCCTCTTAAACTTGACAAAAAAAACTACCTATTGTATACAGGCTCAGGAGAATAAACATGGAAAAAAAAGACTGGCTGACAACGCTGCTGCTCTGCATTTTTTTGGGGGGCCTGGGAATACACCGCTTCTATACCGGTAAAGTAGGCACGGGCATACTGATGATCCTTACCTTCGGCGGTTTGGGAATATGGACCTTAATCGATCTTATCTTTATCGTGATGGGTAAATTCCGGGACAAGCAGGGAAACTACATTACCAATTAGATGATCCTTTGGTTCGCTACCGGAAACCTTCACAAGCGAAATGAACTTGCCGCCATCCTCAGGGGCCACACCATCAGGACCCCCCGGGAGGGCGGTTTTCATTTTGATCCCGGTGAAACGGGGGCCACCTTTCTGGAAAACGCCCTTATCAAGGCCGGGGCCCTCTACCGCCTGGTCCGGGAACCGGTTATTGCCGACGACTCGGGGCTCTGCGTGGACGCTCTGGGGGGAAGGCCGGGCATCTACTCCGCCCGTTACGGCTCCCGGGGGGGCGAGAAACCGGACGATTCCCGGCGGAACGCCCTGCTCCTGGCGGAACTGGGGGATACCCCCCGGCGGAGCGCCCGTTTTGTCTGCGCCATGGCGCTGTTTCTGGGGGAGGACCGTTTCTGCGCCGCCCAGGAGACCCTGGAGGGAGAAATCGCCGGGAGCCCTGGGGAAGCCCGCGGTTCCGGCGGTTTTGGCTATGATCCTATCTTCTACCTTCCCGAAAAGGGCTGTACCGTGGCGGAATTATCCGAAGGGGAAAAAAACCTCATCAGCCACCGGGGCAAGGCGGCACGGGTTATCGCAAGGCTGCTGGCCGGCGGCTGAAGCCACCGGGGCAAGGCGGCGCGGGTTATCGCAAAGCTGCCGGCGCTCTTTGGCCGGGCAAAGATGAAGTCCGCTCCTCCGGCTTTTGCCCTTGATCCTTTTTTCTCATCCTCTGATAATTAACCGTTATGGACAACCGGCCCGTCGCGGTTTTAGAGATAGGTTCTACCTGTATCAGGCTCCTCATTGCCGAGATTGCCGCAGGGGAGTGGCGGGTGCTGGACTGGGCGGGCAAGCCCGCTGCCCTGGGCCGGGATGTGTTTACCTCGGGCCGGGTATCCCGGGAATCCTTTCAGGAATGTATTGCGGCCTTGAAGAATTACCGGGAGCTTTTGGGCGGCTGGGGCATAAGCCCCCAGGAGGTCCGGGTAATTGCCACCAGCGCCCTCAGGGCCGCCCGCAACCGGGACGTGTTTGCGGACCGCCTGCTCCGGGAAACGGGATTCAGCCTGGCTGTTCTTGAGGGGATCGAAGAAAACCGCCTCATGTACCTGGCGGTCCGCCATGCCCTTAAAAACGACCTGCCCCAGTTTTGGCGGGCCAATTCCATGATCATCGAAGCCGGGGGCGGCTCCACGGAGATAATGCTTCTCCGCCGGGGCAAGATGGTAGCCGCCCACAGCCTCCGCCTGGGGACCATCCTCTTTGATCAGCAGTACCGGCAGATCCTGGGGTCCGCCCGTTCCCAGGAACGCTACCTCAACGAGAATGTCAGGAATACTTCGGAACTGCTGAATGTGGAGATGGATCTGTCTTCTATCAGGACCCTGGTGATGACCGGTTCGGATGCGAGGATCGCGGCGAACCATGCGGGTCGGGAGCTGAACGAGTACTGCTGGACCGTGGAGCGGGAGGACTTTATCCGCTTTGTGGAGCAGGTGCAGAACTACAGCATCGAAGACTGCGTCCAGAAGCTGCAGATCCCCTACGTGGAGGCCGAAGGCTTTATTCCGGGCATCCTGGTGTACAAGCTTTTTCTGGACAGAACCGCCGCGGCCCGGATAGTGGCGCCCAATGTATCCATCCGGGAGGGGCTTCTTATCGATCTGGCCCTGGGGGTGGACCCGGAGCTCCAGGAGGATTTTCTTTCCCAGATAATCGCCTCGGCGGTAAACCTGGGCAGGAAGTATCACTTTGATGAGGAGCATAACCGCCACGTGGCGGATCTCTCCCTTACCCTCTTCGACGCCCTGATCCGGGATCACGGCATGAACCGCCGGGAACGGATGATGCTGGAGATAGCGGCCATACTCCACGATGTCGGCATGTTTATCCGGGGATCGGGCCACCACAAGCATGGACAGTACATTGTTTTTAACTCGGAGATCTTCGGCCTCCGGCGGGAAGAACTGGACATCATCGCCAATGTGATCCGCTACCACCGGGGGGAACCGCCGGCTCCCACGGATATAGAGTACCTTGCCCTGCAGCGGGAAGAGCGTATGCTGGTGCTCAAAATGGCGGCGCTCCTCCGGGTTGCGGACGCCCTGGACCGGGGCCATTCCCGGCGGATCAGGAGCGTCAGGGTAGAGCGCCGGGCTGAAACGGTTATTCTCTATACCGGCGAGACCTACGACCTGAGCCTGGAAAAGATGGGCCTTGAGGAGAAGGGCGATTTGTTCCAGGAAGTCTTTGGGTATAAGCTTATACTCAGTTAGGGGAAGGAAAAATAATGGAAAACGCCGAAGGGACAGTTCCCTATCTGAACCGGGATCTTTCCTGGCTGGATTTTAACGGCCGGGTACTGGAGGAAGGGCTCCGGCTCGATCTGCCCCCCCTGGACCGGTTCAGGTTTCTCTCCATCGTTTCCTCTAATCTGGATGAATTCTTTATGGTCCGGGTGGCGGCGCTGAAGCGCTTTACCGGCGGAGCTTCCGGCTCCCGGGGCTCCGTCCTTCTCTCCGCCCGGGGAGATCCCTCCGGCCTGAGCCCGGAGCGGCAGCTTGCCCTGATATCCGAAAAGGTCCGGTCCATTATCAGCCGCCAGTACCGCTGCCTGAAGGAAGAGGTCTTTCCCGCCCTGGCCCAGGGGGGGCTGGCGCTGATCCGGCCCGAATCGTATACGATTTCCCAGATGGATTACCTTGAATCCCTCTTTATGGCGGAGATATATCCGGTCCTTACCCCCCTGCGTATAGAACAGGAGGAGGGGGAGCTTCCCGTGGAGAGTCTCTCTATCCATGCGGCCTTTCTCCTTTCCAAAGAAGGGGGGGACGAGGGGGGTATTTCCATCATTCAGATCCCCAAGGTTCTGGACCGGATCATCCGGCTGCCTCCGGGGGAGGATGGCGCCGCCCCCTGGTCCCTGCTGGAAGATACGGTGCTTACCTGGGGGCCCTATCTCTTTCCCGGATTCCGGGTCAAGGAGAGCATGCTCTTCAGGATTAACCGGGACGCGGATTTTTCCGTGGATGAACAGCGGGATGAGGATTTTATCGAAGCCATGGAGGAGGTCATCGCCGGGCGGGAACATTCCCGGGCGGTGCGGATGGTCTATTCCGCGGACAGCGGCGTTCTCAAGGACGAGCTGGCCCGAAGGCTTGGCCTTGGGGCGGAGGATCTCTACGAGGCCGACGGCCCCCTGGATCTGCGGACCCTGGCGGATCTGGCGGATATCCGGGGTTTTGATCAGCTTAAATCAAAGCCCCGGAAGATATACCGGAGCCCCGCCTTTACCGAGGAAGAATCCCTCTGGGACCGGATACGCCGGGGGGACGTGATGCTGGAGCTTCCCTACGAATCCTTCGATCCGGTGATCCGCTTCTTCCAGGACGCCGCTTCGGATCCCGGCGTCATCGCCGTTAAAACCGCCCTCTACCGGACCAGCGGCGATTCCCCCGTGGTCAAGGCCCTGGAACAGGCGGCGCTGAACGGAAAGCATGTTACCGCGGTGGTGGAGCTCAAGGCCCGTTTTGACGAGGAGCGGAACATTATCTGGGCGAACCGGCTTGAGCGGGCGGGGGTCATTGTGGTGTACGGCATTGCCAAGCTTAAGATCCACGGAAAGATCAGCCTGGTTATCCGCCGGGAGGAGGAGGGGCTCAGGCAGTACGTTCATCTTTCCACAGGGAACTATAACGACAAAACCGCCAAGCTCTACGGGGATTTTTCCCTGTTTACCGCCCGAAAGGACATAGCCCTGGACGCCAGCGTCTTTTTCAACATGGTTACCGGCTATTCGGCAATCCAGTCCATGCGCCGCCTGATAATCGCCCCCACCGTGCTGAAACGCCGCCTAATTGAACTGATAGACCGGGAAGCCCGCCGTTCAAGCCAGGCCTATCCCGGCAGGATCATGGCCAAGATGAACGCCCTGGCGGATACGGATGTCATCGACGCCCTCTACCGGGCAAGCCGGGCGGGGGTGAACGTACTCCTCAATATCCGGGGCGTCTGTATGCTGAAACCGGGCGTTCCGGGGCTTTCCGAAAATATCCGGGTGGTCAGCATCCTGGGACATTTTCTGGAGCACGGCAGGATCTTCTCTTTTAACAACGGCGGGGCGGAGGAATTCTACCTTTCCAGCGCCGACTGGATGCCCCGGAACCTGGAGCGGCGGGTGGAGCTGATGTTCCCGGCTCTTCAGGAGGATATCAGGGAGCGGCTTAGGGATGCGCTGGAGGCCTGTTTCCGGGATAACCGGCAGTCCTGGGAGCTTGATCCCGAAGGCCGCTGGACCAGGATACAGCCGGAAACGATGCCGGAATCGTTCAGTATGCAGGATTACCTGCTTTCCAAAGCCGCCGAAGCCGCCGGGTCCGCCTGGACGGTCAAACAGGAATTTGTGGTACGCCGGTCTCCGGCGAATGAATAGGGCCTTCCGGGCCGTTTGCCGGGAGGTATGAATATAGGCGCTATCGCGTCCGGCGGCATCCGCCATGGCCTTTGCCGGGCTTGTGTCCTGCGCCGCAACGGGCGGGGGGACACGTCCCGCGGATTGATCCCGGTGACGCCGGCGCCTATAACAACCGGGGCCCTCAAGATAGACCCCGGCTATGCCAATGCCGGGCGGAATCTTGAAATGGCGCGAAGGCTGTTGTTTTTAAGCGGTTGTTGGCGAACCAAAGGTTCGCCAACAACTGAAGTTTTTGAACAACTCTATTGAATCAATCCGGCGCCCCCGGATCTGCGGCAATAACGAGGCGGAGCATGGACATTACCGGACTGATGTCGGAACTGGTTTTACAGATAGGAATCATCATCTTTGCAGTGCGTTTCTGCAGCCGCCTGGCAAAACGAGCCGGTCTTCCCCCGGTACTGGGGGAACTGGCCGCGGGGGTTTTCATCGGCCCCTATGCCCTGGGGGGCCTTGCCTTTCCCGGTTTCCCCCGGGGCCTCTTTCCCCTGGAAGAGGGAAGCCTGGCGGTCAGCCCCGAACTCTATGCCTTCGCCACGGTGGCGTCGATCATACTCCTCTTTGTTTCGGGGCTTGAAACCGATCTGGGCCTTTTTCTCAGATACTCCGTGGCCGGCGGAATCATCGGCCTCGGGGGGGCGCTTTTTTCTTTTTTATCCGGCGCTTTTTCGGGGGCGTTCCTGTTTCACGCCCCCCTGACCGACCCCCGGTGCCTCTTCCTGGGGATACTCTCTACCGCCACCTCGGTGGGCATCACCGCCCGGATCCTCTCGGACCATAAACGGATGGATTCTCCCGAGGGGGTAACGATCCTGGCGGCGGCGGTCTTTGACGACGTGCTGGGGATCATCATGCTGGCGGTGGTCCTGGGCATTGTGGCGGTCATTTCCGGCCGCGGATTTTTGAGCCCTGCGGGGCTGCTCGCCATTGCGGGGAAGGCCTTTGGCATCTGGCTGGGCTTTACCGCCCTGGGCCTTATCTTTGCCAGGAGAATAGCCGGTTTCCTTAAAATGTTTAAGCACAGCTATGATTTTTCCACAGCCGCCCTGGGGCTCGCCCTGATCCTGGCGGGGATCTTCGAGAAACAGGGACTGGCCATGATCATCGGGGCCTATGTAACGGGACTGTCCCTTTCAAAGACCGACATCTCCGCGGTGATCCAAGGACGGATTCGGGGGCTCTATGAATTTTTTGTCCCCCTTTTCTTTGCGGTGATGGGGATGATGGTGAATGTACGGGAGATTGCCTCCCCCCCGGCGCTGATCTTCGGCGCGGTCTACACGGCGGCGGCCATCGGTTCCAAGGTCGCAGGCTGCGGCGGCCCCGCCCTGCTTTTGGGCTTTAACGGCCGGGGCGCCCTGCGGATCGGCGCCGGCATGATACCCCGGGGCGAGGTCGCGCTGATCATCGCCGGCATAGGTCTTGCCTCGGGGATTCTTGACGGAGAGCTCTTCGGGGTTGTCATCCTTATGACATTGATCACGACCCTGGCGGCGCCGCCCCTCCTGAGCGCCTCCCTCAAAATTCCCGGCAGCGGCGCGAAAAAGCCGGTAAAGAACGACGATACCGCCGCGGCGGTGTGGGAATTCCGTTCCGGCGACATCGCCGGCCTCGTGGTGGGCACGCTCCTCAAAGATCTCCGGGCCGAGGGCTTCTACGTGCAGGTGATGAATATTGAGGAAGGCCTCTCCCTGGCCCGGAAGGACGATGTCTCCCTTTCCATCACCGAATCCGGAAGCGCCGTCGCCATAGAAACCTCCAGGGCGGACATGCTCTTTGTCAGGACCGCCGTTTACGAAGCCATCGTCAGCCTGAACGAGGCCATAGAAAAGCTCAAGGCCTCCTCGGACCCCAAGGCCCTGTCCAGGGAACTTCTGGAGGAGCAGGGCCGGACCGACGGGGAAATGCTTGCCCTGCTCAGCCCCGAATGTACGGTCCTCGATCTGCGGGGAGAAACGAAGGAGGAGATCATCACCGAACTGGTGGATCTCCTGGCAGCCCGGGGAAAGCTTTCCCGCCGGGATACGGTTCTTAAGGACGTGCTTGAACGGGAAAACGCCATGAGTACCGGTATGCAGCGGGGCATCGCCCTGCCCCACGCCAAGACCGAGGGCGTCGCGGATCTGGCCGCGGCGGTGGGCGTCAAGAAGGTGGGCGTCAACTTTGATTCCCTGGACGGCGAACCCTCCCGGATCTTCATCCTCGTCGTTTCCCCCAAGCGTACCACGGGACCCCACATTCAGTTTCTGGCGGCCATAGGCGCGGTCCTGAAAGACGGCGCCGTTCTGGAGCGGGCGATCAACGCTGGCTCCCGGGAAGAGCTGGTCCGGCTGCTCCGCGGGGAGTAAAAAGCGGAGAGTCCTCCACCTTCTCTTTCTCTTTCCGCCTTTCTATGCCCGCCTTGTACGCGCGGATCCGGCGGGGGCCACACGGACAGGCTTTTCCGCATTGTTGAACAACATGGCAGACATCCTATCATTAACGCCATGTAGAATAGAACTTTTAAGACTAGCATTAGTTTCTTCCAGGATATACCTGTAATAAAATTTCAGAACGCCGTCGCTGCCATCATATATATACCCGGGCACGAATACTCCATTTATAATAATAATTCTCAGGCCGAGGCTTGCCACAATACTCTTAAACGCGGTTGCATCGGAATCGCTGTCAGAATCATCGAGAATATCTTCAACCGCCGCCGCAATTTTATTAAGACTTAAAAAACCACCGCCTATGGCGGTGGTCATGTGCTGACCGGCTATGCCATAATGCCAGAAGGAGAAGAAACAATGGCAAAGTGGGAAACAGCCTCTCACGTTGTGTATCAATGCAGTTATCACTTGGTAGGGACCCCCAAATATCGGTATCGAATATTGCAAGGAGATATAAAAGAATGTGGAAAAAAAATCAGAGTAATCTGCGAATGGAGGCACATAGAAATACTTGAAATGACGATAATGCCCGAT
>JAISPH010000014.1 GCA_031275035.1 Treponema sp.
GGGGGGGGGGGGGGTAAAGCCATATTGCCGTAGTACCGCGCCATGGCTACATAAAGATCGATTATTTTTGCATATATGGCCGGATTCCGTAATGTGTCGGCCCGCAAGTATTCATCGTATATGTCCAGGAGGAGCAGGCGGGCGGTCCCGTAAAGTTCCGGCGTATCTTCGGGGGTCAGAAGATTCAGATTATACAAAAGGGACATTGCTTCCGGTAAACCCGGCAGGGAATACAGCAGCGCCGGCTCGAAGCACAGGATGAGCCGTTTACCTTTTTCAGCGGAGGGCGGAACAGTAATTTCGTGTAATTCGCAGGATGGAATAATGAGAATATCGTTCTCCCGAAGATGATACAATTTTTTCAGTAAAAAAACATTATAGTCATATTTTAGCGGCATGATTATCTCAACGGCGGTATGCCAGTGCAGGGGATAATTTTCGCATTCGTTATTCTCATAAAACATAATCTGTACACTGGTCTCATAGGGAATCTTGTTATAGTCGCCGTCCGCAGGTAAAGCCATAGGCCCGTTCCTTCCCCCCGTATCTGCCATCTCAAGACAGTGTATCTCCATGAATGTTGTTTGGAAACCTGACGCTTCCGAACAACTTCCGCTGAACAATGCCATTTTACCATATTCCCGGCCATTAAAAAAGCATTTCGCAAGAACTGAGCAGAACTAAGCAAAAATTGATAAGTGAAAGAGAAAACCCCCGGATATATTAACGGTATATATGAGGCTTTCCCAAAACTTCAGTTTTTGGGAAAGCGACCTTAGATTTCTATTTCAGGGAATTTTGTCTGAAAACGTGCAGTTTCCGAATAAGGCTATTTTGGGAAAGACGGTATGAGCGGAAAAATATCACGCAGCTTAGCTCTGTTAATTGGCCTTTGTACCGCCGCGGCGGTTTTTACCGGAAGCTGCCGGGCAGGGAAAGAGACGGCGATTCAGAATGATCCGTATTATCCGGTAACTATTTCGGTATACACCTCAAACGCGGCCCAACAACCCAACCCTGGCAACAAGATGTACAAATACCTCAAGGAGAAACTGGGCGTTACCTTTGAGTGGGATATTCTGGTAGGCGACAGCTCCCAGAAACGCGGCGTCATGATTGCGGGCGGCGAGTACCCTGACATGATCGGGATAGGCGAAGCCCAGTTTATTGACGCGGGGGCGCTTATCCCCCTTGAAGATTTAATTGAACAATACGCTCCCAATGTCAAGCGGCATTTTGCCGAGTGGTGGGAAGCCCTCAAGTCTCCCGACGGTCATATTTATTACCTGTGCAACTGGGGGGTGTTGCACGGCAAAGACTGGAACCCTAACGATATGGGTTCGCAGCCCCTGTGGATTCAAAAAGAAGTATTAGAAGAAGCGGGTTATCCAAAGATCACAACGGTAGATGAATATTTTGATCTTATCATTAGCTACTACAAAAAACATCCGACAATTAATGGGCAGCCAACTATCCCCTTTACCATCCTCACCTATGATTACCGGGCTTTTTGCCTGTGGAATCCGCCCCAATTTCTCGCGGGCTACCCTAACGACGGAAACGGCGTTGTAGACCCGGTAACCCATGAATATAAAGTTTTCTTTGGCCTGGATATATCAAAGCGGTGGTTCAAAAAGTTAAATGAGCTTAACGCTCAGGGTTATATTGACAAGTCGGCGTTTGTAGACAACTACGACCAGTACATGGCCAAACTTTCCTCCGGCCGGGTTTTGGGCATCAGCGATCAGCACTGGCAGTTTTCGAATTCAGAGGCCCCCCTTATTGCCGCGGGCCAGTACAACCGGACCATGGCGCCCCTGCCCATCGTATTTGACAAATCCATCCGCCCCTTCTACCGCGGCACCGGTATGTCGCCGAATTTTTTCCGCGGCGTCGGGATCAGCGTCAAGGCAAAAGACCCGGTCAGGATCATGCGTTTCCTGAATGACTTTATGTCGGAAGAAGTACAACGCACTTTGCTGTGGGGCATTGAGGGTGAAGACTGGCAATGGGATGAAAACCATGAACCCTACCGTACCCCGGAACAGCGGGCCAACGTTCAAAACCAAACCTGGTACGAACAGAACCGGGCGGGGCTTATACGGGCCGTATTCCCCAAATGGGAAGGCACTTTCCTCGACGGCTTCCCGGCGGAATTGGGGCAATACCCCCGTGAATTTTTGGCCAATCAAAAACCGAAAGACCGGGAACTTTGGGCGGCTTATGGAGTAAACAGTTATTCCGATTTGCTGGACCCTGACCCCCAGCCGTTTCCTCTTGGCTATCCCGCGTGGTCGCTGCCGAATCCCCCTGATGGTTCGGACGCGCAGTTCGCGCTGCAGCGCGGCGAGCAGACCATGCGGAAATATTTACCCCAGATTATCATGGCCCACCCTTCGGACTTTGAAAAGCTCTGGGCCGAGTATGTCCGGCAGTTAAACACAGACGGCATTGGCAAATACGAAGCGTATATGCAGGAACAGCTTAACAAGCGTGTTGAAGAATGGAGCCGGTGGAAAAAATAGGCAAGCGGGATAACAGGGCATGAAACAGAGGGTCTACAACAACCGAAAAGAAATTTTTTGCGAAAAGATAATTTCACAAAGACAGCTCCTGTTCATGTCCGTACCGGTGATTCTCTATATCATCCTTTTTTCCTATGTGCCCCTCTGGGGCTGGAGCATGGCTTTTCAGAATTACCGGCCCGCACAGCCATTTTTCCGGCAGGAATGGGCCGGCCTGCGGTGGTTTAGTTTTCTTTTTACCGACCAAATATTTTGGCGCTGTTTCCGTAATACCATTGCCATGAGCCTCATCAACATGGTTCTGGGCTATGTTACCGCTATTGGTTTTTCACTTTTGTTAAATGAGCTGAAAAACGTATATTTCAAACGGTTTATTCAGACAATTTCGTATCTCCCCCATTTTTTGTCCTGGGTTATTGTTACGGGCCTTGTGGCAACGATGCTTTCGGTGGAAGACGGCGCGGTGAACAACCTGTTTACGGTGCTGGGGATCATCAAAGAACCGGTCATGTGGCTTTCAAAACCTGATTATTTTTGGGGCATTGTGGGCGTGTCTTATGTCTGGAAAGAACTCGGCTGGAGCACCATCATTTATCTCGCGGCCATTGCCGGGATTGATCCCAATCTGTACGAAGCGGCGGTGATCGACGGATGTAACCGGTATCAAAAAATGCGACATATCACCCTGCCGGCGATAAAGCCGGTGATCATTATTTTGCTGATTATGAGTATCGGGCATATCCTTGACGCAGGTTTTGAGATGCAGTATCTCTTGCGGAACGGCCTGGTACAGGATGTTTCCGATACTCTTGATATTTACGTCCTCTTGTACGGTATGCAGCGCATGTCTTATTCCCTGGCGACCGCGGCGGGGATGTTCAAGAATGTGGTTAATATCACTTTAATTTTTATCGCCAACTGGATAGCGAAACGCGCGGGAGAGGAGCGGTTAATATGAAAACAGGCCGTTCCTCAAAGATAGAAAATATCATATTCAATTCCTGCAACGGCGCTTTGATGCTTGTAATTGCCCTTGGCATGCTTTATCCCTTCTGGAATACCATTGCCGTATCCTTTAATGAAGCAATGGATACCCTGCGCGGGGGTATAACCCTTTTTCCAAGAAAACCAAGCTTATACAACTATAAAATTATATTTTCAACCGGTACTATTTTTCACGCCTTTCTTGTTTCCGTAACACGAACGGTAATTAATATGATTACCGGCGTTTTCTTTACCTCCATGATTGCCTATGTGCTTTCCCGGAAACATTTTTTTATGCGTAAACCTTTCACGCTTATTCTGGTTCTTTCCATGTATGTAAACGCGGGACTTATTCCGAATTATTTTCTTATAAAAAATTTGGGCATGTTGAATTCCTTTTGGGTATATATCATTCCGGGCATGGTGAGCGCGTTTAATTTTGTGGTTATCAGAACCTACATGCGCACCATCCCGGAAAGCATCATAGAATCGGCCCGCATAGACGGATGCGGAGACTTTATTATTTTTCTCCGCATAATCCTGCCCCTGTGCCTCCCGGTGCTGGCAACGGTAGCCCTGTTTTTGGCGGTAGGCGCGTGGAACTCGTGGTTTGATACCATGATTTACAATTCGGGAAAAGTTCATCTCCATACCCTTCAGTACAAGTTGATGGAATATTTGCAGTCAAGCCAGAGCCGGTCAAGAGCCGCCACAGACGCGGCCGCCGTTGCGGCATCCCAGGCCCAGGGATCTGTAAACATGATAACCCCGGTCAGCATCAGAGCGGCCATCACGGTGATCGCCGCCGCGCCCATACTGGCGATATATCCGTTTATGCAGCGTTATTTCGTGGTGGGGCTTAATATCGGCGGAGTGAAGGAATAGGGAGACGTGGAAACGGCGGTGCGGCAAGCGAATGTTGCCGCAGACCGTCCATTGATTTTGGATTCAAAAGCATAACGGCGTTTTCGTTGGTGCTTTTATCAAATAGGAGAGGCGATTTTCCAAAACTTCAGTTTTGGAAAAGGCTCTGTATTCTACACTATCAGGAGGTTCTTATGAAAAAGAAACTTGCCAAAATTGGCATTGCGGTACTCACCGCAATGACAGCCCTGGCCATTATCGGCTGCCCGCAGAATGTGGACCCGGATGAAGGTTCCGCTAAAAACGACGCGGCGGCGGTAAGCGCCATCAGTGTGGCGGGCGTTTCCGTCGCAACGGTTCCACAGCCCATTACCGCGGCTGAATGGGCAAGCGAAAACTTTGATGTCTTTTCCGTGTCTGAAGAACAGTTGGGAACGGTCAGAGTTCAGACGGCGGCAGCATTAACCGACGCCGCAATCGAGGTTACCGCCAGCCCCGGCGCGGTGGTAAAGTTCGCCCTTGCCGATCTGGATGTGCCGGCGGAATTTGCCGCCGACAGTACGCTTACCATCAGCACAACCGAGCGGCTGTGTATTCAGGTAACATCCGAAAACGGCAATACCGTCAACTACTATGTGGTAGAGATAAAGCTGGCGAGCGCCAACGTAACCCTGAGTGAAGTTACCGTGGGGGACGTAACGGCTACCCTTGGCACGCCGAATGAGGACTATTCCCAGGCGGTAGCGGGTACGGCTAATCTCGGCGCGAACCTGACCGGCATCCAGGTAACGGTTACCAAGGGCCAGAGCGGACAGACCGTTCAATTTGCCAAGGTAACCGGCGGCGGCGATCCGGTCTTTGCCGAAACCGCTGCCTTTGACTTTGCCGACGGGGATATCCTGTATATCGAGGTAACCGCCGAAAACGGTGTCAAGAAAAACATCTACAAAATTGAAATTTGGGGGATTCGCTCCGCAGTGCCCATTATTTCGCCTGAGGAACTGCCCAACGCTACCTATCAGGTCGGTGAGGCCAGCCCCGCAGCGCTGACCGTTACCGTGTCGCTTCCGGACCTTGAAGAAATACCGGTTACATCGACTATTACTTATCAGTGGTACTCGAACACCCAGGACAGCAACACCGGCGGGACGCCGATTGAAAACGAGACAACCGAATCCTTTACGCCGCCTACCGGTACGGTGGGCAGAGCCTGGTACTATGTGGCAGTAACCCATAGCGACACCACGGTAGTAGCCGCGCCCGCCACGGCGGTCAGCACCCCGGCGCGGATCAGTATTGTGACACAGGTAGAAAAAGTTGAAAGTATTGTTTCCGGGTCTTCCAATACGGTGGCATACCGCTTTACCCTGCCCGAAGGGAAAAACTGGAGCGACTACACCAAAATAACATGGCAGGTACTGGTTGACGATTTGGCGACAATCAACATGGCGGCAACCCGCGCGCACATTGTAGGCAATTACCAGGCAAACGTTTTTAATACGACAAACGGTGAATATCAAAAATTGTCAGACTGGAATGTCGCCCGGCTGGTTACTATCAGCAACGGCGGAAATATGTCGTTAATACTGGGGACCGACTATGTGGCGCACACCTGGAAGACCCTGTCATATTCCATCGCGGAAGACAATTCGCTAAAAGACGGCAGTTATGACGAAGAAACGTATTACCCCGCCGCCAATGCTGCCGGCCCCTTCTACTTTGGTATCGGTCTTTCCGTAAACCCCAACAACAATGCCAATGGCGTGTGCCGGTACTTTGTCAGAGGTATGGCCTTAAGCAACGAAGACGGAACCGAGGTGGTCTATGCCGATGACCTGAACACCCAATTTGGCGAAACCAATCTGACCCTGATGGACCTCAAGTGCATATTCAACCAGAGTACGCAAATTCAACGTTCCCTGGTGAACAATCCGGTACCGGACGAGGAGGAATAAACTATCCATACGGTAAGCTCCCGCAGGTTAATCCCGCGGGAGTTATTTTTTAATGGTTGTTGTTCAGAAACTTCAGTTTCTGAACAAGTCTATTCAAATCAGAGGAGATAAAGTATGAAAACCAAATTACTATGGCCGGCGCTCTTTGGCCTGCTGTTGATCTTCGGCCTGCTGGCCGCAGGCTGTCCTACCCCGAATAACCCGGATAATGAAGAAGATGAGAAGGAGAAATCCGGCATCAGCGGCAAGCCGGTTATCATCGCCCAGCCGTTGAGCGGTTTTTACAACGTGGGCGATGCCATAGAGGTAGTTGTCGGCGCCCAATCGCCGGACGGCGGCGTGTTGACGTATCAATGGTACAAAGCCAATTCTGCCGATTCAAGCGGCGACAAGCTGGAGAATGCAACCAGCGCTTCGTATCAGCCCGCCAATACTGCCGCCGGGGACACATTCTATTATTGTGTGGTTACCAACACCAATGAAACAAAGCAAACATCGGCAACCCAGCAAAGCTTGACCGCGAAGATCGCCATTCTTCCGGCAAACGAAACGTTTACCGCTCAAACCACGGTTACGGTTGACACGGCGACCAGAAATCAGTATGTCCGTGGCTTTGGCGGTATGTATACCCTCTGGACCAATGTTCCCGATCTTACGCTCAAAGATATAGAGACCATGTTTGATCCTGACGGACAGTGTGGCTACAATATGCTGCGGATCATGATCCCATGCCTCAACACGGATATCGTTCAGGCAATGGATGACATTATCAGCGGCGATTATGACAACTACAATTCCGACGATGTTGACAATACGGATTACTTCAAACTGGTCAAATACGTCAACCAAAAAAACGGCTATGTGCTGGCAAGCCCCTGGAGCCCTCCGGCAGAGTGGAAGTCGGGCGGTACCATTAACGGCCAAGAATACCTTTTACCAGCTTATTACGGAGATTACGCGGATTACCTGAAAGCGTTCTGCAAAAAAATGTACGACGAAGGCGCGCCGATTTACGCGGTTTCCATTCAGAACGAACCGAATTACCCGGCGAACTATGACGGTTGCGACTGGTCTGATAACGAGATGCGGGACTTCTTTAAGCAGGTCGGCCACTTTACCGACGGAGTCCCCGGGTATGGCGGCGGCCAGGCAATTCCTGTGGTGTTGACCATGAACGGCGAATCGGCCAATAACACCAACATCAACAACGCCGCGCTGAATGACCCCGCATCACGGGCGGCAATAGATCTTATTGGCCGGCACATCTATGGAAACCAGCAAAGTAATTACTGGGGTGGCACCGTTGTCAATAAAGAAAAAGAAGTCTGGATGACCGAGCATAACATCAACGGCGGCAATGATACCAATTATCCCAACGATTCAACCTGGAACTATGTGTGGAAGTTCATGAATGATGTCGATCTCACTATCCGCTTGAACAATGAAAGCGCCTTTATCTGGTGGACGGCAAAACGTTTTTACAGCATGTTGGGGGGGGGTGAGTACGGGACTGTCGATGGCAAGATAACGCCCCGCGGCTACGGCCTTGCCCATTATGCCAAGGTTGCCAAGGAGACCTGGCGCGTGGGCGTTACGGTTACCGGTACGACAAATGTCAACAATACAAGCTTTAATCTGGACAGCACCGCGGCAAAAATAACCGCCTTTGAGTCTGAGGACCACAACTCAATCAGTCTGGTTATATTTACGCCTACCACCACCAGCGGCGGCAGCGGCGTTGATCTGGGTTGGGTAAAAATTGAACTACCCAATGACTTTACCGTAAGATCCGCAACGGCCATACGGTCCACCGCATCGGCGCAGGGCAAAAACGAAACGGTAATGGTGGACAGGAGTAAAAACGCCGTATATGTCGAGGTTCCGCCCAGTAACATAGTTTCGGTCAAGGTGACCAAATAAACACCGGGCCGGTATAAATCCATGCCGGTATGGGTTTTATCCCGTACCGGCTTTTTAATATGTGGTAAAGGAGAACGACCCATGAAAAAGTTAGCTGCCCTTGCAATTTTTATAACCCTAATTTCCGCTTTTGTTTTTTCCCAGGAAGATGGCTTAACCATCAGCGGCGAGGTTAAAACCGGATTGTATTGGGAAGAAACAAAAGATGAAGGCAAGGACCCGGAGGCAACCATTAAGTTTTACAACAACGACGATGCTGGCTCCGGATCCGGCCGTTTTCGGCTGAATCTGCAATACGAAAAAAACAACATCGGGATGAAAACGCGGATTGAGTTGGGCACCTTGACGGTTACGGATCCCGAATTGACGTATGCCTTTGGCTACGGCAGATTTTTTGATCAACAGCTGGAATTGTCCATCGGCAAACTGGGGGCCTCTCCCTGGGGAACCGGCGGCCCGGAAATGTGGGCGGAACTGGAAAGCCTTGTACATGGAGGTATGCGTGTTGAGTATAAACCGTCATGGCTGCCCGGTCTAAACGCCGGCTTTGTGCTGAACCACTACGATAGTCCCAGCGACGCCGGTTTTGGCGGCGCAAAAAACGTAACCCTTGCCGTTATTTTGCAGGAAACGGTACTGGGCGTTTCCTATGACCATGAACTGTTTGCGGGTACTTTTGCGTATCGCCTGGACAGTGAAGGCGACCGCCGGGATCGCGGTACTACCGGCAAAGAAGGCGATGAAATGCTGTACCGGCTTGAAGAACGGGTGCTTAAAAATTACCTGCCCGGCCTGAGGATTTGGGCCAATGGTTCATGGGAGGGAGTTGGCGCAGAAGCGGAAGACTGCATTCGCTATCTGAACTGGCTGTACGGCGAATACGCGCCGGATAATTTTACCGCGCAGCTCCGGCTTGGGTACGATGTTATTTCAAACCGCAGTATTCTGCATGTACGCCCCAGTTTTTATTATCATCTTTTTAATAAACTCTTGAGCACGGGAATTTCGTTTACCTTTGCCCAGGATTTTGGCGAAGGTAAAATGTACGCCGATTCTCCCTTCCTGTACTGGTTTTTCGAACCGCAGGTTAAGATAAACTTCGGCAATATGTACGTGGCCTTTGTGTACCACTACGGGGACGAGTACAAGTACCATACCGATCCTCCCAAACAGCGGCTCCAGTGGTTCAACCTGCGCATGGTCCTGACGTTCTAAAAGGAGTATAGAATGAAAAAGACTCTAAAAGCGTTGAATAAATTTATATCGGCGGTTTTTGTCTTGCTTTTATCCCTAGTCCTGATCCCGGGATCCTGTGAAACAGGATTGAGCGGGAGTAATAACACCACTGACACTGGAGAAAATGAAGAAGAGAGGCAAATGCGGATTCTTATCCTCCAGGTTTACGGTACCGGTAATAAAGTCGATGGGGCGGTTTCCCATTCCTTTATTGAGCTGTACAACAACGGAGAAGCCGATGTTGATTTAACCGGTTATTCCCTCCAATACAGCGAAGGAGGAACGGAATGGGTAAAGCTCGATCTGGAAGGTACGGCTAAAGCCAAATGCTCCTTCCTTATTCTGGGCAGCAAGAAAAATACTACCTCTCCCCGGCTGGACATACCCGATGCTCACGCCGACCAGATTTGGGACAACATGACCATGAGCAATAAGAACTTCAAGCTCTGCCTTATCAAGAGCACGGAAACCCTGACGGCGGTGAATCCCTTTGACACCGATGGAGCGGGAACCATGGCGGCCGGTTATGCGGATATGTTTGGTTCCATCGACAACGATTCCGCCTCATTACCGGCGGAGGAAATTACCGTTTCTATTGACGGTTTTGAAGGCGAAGCGGGGGTTTATCTGTCCAAACAGAAATCGGCTCGCCGTAAAAACCTTGAAGACACGGACAACAATAAAAACGACTTCGAGGCCGTTGATTTCCGCTCCTCTCCCCAGGGGATTTCCAATGAAGAACTTGTATATTACGGTCCCAAAAACACCGCCAGAGGCCAGTGGAACCCCGTATATGTCCCCCCGGAAGAGATTGAAACACCGCCTGAGGGTAGTGACAACAGTTTTCTCGCATTTAACGAGTCCGATGCCGGCTCAGGCCTGCCGGTTATCAAAATCGACACCGATGGGCAGAGCATTCCGGTAAGAGAAGAATACACCCCCGGTTCCATAACCTCAAAGCATATCTTTGACTGGATAGAGGGAGTACGGTTTGTTCTGTACGATGCAGATGGTAAAAAGCTCCTTGAGGGGGAAACGGAGATGAAGGGCCGGGGCAACAGTACCTGGAACCTGGAAAAAAAGCCCTATAACCTCAAGTTACGATCAAAGGCTTCTGTTTTAGGCATGCCTTCGCACAAGCGCTGGGCACTACTGGCTAATCACTACGACAGGAGCCTCTTACGTACGGAGGTCGCCATCAAGCTGGGAGAAATTTTCAATAACATGGCATGGCGTCCCCACGCCGAGGCGGTCGCATTCTTTATGAACGGCACATATCAGGGGGCGTATCAAATAATCGAGAATATCAAAATTGATGAAAACCGGGTTGATATAGACGATATAAGCGCCGATAACCCCGGGGGAGGCTATATCCTTGAAATTGATCAGAGAAAGGGGGAAGACTTTAATTTTACCACAACCAACGGCGTCGTCTTTTGTTCTTCTGACCCCGATGATGTTCTGGAAGATGTGATTACCAGCGAGAACAGGACCGTATTCGCCAAGATACAGGCCGATGTACAGGCCGCTGAAGACGCTCTGTACGGCAGCGACTTTACGGATTCGGAAACCGGCTACCGCAACTACCTGGATGTCGATTCCTTCATCGACTGGTATCTGGTGAACGAAATCACCAAGAATCCTGATGCCATATTTTATTCCAGCGTGTACATCTACTATGATCCTGTCAAAAAACTATACTGCATGGGGCCAATCTGGGATTTTGATATTTCCCTGGGTAATGCATCGGGCGGGCCGAGCAGCAGTTACAGCAGCTCATACAGCGGTTTTTATGTGAAGAACGCATACAATACCGGCGGCAGTTATGATTATAGTAGTTGGCCGTGGACACAACTCCCGCAGAAACAGAGTAACTGGCTGTACCGCCTTTTCCAAGATCCCTGGTTTGTGTCCCAGGTTAAGAGCCGGTGGAACGCAAAAAAAGCCGATCTGGCGGGCTTTGCGACCTATATTGACCAGCGGGCGGCGTATCTGGAAAACGCCCAAAAGGTCAATTTCCAGAAGTGGAATATCCTTAACAGCAATTTCGGCTACGGTGTTCTGGCGTCAGGCAGCGCTACCACTTATGCTGCCCAGGTTGAGTATGTCAAAAATTTTCTGGCGCAACGGGTAAGCTGGCTTGATACCGCCATAAACGGCTTGTAGGCCGTGCGGGCGGTTCCTGCCAACGGGAAGTTTTTTTTCGTGACCGGGGTTTTCCGAAAAACCAAAGGTTGGAGGAAAGCTCCGTCCGCGGATTTCCACGGATTGCTGTAACCAGATTCCCTTAATCTGTAAAATCCGCATAATCCGTGGACTGTTGTATATCGTCTGAACAGCGAAGAGGATCGCCGGGACAGCGGCTCCAGTGGTTCAGCCTGCGCATGGCCCTGATGTTCTAACCGGCGCTGAAAACGCCGCCTGTGCCGGCGTTTTCAGCGTAAACATTACGATAATCAGCAAACAGGTAAAGAAATGGCGTTATTTGATAAAAATTAAGCAATCTTTGATTAGCGTTATTTTTTGACAGCGGTATAATATCAGTAGTTAGTGTCTGTCTATAAAGTCAATTAATTTCCGCTAATACAACTCCCGTCATAACCCGGAAGTTGTAAGCAATAACACTCCAAAATACCTTTTGTCTAT
>JAISPH010000029.1 GCA_031275035.1 Treponema sp.
ACGGATCTTAAAAGCCTTACCCCCGATTGGATTACCTACAACGGCGCAGACATCAGTCCCGGCCCCTATGCGGCGCGGAACTTCGTTACCCCCGTTACCTACACCGTCGTCGCAGCGGACGGCTCCGAGGCAGTCTGGACCGTCATCGTCAGCCTCCAGCCGCTGAACGATACCGGCGATATCGGAACCTACCTTACTGCCGCCGCGTCCGCCTACGACGGCGACGCCGCGGATCCCATCCCCCTGCCGGTAGCCATCGACCTGGCAAGCGACTGGACGGATCTCCTTGACGCCATAGAGACCGCGGGCGAGTACGTTGCCCTGGACCTTTCGTCCTCTACGGTGACCGGTACGGAGTTTGACCCCGGCACGGCCAGCGGCGGCGAAGACAAGATCGTCTCCCTGGTCCTCCCCGATGGGGCCGAAGAGATCAAGGCGGGAACCGGTAACCCTGCCTCTAGTGTCACTTTCAAGGACTTTACGGCCCTGACGAGCGTCGAGGGCGCGGGCATAGAAACGGTCGGCAGCTTAGCCTTCGCCGCCTGTACTTCCCTGGAAACAGTGAACCTTCCCGCGGTCAAAACCCTCGGCGCAGAAGCCTTCTTGAGGTGCACCGGCCTTACCGCGGTAAGCCTCCCCGCCTCCCTGACAACTGTCGGCAGCGGTAGCCCCTTCCCCCACTGTATAAACCTGACCAGCATCACCGTTGATCCCGCGAACCCCTCCTTCAAGCACAGCGCCGACAAAAAGATGCTCCTCTCCAAAGACGGCAAAACCCTCTACGCCTACCCGTCGGCCACAGGCGATCTTTCCGCTGATTCGACGCTTGCCGGAATAACCGTCGTCGGCAGTTCGGCCTTCGAAGGGTGTACCGGCCTCACCGCAGTGAACTTCCCCGCGGCAGTAAGCATCGACCTAGAAGCCTTCCTCGTCTGTAGCTCCCTGGAAACGGTGAGCCTCCCCGCAGCCACGTTCATCGGCAATGCAGCCTTCTCCTATACCGGTACGGGGTCCCTCACCCTTACCCTGGGCAGTACGCCGCCCGCGCTGAGGACAAATATGTTCAGCGGCATCAATTCCCCCAAAACCGTTACCGTGAAGGTTCCCTCCGGCGCGACGGCGTGGGACAGCATAGTCAGCGGCAGCCCCTACAGCGGCTCGGACACCACCGACAACTGGGGCAACGCCTTCCGGGGCAAGGGCTGGAACGGAGCCAACTACCTTTCCGGCGGAGTGAACGGCAATATCACTTTGACGATAGAAGAGTTACCTTAATCCGCAAAGAATGGCGGATTGCGCGCCCTAGGGGAGACAGAGCGGTTTATCCGGGGCTTCGTCCGGGACGGCTCCGGTCAAAGCCGGAACGGCAGAGGCCCGGGCGGGTTATCTGAAAGCGGACACTTGACCGAAGCCCCGAAGGGGCAAGCGTGTTCGTTTTCAGATGTTCTGCCGGGGCCGTTTTGTTTCCGCTTGCCGGACGGCGGGGGACTAAAGCCCGGACAACAGGGGCTAAAACCCGGACAGCAGCGGCTAAAGCCGGAGCGATTGCGGCTAAAGCCGGAATGGCGGCGGCCTGTTCGGGACGGCTCCGGTCAAAGCCGGAACGGCAGAGGCCCGGGCGGGTTATCTGAAAGCGGACACTTGACCGAAGCCCCGAAGGGGCAAGCGTGTCCGCTTTCAGATGTTCTGCCGGGGCCGTTTTGTTTCCGCTTGCCGGATGACGGTGCCGGGGACCCGGACGCCATCATCCATGGCCTGTACGAAGGCATTCCGTACAGGTACGGAATCATTTTATACATGTATAGAATCATTTCATACTTGTATAGAACCATTTTATACATGTATAGAACCGTTTCATACTTGTATAGAATCATTTTATACTTGTATAGAATCGTTTTATACATGTATGGAATCGTTCTGGAACATCCCGAAACGGTTTTGGAACCTTCCCGGACGGTTCCGGCCAAGGCCGGAATGGCGGAGAATCAGCCCCCATTCCCGGAAATAAAGCGAATACGTGTTACATCCGCCTCCCCGGCATATATATGTATTGCGTATATATCGCCACCGTCCCGCCGCTTATATACGCAATTCGTATATATCGCCCCAAACCTCAAACCCCATACCCCGGCGGCCCGGGATCCCCCCGCCCGGAAATAAAGCGCATATGTGTTACATCCGCCCGCCCGGCATATATATGTATTGCGTATAATCGCCCCCAAACCCCGCTTATAGACGTATTGCGTATATATCACCGTTCCGCCGCCTATATATGTAGTTCGTCTAATCGCCCCTCACCCGGTATATAGACGTACTTCGTATATATCATCCCCACCCCGGCGTATATACGTACTGTGTATACATCCCACCCGTCCCGGCATGTATACGTACTTCGTATAATCGCCCCCGTCCCGCTTATAGACGCATTACATATATATATCGCCCCCCGCCGCAGGCCACCCCCGGCAGATCCGCGTCCCCTACCGGGACCAGGGCTCGGCCCGCCGGGGCAAGCGGGTCTACATGACAGAACGCCGAAAGATAAAACGGGAAGGGGTCAAAGGGGACTTCGGGGAGACGGAGTTTTACGCCCTCCCGTCTGCTTACAAAGCGGAGCGGCGTCCATGCCGGCGGCGTCAGCCTTTCAAGTCTATAAGGGAGGCGGACCCGCTGGAGGCATAGATCGAAGGCCGGGCCGCGTAGGGGTTGCCCCGGAGGGCTTTAATCTCCGAGCGTATCTCCGCCATCCGTTTGGAGAGGAGCTCCCTGTTCCGCCCGGAACGGACCACCGCCTCGGTTTTCAGCTCTTCCAGGGCGGCCTTGAGGCTGGGCACATCCCCGGCGTCTTTTTCCGGATAGGCCGCGCGGTACATATCCTCCAGGGGATCGATAACCTTCTGGATGGAGAAAATGTCCGCCACGATCTTCTCTTCCATCTCGACATGGGAGATCAGGGCCTCGGCGCTGCCCTTTTCGATAATATCCCTTTGTTTGTCCAGTACCTCAAGATAAGCCTGAAAGCGGTTTCGCTGCTGGGTCAGCAGTTCGCGGAAACGTTTCAGTACGGCAACCCGCCGTACCACTTCATCCGGGGCTATTTCGGCTTGAGCCCTCTCTTCAAGCGCCGGAGCCATAAGTTCCCCTAACCGGCGATGTTAACGCCGCTTGAGGGCTGCCCTATTCCCTCGGCTGCGTTTTTAGCGATGATCTCGCCCCAGGCGCCCCGGAGTTCGCAGATCATTCCCCGGATAACGGCGATCTGTTTTAGATCCTGACGGATATTGGCTTCCAAAAGCTCGTGGTTAAACCAGGTATACAGGGAAAAAAGGTTTTTTGCGATCTCCCCGCCCTGCTCAAAGTCCAGGGAAACCATAAGCTCGGTGATAATTTCCTGGGTTTTCAGGATGGCTTTGCTGATCTGTTCTATTTTGCCGGGATCCTTCTTTTCCGGCAGGTTCTTCCCCATCAGATCAAGCCCCATGTCCAACTGGCGGACAGCCTCGTCATAGAGCATGATGATAAGCTGCCCCTGGCTGGCTGTTTTGACCCTGGTTTCCCGGTAAGCCGATAAAGCATTGGTATATGCCATAATGTCCCCTCCCTGCCAATACAAAATGGGCGTATTTATAAATACTCGCTACTTTATCGGCATCTGAATTGCAATCTTAAAGATTTTTGCAGAAAAAACAACCGCCGGCAAGGTACGCGTCCGGGAGTGGGGCCGCCGCCGGCGGCACAAGCGGCATAGCCGGCGGCGGGATATAGACGGACTGCGTTGATACAGCCGGGAATGGGGGTATAGGCGGCCTGCGCCCGTCTGCGGCAAGCTGCCCCCCGGAGCCGCCCTTAACAAACCCGGCCCCTTGGGTTTCCCCGGCTGCTTTTTTGTGGTACTATATGCTATAATAAGAGCAACAGAGGAGGCTTTAATTGAAAATACACGTACCTGTAATACTATACTGTGTTCTTATGCTGCCGGTTCTGGGTTCCTGCGGCGGCACCCAGGTTAAGCGGGTAGATCCCGATACCCAGATTGACCTTTCGGGTTACTGGAACGATACGGATCTTCGCATTGTCTGCGAGGGGCTTATCAAGGAGTGCCTTGCGTCCCCCAGGGTCGATCAGGTTGCGGCGCAGAAAAACAGGCTGCCGGTGGTCATCGTGGGGAATTTCAACAACGACAGCGACGAACATATTGATACTTCCATCATCTCCAGGCGCATGGAAGCGGCGATTCTCAACAGCGGCAAGGCGGAATTTGTCGCCGGCGGCGATACCCGGCTCGATATCAGGGGGGAGCGCCAGCAGCAACAGTCCTGGTCCAGCGAGGAAACCGCCAAGGCCCTGGCCAACGAGACCGGGGCGGATTTTTACCTCACCGGTTCGGTCAAAACCATTGTTGACCGGGCGGAGAAAACCGCCACCAGGACCTATATTGTCTTTGCCGAGCTTACCGACATAGAGACGACCCGCCGGATTTGGATAGGCGAAAACAGCGATATCAAGAAGGTTATTAAAAATCCTTCGGTAAAACTTTAGTTCTCTGGAATTGAAGGTCCCGGGTGTTAAAATTTTCTCTATGCGTACTGATAACCGGTATTACCCTTGTTTCCTGTGCGACCACCGATCATCTGGCAAAGGTCGATGCGGAGCTTGCCCGGGGCGATTTTGCGGGAAGCCTCCAGGCGCTGGAGAAAAAAAAGAAAGACGCCTACCGGGAAAAGGACATGGTCCTCTACTACCTGGACGCCGGTATGCTTTCCCACTATGCGGGCAGTTATGACGATTCGTCCAGGCTGCTCCAGGAGGGGGAACGGGCCATAGAGAACGCCTTTACCAAGAGCCTTACCGAGACTGTAGGGTCCTTTATCCTGAACGATACTACCAGGGAATATGCGGGCGAGGATTACGAGGATGTCTACCTCAATGTCTTTAACGCCCTCAACTACTACCACCGGGGCCTTGAGGAAGACGCCCTGGTGGAGATACGCCGGATGAACAACAAGCTCCAGTACCTTTCCACCAAGTACGGCAACGCCATCTCCAACCTGCAAAAATCGGCCCTGGAAAATTCCATCGAAATCCCCTACGACCCAGAAACCGTGCGGGATTCCTTTTCAAACTCCGCCCTGGGCCGTTATCTGGGGATGCTCTTTTACCGGAGCAGGGGCCTTATGGACGATGCCCGCATAGACCAGGACCAGGTGCGGATCGCCTTTGCCAACCAGCCTTCGGTCTATGGCTTTGAGCCGCCCGCTTCCCTGGAGGAGGAATTAGACATACCTCCGGGAAAGGCCCGTATTAATATCCTCAGTTTTACCGGGCTTTCGCCTGTAAAACGGGAGGAGACCATCCGGTTCAACGTTACCGGTACCACCTGGATAAAGATATCCCTGCCGGCGCTCTTTTCCCGGCCTTCGGTCATTGCCCGGACCGAGGTGGTCTTTGACTCCGGGGAAACCCTCAATCTTGAGATGATCGAAGATATCGACGCCATAGCCAGGGAAACTTTTAAGCAGAATGAGGGGATCATCTATACAAAGACTATTATCCGGTCGGCGATAAAATCCGCCGCCGCCGCCGCCCTGGATATAGGCGCCAGGGAGGTGGACAATGCGGGGATTTCCCTCGTTATGGGCCTTTTAAGCCTGGGAAGCCAGGCCATTACAGAGGCGTCGGAAAAGGCGGATCTGCGCATTTCCAGGTATTTCCCCGGCAGGGCCCATGTGGGGGGCGTTACCCTTGATCCGGGGGTTTATTCATTTTATGTGTATTATTATGATAATGGGGACCGGCTGATTCATCAGGAACGGTTTGAAGACCAGGAGGTTTATGCCGGCAGGCTTAATTTAACCGAGGTGGTATGCTTAAAATGAAAGGGTTAAAAACAAAACTTTTGTATGGGGCGCTGGTTATTGCTGCGCTGAATTCCTGTGCGGGCACCCAGTCCCGGGAAGAACGGACGGCGGCGGGGCCTGAATGGGTCTATGCCCCCGGTTCGGTCTATTCCGAAGACCGCTATATTTCGGCGGTAGGCTACGGCACGGACCGGGAATCTGCGGAGAAGAATGCCCTGGGCTCGCTGGTGGCCATCTTTGGCCAGAGCGTTGCGGGTGAAACCATGGCAAGTTACCGGTATACCGAGGCGGTAACCGGGGGCCTCATCGACATGCAGGAGGATTCCGAGATCAACAGCGCCGTTAAAACCTCCTTCTCCATGAACACCCTGATAGGCGCCGAGATAAAGGACCGGTGGTTTGACGGGAAGACTACCTACTACGCTATTGCGGTGATGGATAAGATAAAAAGCGCCCTGCTTTACTCGGAACTGATCGAGTCAAACCTGCGGGTGATACAGAACCTGACCGTCATTTCCGAAGCCGACCAGTATACCTTTGACGCCTATGCCCAGTACGAGCTGGCCGCCGATATTGCCGACGCCAACGCCGTTTTTGTAAACGTGCTCTCCGTGTTAAGTCCCGCCACGGCTTCGGCCTTCAGGAACGATCTCCGCCAGGGGGACGATTACCGCCTGGAGGCGCGCCGGGTATCGCAGAACATACCGGTGGCGGTGAATGTGGCTAACGACAAAGACGGCCGTATCCGGGGCGCCTTTGCGGCGGCGCTCTCCGGCGCGGGGTTCAGAACCGGCGGCGGCGGCGCCCGGTATGCGCTGGATGCGGTCCTCTCCATGAGGGAGGCGGAACTGCCCGAAAACCCGAATAAATTTGTCCGTTATACGATAGACGCCAATCTTCGGGATACGGCAAGCGGGACGGTGCTTGTCCCCTACAGTATCGAGGGCCGGGAAGGTCATACCTCCCTGTCCGAAGCGGAGGTCCGGGCGTACCGGGTTGCGGAGGAAAAGATCCGGAAGTCCTACGGAGAGGCCCTGCGGGGTTACCTTTCCCGGCTGACTTCCAAATAGCGAAAATCCGCGGAGCGGGCCGGTGCCGGATTTTTTTGACAGGAACAAGGAGTTTATCGACAGGCTTCCGGACTGGGTTCAGGAATTTGCCAAAAAATACGGATCGAAAACCGCCAATCTGTATATCCTTCACGGAAACATCAGGGATTTTCTGCCCCACCAAATGCAGGCGGGGGATTTCATCTTTAACCGTATCCAGGAATACATTGCCGAATGTATCTTCGGCAATAAGGACATCATCGTCTTTTACGATCTTTCCAGCGGCGTAACCTTTCTGACCACCGAAATGGCCAAGGCCTATCAAACGGCCATGACCAAGGCCTATCCCGACGTGGAAGATCCTTCGGACTTTTTTTCGGCGGAACCGGAGCATAGTTTTTTTTATCTTGAAAAGTACTTCCTGATGAATATTTCCAGGGACGGCAAGAAAAGCTGCCGTATTGTGCTTATCATGGATTATGCGGAGACCATCATTCCCGCGGGGGATCTTGCCCGGTCCTCCGAGGAGGACCGGTACCGTCTGGTTACGCTGAACCGCTGGTCTAACGATCCGATTTTTACCGAGGGGGACATATCGATCATCCTCCTCTCGGAAAATCTGGTGGACATCTCTCCCCGGCTGGTAAGTTCCCCCGCCACCGTGAAAGTGCAGGTTCCCTTTCCCGGTGAAACCGTGCGGACCAGCTTTCTTCACTTTAAGGACCGCAGAGGAGAGCTTTTCCTGGAGCGGGGTTTGACGCCGGAACGGGTGGCGGCGGTTACCAGCGGCCTCAATCTGATGAATCTGAACCGGCTGGTTTCGGAAAGCCATGCGCCCCTTTCCATGGAATACATGCGGCGAAAGAAAAAGGAAATCATAGAAAACGAAGCCGCGGGGCTGCTGGAATTTATGGATACCGTACACGACCTGTCCTATGTATCGGGCCATGACTTTGTAAAAAAGCGCCTCAAGAACGCCGCCAGGGCAATTAAGATGGGGCGGCTGGACGTGCTTCCCATGGGCTACCTTATCGCCGGTCCCGTGGGCACCGGCAAGAGCTTTATGGTCAGCGCCTTTGCGGGGGAGATCGGCATTCCCATGGTTAAGTTCCGCAACTTCCGTTCCAAGTGGGTGGGAGATACGGAATCGAACCTGGAGAAGGTGCTGAACATACTCCGTTCCATGGCCCCCGTGGCGGTGATGATCGACGAGGCCGACGCCTTTCTGGGAAACCGGGATCAGGACGGGGACTCGGGAACCAGCAACCGGGTTTTCGCCCAGATCGCCAGTTTTATGGGAAACACCGAATACCGGGGGAAGATCATCTGGTTCCTCATAACCTGCCGTCCCGATCTTATCCCCATCGACTTAAAGCGCCAGGGCCGGGCGGAGGAACACCTGGCCCTCTTCTATCCCGAAACCAGAGCGGACCGGGAAGCCCTTTTCGGCACCCTGGTGCGGAAGCTGGACCTTTCCATACGGCACTTTTCCATTTCGCTGCTCTTTAAAAAGTTTGAGTATGAATTTTCCGGCGCCGATATTGAGGCGGTGCTGATCCGGGCAAAACTTTTAGCCGCCATGGACGACCGGGTTTTTGTTACCCGGGAAGATATGGAAGAAGCCATGGGCGATTTTGCGCCTCCCGCCTATCCCCACGAAATTGAACTGCAGAACCTGGTGGCCGTACTGGAATGTACTTCCAGGGAAATGGTGCCGAAACGTTTCCAGCGCCTGGACCGGACTAGGCTTATCAAGGATATACAGGAACTGAAATCTCTGCTCGGCGAGCGGGGATAAGAAAAAAGCCCCGTATGTCAGGGGCTGCGGCATTCCTCATTCGCAGCAGGGTCTGATACCCAAGAGCCCGCTCACCGGTCCGCGGGGGAGCTTTAGGGCGGGGAATTTCATTCTTCGTTTCATTGATCCAATTCCCGCCGTACCCGGAGGGCCAGTTCCTCCGCGGCGGCGTCAAGCGGCGTTAAGCGGCTTTCCTTTTCGGCCCGGGCTTTCACCTCCACCATAGGTTTTTCCAGATCCAGGTTTTTGCCACCGACAACCACCCGCAGGGGGATGCC
>JAISPH010000040.1 GCA_031275035.1 Treponema sp.
CCAATCCCTTGCGCGCGCAAACGCTGTGCGTTTGCGATGGCTGTTCGATACGGTTTCAGGCTATACAAAGATGAAAATACGGGGTTCTCTAAAGCCGTGAGCGGCAGGGAACCTGTCCCGGATGCGGCTTGAAGGCTCATTTCCCCCTGTTTTCCTGATTTTTGTAATTTTTTTTCGGCCCGGTTGAAGCAAAACGCCGGGTCAGACCCCTGTTATTTATATGAGAAAGTTGAGAGAACTCCAACAGGGTGTGTGGTACGAAATCAGCACCCAAATTAACAACCGGGAACTCCTGTTCTGCGTGAATACGGCCCGGGAGATTTTTGAGCAGGTGTTCCATGAGACGGAACTCCGGTTTACCTTCGAGATTCAGGGGCTGAGTTTTGAGGGTGATTTGCTGAAGTTTTATATCAGGCCGGAGAATGGACTGGAACTTCCCGACATTATGAAGTGGATGAAGCAGACGTTCGCGCAACGCTACAACCGGGCGATGGGGAGAACCGGGCACATCTGGGGGGACCGGTACTGGTCGCGGATACTGGAAGGGGAGCCGCCTGAGGGAGAAACCGGCGGGCGCGCGGCAGATTCGGCCCGTGGGGTCAGACCTCCCAGGGGAAAAAACGAGGCGGCCCCCTGTTTTTCATCCATTTCCCCCCGTCCAGCCGCCCCCGCACCCGGCTAAGCGGCCGCAAACCGCCGCTTTAGCCCCGCATCAACCAGTTTTCCCGCCCCAGACGAAAGTACCCGGGGGAAAAATCCGCCCTGAAAGCGGTGATGAAGGTGAATTGCACGTCAAGTCCGGGGAAAAGAGAGTGGGGTAGTGGAGCAGACCGGAGTGAGGACTACGGAGCGGGGGGGCCGGACTCTGCACCCGAACGGTGAGGGTGTCCCGGCATGAATGCAGCATGGCCCGGGCCCGGGCACGGCTAATGCTTCAGGCTACGGAGGAAATGCTTCAGGCCGGCAGCGTCAAAAAATGCGGCCCCTGGGGGACAGACCCCGGTTTTCGGAACCTGTGTGTTCCTCCTCCTGAACTTGTTGACAGTGGGAGGCTTCCCCTCTAAAATACCCGGATTCGTGATTAGATCCGTAATGTATAGGGCAATATTTACAAAGTACGGCCGCATGAATTACACTGAATACATGGCGTTAGGAAAACGGCATGTCCCGCTGGGGATAAAGCTTTCGCTGCTGATTTTTTTTGTGACCCTGGGAACAGGGATCATGATCACGATAACCAGTTACCGGTTTTACCTGACAAAGCTGCAGAACAGGTATGTCCGCCTGGCGGAAAATGCGGTCAATATTGCCGCGGGAATGATCGACGGAGAGACCGCCGTTTTTTACCATGAAGCCGGTGTTACGGACGGGAACTATCAACGGCTTAGGGATACCCTGTTCCTGATCCGGGGGAATTACACTATTCAATCTCTTTATATTGTTAAATTCGAAAAAAACGGCTCCTATTTTATCTTTGATGCCAGCAGCGAGAATCCGCTCCCCCTGAACTATTTTGATCCCTGGAACGCGGACTTTTCCGATGAAGATAAAAAGCCCTTTCTGGAGGGACAGGAAATTCCGCCCGGGATTTACAACAGTAATCTGGCGGGGAAGGTGTTTACGGTACACAAGCTCCTGCGTTACCGTAACGGCAGCGCGGCGGCGGGATTCTACGTTGCGGTAGATTATTCAATGCGCGACATTTTCCGGGAGCAGCTCGAATACTTCGGCATTGTGGGGATTATGTCGCTGGGAATTGCCCTGATCTTTGCCTTTGTTCAGTGGGCGATTGTCCGCCGTTCGGTGGTGCAGCCCGTCAACATTATGTCCGAAGCGGTAAACAATTTTCTGATTAGAGACGAACGCGGGAAGAACGATCAGGATTCAAGGATGTCGAGCCTTGCCGAACTTTCGATAGAGACCGGGGATGAACTTGAAAGTCTTGCGGCCGCGTTAAAAAATATGGAAAAAACTATTTGGGCCTATATCGCCTCTTTTGATAAATTGTCCGTCCAGGATGCCAACGATGAACTTACCGGTCTCTGTGACCGCAGGACATTCTACGATCATGTAAACCTCTTTATCTATCGGGGCCGGCACAGCGGAGAGCTGCACGCGCTTTTTGTGTTTAATCTGGATTGGTTTAAACAGATCAACGAAACTTACGGGCACGCTATGGGAGATCAGGTACTTAAAAGCTGCGCCGATTCACTGAAACAGATTTTCCGCAATTCCGATATGATAGCCCGGATAGGCGGTGATGTTTTTGCGGTACTCTGCAAAAATATCGGGGATGTGGAAGCAGTTAAAAAAAAGGCAGAACAGATACAGGGGGCTTTTCTCAACATCAAGCCCTTCTACCTGATCGACGGTATTACGGCAAGTATCGGGATTGTTACTTTCGACGATGGGGACGTTGATTACAGGGAACTGCAGCAGAAGGCCTTTTTGCTCGTAGACGAGATAAAGCTGCGGGGCTGCAATAATTACCGCATCGAACCCTGCCGGGGACCTGCGCAGGGATAAAATGCCGCCCCTCTTATTCGGAAGTCCGGTTTAATACCCTCGAACCAAAGGTTCGACGAACCTTCGGTTCGCGCTCTGCTCCGCGGAGGCACATTTATCCATGCTTTTAGTCCAATCAACCTGCCGGAAGAAGAAAAAACCACGAAGGGCCGGAACCGGAACCTTGCCCGGAGTTTCACGGAGACGAACAGATTGCCGGCAAAAACCTCCGTGTTCCTCCGTGTACTCCGTGGTTTTTCTTAAAACATGATAGCCGCGCCTGAATTGTGAGGCAAGTTTAGTGTCTTCGTGGTGGTAAATTTTCCGGAGCAAGCGTGGACCAAGGTCCGATGTTTGCCGGTATTACATCCGCGCATTCCGATACCAATCGAATCGTCATTTTCGGGCTTTTCCCGCATAAAAAATTTCCAAACTGAGAATTGCTGTGACAACTAACCGGGTTGTTGAACAAGTCCAATGAATCATGCTATAAAGGAGCCGGTTTCAAAACCCCTTTTTTGAAGCTGTCTTGCTCCCGCCTGTTATTGCCGCCTGTGATGGGACCTGCAACCCCAATGGCTGCAAACGGGTTGACTACGACATGAGCGGCGTCCGGGAATGTGTGGGGGAGGCTTTCCGGCCCGAGGACCATATATACACCATCACCGGTCCTGCGGCGCATCTTTTACCCGCGGCATTGCCCTGGAAGCTTATACGGAGAACGCCGAAGACAGCGGAACCGGCCTGCTCCGCATCAAAGACAGAAGCCTGTGGCAAAGCCCCGCCAATTACCGGCGCCGGCAATCGGACGGCTGTCCCAAAGTCAAAACGCTCACCTTTGCGGGCGGCGGCGTTGCCGGTGAGACTTTGAAACAGATTGAGAAATGAACGTCAATAAGGACGGGACATAAGACAGGGGAGGGGAAAACCCGTGAAAAAGGAGTTTTTATGGAACCTATGAAATCGGACTTAATTGAAAACCGTCAAATCCGGGTGTTCATTTCTTCCACCTTCCGCGACATGCACGCCGAGCGGACCCACCTTGTAACACGGGTGTTCCCCTCCCTGCGGCGTTACTGCGAGGAGCGGGACGTGAGCCTTTTCGAGCTTGACCTCCGCTGGGGCATCAGCGAGGAGGAGTCGAAACAGGGCAAAGTGGTGGACATCTGCCTCAAAGAAATTCAAAAGACAAAGCCCTTTTTTATCGGCCTTTTGGGGGAACGCTATGGCTGGGTGCCCTCGGAGGAGGAGCGGCAGGCTATTGCGGGAAACACTTCGGTATTCAAAGACTACCCCTGGGTACAGGACGAACTCAACAAGGGAACGAGCATCACGGAGATAGAAATACAGGAAGGGGTGCTGCAGGCCAAAGAAAAAATCAACGCCTGCTTTTACTTCCGTTCTTCCAAAATGAAAACACCGCCGGAATTTTCCGAGGAACCCGGCAGCCGCGAAGAACAAAAACTCCGGGCCCTTAAAACGGTTTTGAGAGAACAAAAAGAACACCCCATACATGATTACGATTCCATTGAACATCTGGGCGATTTGGTGGAACAGGATTTCAAGGCGCTTGTGGACAGGCTGTTCCCAAGGGGCGCGCTTTCGCCTTTGGAAAAGGAACGGCTGGAACAGCGGATTTTTCTTAAAAACAGGACCGGCGTGTATGTCCCCGTCCCCGGCCTGCTTGAAAAGCTGGACGGTTTTGTGCAGGGCGGCGATCGCTTTCTGGTGGTTGGCGGCGGGCCGGGCATGGGGAAAAGCGCGCTTTTGGCAAACTGGATCGCCCATAGGGAGGGGGAAGTCTCCCCCTGCGGCGGCACAAGGTTGCCGCCTACCCCCTCAACGGGGGGCTTGCCGCCCCCCGTAACGCCCCCCGCCCAGGACAGTGAAAGAATCATCTACCACGGTATCGGCATATCTGGTGCCGGGGGGGATTACCGCAGGATCACCACGCGGCTTATCAATGAGGTGCGGGACATCTACGGCCTGGAAGCGCCGGCGGATGAACATTTACCCGGCGGGGTCGACCGTGATGAAAGCCCCGACAGGCTAAAGGAGACGCTGCAAAACCTGCTGTTTTTGGTTGCGGACCGCGGACGGCTTGTCATTGTGCTGGACGGCATGGATAAACTTTTTGACATCGACAACGCCAAATGGCTTGCCTGGCTCCCCGCGTTTCCGGAGAATGTCAAGGTGATTTTTTCCGCACGGCAGGACGACGCGGTGATGGATTCATTTACACGGCGGGAATACCCGGTGATTACCGTGGCGCCCCTTTCGGCGGAAAACCGCGGACGTCTTGCCGCGGAGTACCTGAAAACCTTCGGCAAGGGCCTTTTGCCCGCGCAAATTGAACGCATTGCCTCCGACGGGGAAAGCGAAAACCCCCTTGTCCTGCGGGCGCTGCTGGACGAACTGCGGGTATTCGGGGTTCACGAGCGGTTGGACGCGGAAATTGACCGCTACCTTGCCGCCCCGGACATGGAAAGTT
>JAISPH010000076.1 GCA_031275035.1 Treponema sp.
GACAGACTACCTTAAAAAACTACAAAAGCGATCCCGCCTCGCGGTCAACCATAACAGTTAAAGCGGGGTGCAGCCTTACCACGGTGGCCGGCACCTCTTCCGTCAAGGGGCCCTGTACGATTTGGCGTATTACCGCCGCCTTACTTTTACCTTTGGCAATAAGCAGAATCTCTCTCGCCAGCATAATATCCCGAATTCCCATGGTAATTCCAAACCGGGGCACACTGTCCGCCCCTCCGAACATTCCCGACTTGTCTTTCCGGGTATTCTGTGATATCGGCGCTATCCGGAAGCTGCTATCAAAAGGGGTCCCGGGTTCATTAAAACCAATATGCCCGTTGTTTCCGACTCCCAGGATCAACAGATCTATTCCTCCGAAGCGCTGAATGGTGTCCCGAAAAACCTCCAGCTCCTTTTCCGGGGGATCGCAGAGGCCGTCGGGCACATAGGTGTTTTCCATTTTGATATTGATTTTGCCCAGAAGGGCTTCGTTGATACGATAGCGGCAGCCGCGTTTGTCATCCGCCGCCAGACCCACGTATTCATCTAAATTGCATGTTTTACATTCCGAATAGTCTATCCCCAGCTTCCCGTGGAGATCGGCAACCAGGGCATACATATTTTTTGTCGTATCCCCGGTGGCAAGGGCAAAAAAAGAATTTGGTTTCTTTACCGCCTGCCGTGTAAAAAACAGCGCCGCCTCCCGATCAAGGGACGGCGGGGTTTCAAGGCTTATCAGCTTCAATTCCGGAACCTCCGTAAGTATATGAGACTTGTTCGACAAGCCGGCCGCCTGTCTCACAAGCCCGAAAAAGGCGAAACAGATTACGCTCCGCGGAACAATGCTCGATCTCCCGCATCACCTCCCCGGGTATTCCGTCAGGGTAAAGCCGATCGTACTCAAGCAAAAGGGCGCCGACAACCGGCTCAAAACGCGCGTTCAAACAGTTGATTTTGGGAAGATCCTTTCTAAGATTCTTCTGCAGCAGTTCAACCATAACAGAGCCGCTTTTCGGAACACCGCCGGAAAGCACCATGGTTATTTCCCTGTCTTTCATTCCAAGCTTCCCGGCCCCAACAATCACGTAACGGGCAAGTTCCCCGCAGAACCACTCTATGTATCTTTGCGCCACCGTATCCCCCATGTTAATCGCCTGGAACAGCAGGGGGCTGTACTCTTTGTAAGAGGGGATCCAGGGCACGGATGTTTCCGCGCATCCGGTGGTCACCGACATATAAAGCTCGTTCACCGAACTATACCCTGTCTTCTCCAGCAACAGCCTGGTCAGCAGGGTCTTTTCCCCAAGCCCCGACTCGGCGTCATATACGGCCTGGAAAACAAATTTCCCAATAGCTCCCGCGCCCTGGTGGATATCCTTTAAATAATAAGCGTATATATACTTTTCTCCCTTCCGGTTCACCACCGCGCAGTTGGCGCCGGTACCCAGACAGATTACCGCGCAATCCCTTCCCTTTATTTCCGTTCCGCCCCGAAGAGCCCCTATACAGTCATTGTACAATGTAACACAATTGATCCCCAGGGTGTTACGCAGGTTTTTCCGGCCTATGGCATATTCAAAATCCCAATCGGCCCCGTTGCAACTTGCGGAAATACTCTGAATATCGGTAAGATCCAGGCCCGCGTCAGATACCGCTTTATCGGCGGCATATTTAACCCGGATCATTCTAACCGCCCTGCGTTCCCCGGCTACCGCCGTCCAGTCACGATCGTTTCCGAATCCCAAAATACGACCGGTATGATCGGCGATAACAACATCGGTCTTGGTTCCACCCTGATCAATACCCATTATATAAGCCATCGGATCCCCCAGTTGCCACAAGAATTAAAGACTCCTTAAAAACACTATTTTGTTGAATACTCCATTTTTAACGAACATACCGTTTCCCCGGCGATAAGCCCGGTATGAAACATCTTTTTCAATGCCGGTTCCCCGGGATTTTCGATATGCTTCAGAAGACGCTTGACCGCGAAATCGCCCATTTCGGAGAGAGGCTGCCGCATCGTAGTCAGCACAGGTCCCCAGGAGGCGAATATATCGGCCGAAAGACCGTCAAATCCGGTGACGGATAATTCCTCCGGAACCTTTATTCCCAACTTTACGCATGACGCGAGTACATAAGTGGCTACGGTATCACCGCTGCACACAAAGACCTGCGGAAGGTTGCGGAGGGAATAGAGTTCCCGGATAAGTTCAAAAACCCCCTGAAATCCCGGTTTCTCCAAAGGATAGACATAACTATTACCCGCCATAAGCTGATGCTCCCGCATGGCGGCGAGAAAACCGGCCAGACGATCGGTCCCGGCCCGGGTTGACAAATTCCAGGGAATCATGCGGATATCGGTAAACCCCATGTCGATCACATGTTTTGTTATGTTATACTGGCCTTGAAAATTATCAACCAATATTTTCTCGACATCGACCCCGGGCAGATCGTTTTCAATCAAAACCAGCGGCATTTCGTTTTGAATAAAAATATCGATCATGAGCTTGTCAGAGATTGAACTTCCGTATATAAGGACACCCCGGGTACAGCCCCGGGAAAGAATCCCCGCAACCTCTTCTTTTACGGTACTGTCATCAAAACAATCAACAATTGTTAAGGCATATCCTTCCGCCAAGGCGCCGGCAGAACAGGCGGACAAGAGGGGGGCATGAAAGGAAGACACCCCGTCAAGGATAACTGAAATGGTGTTTCCCTCCCTGGCGCCGGGCAGCCGGTAATGCAGATAATTGATGGCGTCCTGAATCCGGGCCCTGTTTTCCTTGCCGACTCCCGATTTTTCATTAATAAACCGGGATACCAGGGCCTTTGAAACCCCCGCCCTGTTAGCAACCTGTTCCATCGTTACTTTCATAATCCACCTGATCGTCCGCGGCTAAAGAAATATTTGGGGAAGGGAGCCGGAACCGCGGATTTGCCGGGCCTTTGGTTCCGGAGAAAGGCGGGTTAGCTGAAACGGGGCAGGTAATCACGGTTTGCCTCCAGAAGTTCGTTGAACAGAGTTTCCGCCGCATCGTAGTCCATCACCAGGGGGTGGTGGGTAAGGGCCAGGATAGCCGTATCCCGGTCACCGGTAACCGCCGCTTCGGCGGTGAGCATCTCGTAGTTTTTGACCATTGATACAAGTCCCCAGACGGCCTTGGGGGGCGGGGCGGATACCAGGGGGCGTATGCCGTTGGCGTTAATCATCACCGCGGTTTCGATAACCGCGTTATCGGGGAGGAACCTGAATACCCCCCTGTTCGGAATATTTATCACCGCCCAGGTATCCCGGTTATTGTAGATCGCCTCCATCGTCCCGATGGCTACCGCTGAATATCCTCCCCCTCCCCGCTTCTGGAGGGAGTTTGGCTTGTCAGTGAAAGCGGGATTTTGAAAATCGGTATAAATATCTTTTTCAAGCTCCAGCACCAGTTCCCCCCGGGTTTTGGGCGCGTTTTTCAAGGCTTCGGTCTTTTTTCGCCGGTGGTAGTAGTACTGGAGGTATCCGCTGGGAATAGCGCCGATTTTTGCGGCGATTTCCGGTGAAACCTCGCCGACCCTGGCCGCCACCTTAAGGAATTCCTCCCTGTTTATCGGACGTCCCCGGACTTTGATGTTGTAGGAATAATTCAGATGGTTAAGGCCAAATATGTCGTATTGGACATCTTTGCTGTCCACCCCTAAGGCCGCCGCCGTATTCCAGGTTGTGCGGATACCGCCGGCGCAAAGGGCGGCGCATTTTAGGTCCGTATTATCATGAAGCGCCTGGGAAACAATACCCGTCGGGTTGGTGTAATTGATAAGCCACGCATCAGGGGCGTTTTTTTTCATACATTCCGCGATAGAAAGCATTGCCGGAATGGTTCGCAGGGCTTTCATAAAACCACCGGGGCCGGTAGTCTCCTGGCCGATAAAACCGGCGGCCAAAGGTATTTTTTCATCCTTAACCCGGCTGATATTTCCCCCGACACGAATCTGGGTGTTTACAAAATCAGCCCCGCCAACCGCCTGTTCAAGATTTGTGGTGCTTTCTATGGCAACATCCAAGCCAAGATGGCGGGCATAACGACCGCAAAAGGATGCAACCGCTTTCAGGCGCTGTTCGTCAATATCCATCAGGGTAATTTTTTTTACCGGGAAGCGATCTCTGATTTCCGCCAGCTTCTCAAAGATCTCGGGCGTGTAGGAACTTCCCGCTCCGACCAGACATATTTTCATAAGCATACCCCCTAACAGCCGGTTGCACTTGTAGATTCTTGCGCCACCAGTGACGCAAAAATCCCGATTGTCCGGCCTATTTTACGGAGTTTGTAGGGTAAGAATCGCCTGTCAGGCGATTCTTTAGGATTTTACGTGCGAAACGCAACAAACTCCCAGGATTTATATTACCCGGCAGCCTAAAAAATGTCAACATTACTACCTGTATGTAAACAATATTTACATACAGGTAGTAATGTTGGAACCCACCGCCCGGTCCAGCCCCCAATTTTAAAAATCTTCTTGTTTTCCCATGGTTTACCAAAGGGAGTACCGCCCCCTTTCGCGCCCAATCGGCTCATTTCGAGGCTAAAAATCTCTCCATATCCACCGGTTTTCGCTATCCCCCGCAGGCGAATGAATAATTTCGGGTATTTTACCCCGAATATTTCTGGTTTTGCCGGATTTTAAGGATAAATAAATGTAAATTTCTTGTAAATAAATATTGCATTTATACAATTTTGATTCTATAATGCCCTGAGAATGTAAACAAAACAGGGGCAAGTTTAATGATGGAGCTTATGCCGCCGGAGTACCTGGTTTTGTTCCCCGTTTCATTCGCTGTCCGCGGCGGGCGTAAACAGGGTGTTAGCGCAAGAAGGAGGAGGCTATGCAAGTTTGTTGGGAATATTTAACACCGGCGGATTTTAAAGCCCTGGTTAAAAAGGAAAAGCTTTGCATATTGCCCATAGGATCCCTGGAACGCCACGGTGAGCATTTACCCTTCGGCACCGATGGTCTTACCATCCACGAAATAGCTGTGCGGGCCGCCCGGAAAGAACCCTGCATCGTATTTCCCCCTTACTGGTTCGGCCAGGTCCATGAAGCCGCCTGTTTTACCGGTACGATTAACTTTAATCAGCGCCTGTTATTGCAAATTTTAGAAACCCTGCTGGATCAGATAGCCAACAATGGTTTTAAAAAGATCCTTATCCTGAGCGGCCATGGGGGGAATACCAATTTTCTGCAATATTTTGCCATGTCCCAATGCGACCGGGAAGTGGATTATACCCTGTATATCGGAGCCGCCCGGGGAGAACGGATAAACAATTTTCCCTGGGAATCCCAGGGAGGCCACGCGGATGAAAGGGAAACCAGTATGATGATGGTGGTTGCGCCGGAAGCGGTTAAAATGGAATACCACCGTTATCAGGAACCCATACTTCCCGAGCGGGACACCGCGGCCCTGGGGGTTTATACCGGGTATTGGTGGTATGCCCACTATCCCGAACATGTTGCCGGGTGTCCTTCCCTGGCAACGAGGGAAAAAGGAGAGCGGGCGATGGAAGCCGCGGTGGCGGATGTGGCCGATATGATAAAGAAAGTTAAGGAGGATACTCTGGTTCCTTCCTTGCAGAAGGAATTTTACGCGAAACAGCGCAGTGTAAAGGATGCCAATTAGCGGAAACATCAGGATCCCTGTCCTAAGCCGGGGATACTTGATAATTTTTATCGCGGAGGAGAATTTCTATGAAAAGGTTTGTGGTGCTTGCGTTAACAGGGTTGATACTGCCTTCTTTTCTTTTTTCGGGCGGACGGAGTTCGGGAGGCGGGGCGGCTTCCGGAGGACCGGTTCCCGTAACTTTTGCTACAAACAGGATATCAACCGAAGTGTGGGATACGGAAGTCTGGCAGGATATACAGAAACGGGCGAATGTTAAAGTAGACTTCAATTTTTATGATGTGGACAAAATGAGCCTGATGATGGCATCGGGAGACCTGACTGATATAGTTCTTACGAACCAGCGTTTTCTTTCCAACGTATTTGCCGGTAATATGGCCATGAAGCTGGATCCCATCTTGGAAAAACATATCCCCAATACCCTTTTGGACATATATAAAACCCGGAACCAGATGCTCCGTCTCTTTTTAGGCGGCAGTGACGGAGGGCTCTATATTTTGTCCCCCGGTCTTGGTCCTGAAAATGCCGGAGGGATGGATTCCAATTACCGGGGATATGCGATCCGATGGGATTACTACAAAGAAATAGGCGCTCCGCCCATTGATAACGACGATCAGTTTGTGGAGGTCGTAAAGGCCATGGTTGCCAGGCATCCCACGACTCCCGACGGCCGTAAGGTTTGGGGCATGGGCGTCCAAAATGACATGAATTATTTTTATGTTCACGGTATTCTCACCTCCGGTTTGAATCCGTGGACTATTTTGAATTCCCAGTATATGGGCGATTACGTAACCAACGAGATTCATAACGGTTTTACCGACACCTCTCGTTCCGCTTATTGGAACGATATGAAGATGTTTAACAAATTTTACCGGGAAGGACTATTTGATCCCGATTCCTTTACCCAGACGGTGGACGAATTGACCGCGAAGCAGAATGCGGGGATATACGTATCAACGGCGTACCGGACCGACAGTATGTACAACGAAATGAGGAAAAAGGATCCCGATACCCTGGCGGGTTTCATGCTGGTCCCCTCGGCGGGAACGGCGGTATTTGCCAATAAGCCTTCCGTTATGGGAAACGCCCCCGATGACAGTATGTTTATTTATTCCAAAACTAAAAACTGGGAAGCGGCGGCCCGCCTTTTAAACGTTATGCAGGACCCCGATACCATCCGGGCGGTTTATTCGGGATTTAAGGGGGTTCATTGGGATTATGACGCCAAAGGTGAGCCCTATCTTTTTGATAAAACCATTAACGGTATATCAAACCTTACCGAGGAGATCCAGAAACTGGGAATCGTCGATCCTCCCCGGCAGCTCATTTTCGGCCAGCCTACATCCCGGCACCCCGACGGATATTTCCATGATCTTACCCGGGAACCCGCTTACCGTTCCAAGCGTCTGGGGCTTTCACCCATATTCCTGGATTACGCCGATTTTTATGGTGTTCCCTATCCCTCCGCGGCGATGCTGAAAAATGTTGAAAACGGCAGAACCATAGATATGAGCCATGATTTCGTGCAGCTTATCAGCGTGGGGTTGACCAATGTGCCTTTGGATATCGAAAGGATAATTCAGAATTTGAACGAAATTCTTTACCGCGCCCTGCCCCGGCTTATTACCGCCGAAAGCGACGCGGCCTATCGGAATGTCCAGCAGCAGGTTTTGGAGGAACTGCGGGCCGCCGGAGAACCTACCGCCTGGGAATGGGTTCGGACAAACTATAATAAGTATAAGGACTTGACCGCCCCTGCTATTGCGGACTATTGGGCCTCCAAGGGACAATAGGGATAGACGGGGATGAATCGTTTAGGGCATCCCAGACAGGGCTGGAATCTCTTCTTTCTGGCCCTGCCTTTTATGGTGGTGGTTATTCTTTTCCGCTATGTGCCGTTGGCCGGCTGGATCCTTTCATTTTATGAATTTCACGCGGGGACCCCTCTTTTTAAAAACCAATTTGTGGGGCTTAAATATTTTAAGCTTCTCCTGGCCAGCAGGGATTTTTACCGGGTACTGAAAAACACCGCCATTTTTTCTTTCCTGAATTATCTTTTACTTCCCCTGCCCATGATCTTCGCGATTTTGTTTAATGAAATTCCTTTTAAAAAATTCCGCAGAATCGCGCAAACCTTGACCACCCTGCCGCATTTTATCAGTTGGATTATTGTTTATTCTCTTGCCTTTGCCCTTTTTTCCAATGAGGGTATTGTAAACCGCCTCCTTGGCCTTTTCGGGTTTCCGGAACAGAATTTGCTGACAAGCTCCGAGGCGGTTTACCTCTTTCAGACCGGCATACTCCAGTGGAAAACCCTTGGCTGGAGCGCCATTATCTATATCGCGGCGATTACCGGAATCGATCAGGAATTATATGAGGCCGCCAGGGTTGACGGGGCCGGTAGATTCCGCTGCGTGTGGCATATTACCCTTCCCGGGCTTATGCCCACTTTTATTGTGTTGGCCCTCCTGGCCATTGCCAATTTTGTAAACAGCGGATTGGATCAGTATTTCGTCTTCAACAATGCTTTTGTAGCCCAAAATATTGAGGTGTTGGAATTGTATACCTACCGGGTGGGCATGCAGGTCTTTGATTATTCATACGCCACCGCGGTGGGTATCTTTAAATCGGTGATAAGCATCGCCCTGCTTTTTATTACCAATTATTTGGCCAAAAAATTCCGCGGAGAGTCGATAATATGAAGAAATCAAAAGTCAGTCTTTCCCGCATACTCTTTTTAGTGGCAAACCATATCCTGTTTGGGGTTATTATTGTGCTGTGTATCTATCCGGTATGGTTTATACTGATTTCTTCCTTCAGCAATACATCCGGTGTTTCGGGTGTACTTTTACCGAAAGGGTTCTCCCTGGTGAATTACGTTAACGTGATTAAAATAAAGGGGGTTTTTCAGGCCTTCGGCGTTTCAGTGCTGCGTACCGTAATAGGAACCCTCTGTACCGTTATTACCTCTATGTTCCTGGGGTATCTTTTTACCAAGGAAAAAATGCCCTTTAGAAAATTTATGTACCGTGCCCTCATAATTACCATGTATGTATCAGGGGGAATCATTCCTACTTATTTGGTTATCCGCTCTTACGGGCTGTTAAACAATTTTTGGGTATACATTCTTCCCGGCATGGCTTCCGCCTATTATATTATTTTAATTAAAACCTTTATTGAACAGCTTCCTGTTTCGGTAGAGGAAAGCGCCATGCTGGACGGCGCCGGGACTTTAACAATCTTTTTTAAAATTATTATACCCATGTCTATGCCGATTGCGGCCACCATCGCTGTTTTTGCCGGGGTTGGGCAGTGGAATTCCTGGTTCGACAACCACATCTATGCATTCCAGAATAAAAATCTGACTACCCTGCAATACCTTTTGTATAATTTTCTCAAAGAAGCGGAAATTTTGGTACGTCAAATGGCGGAATCTTCAATGGATATAGATATATCCAAAATGCTCACCCCCCGGGGAATACGCATGACCGTTACCATGGTTACGATAACTCCGGTTCTGTTTATTTATCCGTTTATGCAGCGGTATTTTGTCAAAGGCATTATGATTGGAGCCGTGAAGGGTTAAACCCGGGCCTGGGCCGGAACGCAAAAGGCCCGCCGGAAGTTGGCGTCCACGGTTTTTTCCAGATCCTCCGGGGTTCCGCTAAAGGCGCCCGCCTGCCGCCGCAGGTCCGCCATGCCGTTCAGGATAAGGGGCAGATCCGCCCGGCGGGAAAATTCCCGGCCCCGCAGGACATAGGGGGCGTCGGTTTCGGTGAGGAGCCGTGGCGGAGGACGGCCCCCCCGGGCAGCCGGATTTTCAAGCAGTTCCGGGAGGGGCTTAAAACACCCCGGATCGGGCGCCCGGGGCTTACGGCGAAGCCAGGGATACACAGGATCTTGTAAATGAGGACAAAATGTCCTATACTTTTGGTATTATGATACTAAAAAATATGGCATCGTAATCCTATTTTTCTTCCACAGAGATACGGAACCATGACGTAAATGCTCATGGCGGCAATTTTATTGAGAAATTGTACCGGGGAGATCCGGTATACCGGCGTTGCGAAACCGGCGACTTCCTTAACATGATAGAGGGTTCGACTTTTCCCGAACCGGCGCTGTTCCCGAACCTCAACCGAACCCGGTGGTTTGACGATTATGTGACCACCCTGCTGCAACGGGACGTACTGACCCTGAACGACATCCGGAATCCGGTAAAGATCATCACCCTCCTCTCCGTCCTGGCGACGCGGGCCGGAGCCCTCCTCAACAACAGCCAGGCCGCCGCGGACTCCGGCCTGGACAGTAAGACTTACGAGCGGTACAAAGGGGCGGCGATCAACAGCTTTATGGTTTTTGAAATGCCGGCCTGGGCAAAACCGGGCCGGCTAAACAAACGTTTTACCAAAGCGGCAAAACTCTTTTTCTATGACACCAACCTCTTGGCCTATCTTATGAAGCGGGACATCGGGGAGATCTTCAGGAACGATCGGACCACCATGGGCCATCTCTTTGAAAACTACGTTGCCGCCGAGATCATGAAGCATCTGTCTTCCCTTTCCGGGCATGGGGTATTCCACTTCAGAACCGCCGATAAAAAGGAACTTGATTTTGTGATTGAACGGAACAACGGGGAGATCCTTGGCATAGAGGTGAAGCTGAGCGATTCTTTAACGGATCGGGACTTCGGCGGGTTAAAGATCCTCCGGGAAGCGGTGGGGGAACAATTCAAACGGGGTTTTGTGGTATATACCGGCAGGGAGATCCTGCCTTGGGGAAAGGATCTCTGGGCCCTGCCGGTTTCCTGCCTTTGGGATTAGGCCGGGGGTAGCATAAAGGCCCGCCGGAAGTTGGCGTCCACGGTTTTTTCCAGATCCTCCGGGGTTCCGCTAAAGGCGCCCGCCTGCCGCCGGAGTTCCGCCATGCCGTTCAGGATAAGGGGCAGGTCCGCCCAGCGGGAAAATTCCCGGCCCCGCAGGGGCTGGTAGGGGGCGTCGGTTTCGATGAGGAGCCGTTCCGGGGGAAAAGCGGCGCAGCAACGCCGGGTCTCCTTGTGGTTGAGGAGGATCGCGCCGCCGAAGGAAAAATAGGCGTTTATCCCCCGGCGGAGGAGGGCCTCCCCCTCCCCTGCCGTGCCGGGCCAGGAGTGAAAAACAAGGGCCGGGAGTTTTTTGAGCGGGCCGGTGCGGGCGAAGATCTTGTGCATGGCCCGGCGGAGGTGGATCACTAAGGGGAGGCCGTATTTCAGCGCCGTTTCCAGGTGGCAGGCAAATAGTTCATCCTGGAGTTTTTCCGTTTTCCGGAAGGCCGGGTTGTAAAGGTCGAAGCCCGCCTCTCCTACCGCCCGGAGCCTCCCCCGGGCGGCCAGATTTTCAAGCAGTTCCAGGAGGGGCTTAAAACGCCCCGGGTCATCCCCCGGATCGGGCGCCTGGGGGTGTACGGCGAAACAGGGTAAAAGCGGCGCCGCCCCCTCCGCCCCGGCCTTTTGGGAAAGTCCCTCGTGGTAGAGAAACTCCTTTTCCGTGGTGGAACTGGCGGCGCAGACAAGCCCCCGGGCCCGGCGTTCAGCTTCCGCTTCGGGAAAGAGTTCCGCCAGGGCCATGAGGTGACAGTGGGCGTCGGTCAACGGTTGTAGGCGAAGCGCCTGCCCGCCATGGCAAACCAGACTTCGTCGCAGGCGGCGACGGCCTCCGGCGCCAGGGCGGTACTCTCCAGGGCGGCTATGTTCTGTTTGATCTGCTCCAGCCTGCTTACCCCGCCTACCAGGGTATTTACCGAAGGCCGGTTGATACACCAGCGCAGGGCAAGCTCCAGCAGGCTGAGGCCCTGCCCTTCGGCAACAGACTCAAACTTCTCCACCGCGGCGAAATTCGCCTCCGACCAGTACCGGTCCGCGTAGTTTTTCTGGTTGGCGAAACGGGTGTTGGTTCCCTTGTCCCGGTTCTTGTATTTCCCGGTCAGGAAACCCCCGGCAATGGGATTGTACACCGCCATTCCCATGTTGTGGGCCTTAAGGCAGGGGATCAACTCCTGCTCCACGTCCCGCAGAAGCAGGTTGTAGATATTCTGCGAAATGACCGGCTTCACGAAGCCCTTTAGCTCGCAGAGCCCCAGGATGTCGGCGATCTGCCAGGAGGCGAAATTGCTTACCCCCAGGTACCGTACCTTGCCGGAACGCACGAGGCCCGAAAGGGTGTCCAGCGTTTCCTCCAGGGATGTTTCGTAATCCGGGGCGTGCATGTAGTAGATGTCCACATAGTCGGTATTGAGCCGCCGGAGACTCCCGTCGATGGACTCCATGATATGCCGCCGGTTCAGGCCCCGGTTGTTCAGCCTGTTCCCCACGGGATAGAAAACCTTGGTGGCAAGAACGATGTCTTCCCGCCGGCCTTTAAGACCCTTGCCTACGATCCGCTCGCTCTCCCCGGTGTTGTACAT
>JAISPH010000132.1 GCA_031275035.1 Treponema sp.
GTGCGTTAAGTAGTTTTTCCCGTTTACTTCCTGTATTCCCCGTTCCGGATTCGCCTGATGCCCAGCGCCGGGCGCCCGGCGCTTCGTATGGAGCCTCAATCCCCGGAACGGCCCGCCCATTCTTCGGAATGGTTCATACGCCCTTTCAGGCCGTTTGCCGAAAGGTATGGATTCATGGGCGCTGCCGCGCCCGGCGGCATCCGGTCTTCAGAATGGTGCATCCGGTCCTCAGAATGAGTCATCCAGTCTCCAGAATGGTTCATCAGGTCTTCAGAATGATCTATCCGGTCCTCAGAATGAGTCATCCGGTCTTCAGAATGACTTATCCGGTCCTCAGAATGGTCCGTCCGTTTCACGGGTTATTTTATAAGTTTGAAAAAAAGGGGAAGGGAGGAAACCACAGATGGATACGAACGGAAAAAGAGGGAAGAAATGCCGCAGGAGCGCCGGGTCCTTTGCGGCGCCGTCTATGGCGGCTGCGCGTATGCCTGGCGATTGCTGCGTTACAAAAGGAAGCGGAAAGGGAGTGCGGGCTTGCGGTCCGGCGTGAAGTCCGCGGTTACATTCTTCTTTCAAAACAGGTAAAAGGGCTTCCGCAGGGGGGCGCTATTTTTTTCTATAGGAGGAACGTGCTATGAGAGAAAAAGGGAAAATGAGTCTCCCCGCCGCAGAGCGGCGGGGCATCGCCGATCCGCGAGGTATGGATAGTATGCGTGTCCATCCCCCAACAAACAAATCGCCGCCGGGTCCAAACCGTCCCGGAGGCTCCCCGCGAGCCGGCGGACGGGTTCTTGGGTATGGACCCGCAGGCGGAATCAAAATGACCGGGAATACAATTCCCAAATCAACCGGCCGGACCGCGGGCCTGTTAATGGCGGTGGCGGCGGTTTCAGTCTTTCTGGCATCCTGCGCTACCCCCGCTACGGTGGGAAGGATAGACGCAAGTCCTCAAACCTTGATCGAAAACAACCAGGCGATAGTATTATTTCACGGTTCGCTGGCTGCTTTAGACGGAGTTGCCGTGAAAGTCGGCGGCGCGCCCGTTAATTTTGATTCCAGAAAGAGTTTCGCCGTTGACGTAAGCGAAACCAGACATGAAGTCATGTTCGTTGCCAATGCCAATTTCCGTGGGGTTTTTAACTTTATTCGTTCATACCTGCGGGGCGCCGTTACCTATGAATTTACCCCGGGCAAAATGTATATCCTGGTTGTCCGGGAAAAAACGGGAACCCAAACGGCAGCCTTTTTCTTTGGAGCGCTTGTACCCAGATCGTATGAAATGGCGCTTTACGAATACAACGGAAGCCTGAAAAACGGTTATGACAAAAAACAGGTCCTGTTCAAAACCGATCTGCAAAAAGAAAAAAAGGCGGACTTTATTGCGTTTAAGCCGGCCGCGGCGCAAGCGGCTCCGGCGCAGGCGGCGCAAAGCGCTTCGCCGGATTATTTTATTTCGACAAACAATCAGCCCGCCGGCCCCTATTCCTTTGAGGAGCTGAAGAAAATGGCGCAGGCCGGCCAATTGCGAAAAGACAGTCTGGTGTGGAGGGAAGGAATGCAGCAATGGGTTGTGGCCGGGAGTATGATCGAATTAGATTCGCTCTTTGCCGCGCCTCCGCCATTGCCGCCGCGATAACAGGCGTTGTCCTGAAACCGCAAAAAGCAGGCGGCCGTACCCGCGCCGCATCAAAAAGGAAACGGATTGCGGTGCGGGCAATGCCGTAGAGACCGGCGTTTTACGCCGCGCCCATTCCGGCAATGACGGGCGTTGTATGCGCCGCAGTCAGGGATGTTGGACTTGTTCAGAAACTTCGGTTTCTGAACAATAACCGCTTAAAAACAACAAAAAACAAAGAACCGACCGGGTTCTTTCACAAATCCATTGGAGGATTGTATGAAAAAGAAAGCCGTTTTTATATCCGTATCGGCCGTTTTATTTTTCGGCATGGCTTCCTGCGTGTCGATGCAGGACAGGGGGCTTTCCGCCGCTGAAAGACAGGAAGCGAATGTTATCGGATCGGTCAGCACGACCTTTCAATCGTTTCAATTTTTTCATATCCAGGCAAAGGAACATTTAAAAAACAGGGCATATACACGATTAAAAAAAGCGGCCCAAAACACATACGAAGGAAATACCGATATCGTAAACGTAAAAATCAGCGGTGGTTTTTCAGGCATTGAAACGTTCTTTATCCTCTATTTTCCGGCCTCGGTGCTGGGAAACTTCCAGAAAATAACGGCGACGGGAGATGTTGTCATGTTTGATGCCGGGAGCAATGTATCCGTTCCGAATGAAATACACAGGCTGTTGCCCGGGATCAATTCGGGGTTAATAGACAAACTGCCGGGGAATTCACGGACCGCGGTTTTAAGTATCAGCTGCACGGATCAGACGCTGGCTGAAAATGTTGTTGACGATATTGAGATGAATCTTGTGGAATCGGGAAAATTTACCGTCGTTGACCGGAGGCGGCTTGACGATATCAGGCGGGAGCGGAATTTTCAGTTGTCCGGAGACGTGGGCGACGATTCCGCCGTTTCCATAGGCAGCATGATGGGCGCGAATGTCGTAATTGTAGGAAGCATTACGACAACCGCTTCCGGCGGGCGCATTACCATAAAGGCCCTGGATGTTAAAACAGGAGAAGTAATCGTAATGGTGATTAAGGAGTTTTAACGGAATGAAGATACCCAGGAGCAAGCTCCGGAGTATGGACCCCGGCTACCAATTATTCAAAAACTTCAGTTTTTGATAACAAGCGCTTAACAAACAGACGCCCCGTCGAGACTGCCGCGCCGTCCTTTCCCGCCGGGGGATTTTTGCCTATACTGACAGCATGTCCTCTCCGGTTCCTCCGGCGGCGCCCTTTTCGTTGGCGCTGCGCTGTACCGTCCTCCTGCGCCGGGGGGCGGGCCAAGCTTCGGGGGTTCCCCTGCTCCGCCTGGCGGGCCGGGACTATTCCGCCAGGGCCGTGTCCCAGGCTTTGGGCGCCGGACAGTTGACGCTGGAGGGGCATACCTTTTCCCGTTCCGCCCTTCAGGCGGCGGGGATAGGCCCTTCGGGCCGCTACATTGACGGCGCCCCCATCGTTCCGGTGCGCATACGGCCCCGGGAGGCGCTGTGCCGGGGCGGGAAGGATCTTGAGGGATTCTGGTCGGCCTTTGAATTTCCCGAAGAACGGTGGACCCGGAACGGAGGCCCCCCCCTCTTCGCCGCCCACCTGGATTTTCTGCGCAGCTTCGGCATAGCCGGGGGCATTGTAACGGAACGGGAGGAAGGGGCGGGGCTCCTGGCCGCTTACCTGGCCTCCCTGGGGGGGAAGATTGAAGACGGCCGGGCCCTGGCCCTGGTCCCGGCGGAGTACTACGAAAGCCGCCTGCGCCGGTATCTGTCCCCGGCGGTTCCCGTGGGCGCCTCCGAGGGGGCTTCCCTCTTTGCCCCCCGGTTCCGGGGAGCGGGCCTTGTTTTTTACGAGGCCCTGCCGGGAAATCTGGACATCCTGAAACCCCGTTTCGACATACTCATCCTGGTTGAACCCGAAAGGGCGCTTTCCCGGCTGCCCCTCATCGGGGAGATAAACGCCCGGACGATCCTGGGGGTGTTTACCGAAGCGGGGGATCTGCTTGCTCCGGGGCCCCATCCCCTCAAGGGCTTCTTTTCCCTCCGGGGGAACATGGCGGAATTGGCCGGGTATTGTATAAGAAAGCTCCGGGAGGATCTTCCCCTGCCCCCCCGGTATCGGTTTGAAAAAAAGACCATACGCCGGCCTCCCCGGCCTTTTTCCCGGTCCGAAGACCCTGATCTGTCCGCCCTCGGCCTCCCCGGAGGGACGGGTTCCGGCGGCGGATTGCGGGCCGACGGGCAGGATGTTCCGGGGGGCGATCTTGAGGACCGGCTTGTCATTGCCGGAGGCGGCCGCTTCATTATCCAATATAAATTCAAACATATCCGCACCCCCGAATATGCGGAAGAAGGGGCATCCTTTTTTGCCGGGGGCCGCAGAACAGGCCGGGAACTCCGGCCCCCGGGGGAGGACTATAAGATCAGCTTTGAGGATCTGAGCGGAAAACAGCGGGACTATTTTTTCTACTGGCGGGATTCCTTCAGAAACGGCCGCAGCCTGGAAACCTGCGCCGCCTATATCGTCCTCTATGCCAGGGAGCTTATCCTCTGCCTGGGGGGCGGGGCGGAGGAAAATTTCCGGGAACTGGTCCGGCTCCGGCGGGGCTGCCGGGAACATTTTCCCGGCCTGGACGGGGTTTTTCCCCAATGGCTTCTGGACTTTGCGGTGCTCTACAGGAGGATGGATCTCTTTGGCGAAGAGGTCCTGCCCCTGGCGGCCGGAACCGATCCTCCCATACTGCGGGATCTGGCCCTTCACCGGCGGCATATTGAAAACGACGGTCCCGCCGGTTTCGGGGACGCAGAGCTGCTGCTGCACCGGGAGCTTGCCTCCAGCCGTTTCTATACCAGCCTCTACGGCCCCCTCTTGGAGATGTACGCCGAGCGGGCCCTTAACGCGTTGGATCGCTTCCTGGGGATCTTTAACTCTTTCTATCCCGCCAGGACCAGTCCCGTGCTTATCGAAGCCTTTCCCCTCCTCCGCGGTCTGGGCCAATCCTCCTACAGCGCCGAATGGATACGCTTCTCGAATCATCCGCCCCTCAAGGCCCTGTTCCGCAGCGTCCTGGCCTACGTTGAGTATCAGCTTCGGCGGCAGACCGCCTTTCCCGGCGCCCTGCGGAAGGCCGGGATCGATCCCGGCTGGAAAGAAGTAATCGATGCGGAACTGGGTTTTCCCGGCGAGGCCGCGGCAAAATCCATCAGGCTGGAGGATCATAAACTGGATCGGCTCCGGGATGAATCCGATGCGGTAAGGGAACTGCTGCGCATGGAGGAAGAGGATTTCCGGGATGAGGCGGCTCCGCCGGGGGCGCCGCGGCGGGCTCTGCCGGAATCCGGGGAACCTGTCGCGGAAGCCGCCATGAACGGTTCCGGCGTACAGGATGAAGGTTCCGCGGGAACGGCGGCGGACGGAGCCGGCGGCGGACGGAGCCGGGAACGTTCCGCATTCGCCCTGGCGTCCTTTCTTTCGGGGCTTTCCGCCGCGGAACGGGAATTCCTCGGCGGTATTGTCCGGGGGGCGGCGGCGGGGGAACTTCGGGAATTGGCCCTGAAATACGGTTCCATGCCGGAACTGCTTGCCGATTCCCTGAACGCCGCGTTTCAGGAGGCCCTGGGGGATCTCCTCGTTGAAACTCTGGACGAAGGTCCCTCTGTTTCGGCAGAATACAGAGCTGAGGTAAAAAGGTTTTTTGAGCCATGAGCGTTACCATACCTAAACGGATAAGCTCCGCCATTATCAATTCCCTCTCCGCCGGCGTGGTTCCCCGGATAGGCCTTGAGTACATCGCCGTAGGGCGGAAACGGGAAATTGAAACCATCCTGGGGGATCTTGAAAACCTCAGCCAGGGGGCGGGGGCTTTCCGTTTTATCGTGGGCCGTTACGGCAGCGGCAAAAGCTTCCTGCTCCAGGCGGTACGGAACTTTGCCATGGACCGGGATTTTGTGGTGGCCGATGCGGATCTTTCCCCGGAAAAACGGCTTACCGGATCAGGCCGGGCGGGGCTTGAAACCTACCGGGAACTGATGCAGCGGCTTTCCGCCAAACTGCGTCCCGACGGCGGCGCCCTGGAGGGGATGCTCCAGAAATGGATCAACTCCATCAGGCTGAAGATTATCGAGGAGGGAACCCCCGCGGAGGACGGCGGCTTTTCCTCCCTGATGGAGTGGAACATCTTTCAGACTATTTCCGGGATGGAAGCCTATACCCACGGCTTTGACTTTGCCTCGGCGGTGGCGGCCTACTACCGGGCCTTTATGGCGGGGGAGGACGCCGGAATCCGGGCCGCCCTCAAGTGGCTGCGGGGCGAATTTGCCACCAAGACCGAGGCAAAGGCCCTGCTCCCCGTGGGGGAGATCATCACCAACGACAACTGGTATGAGTACATCAAGCTCTTCGCCGCCTTCAGCGCGAAGATCGGCTACCGGGGGCTGCTCCTCTTTATTGACGAATGCGTAAATCTCTACAAGATCTCCAACCGCCAGTCCAGGGAGAATAACTATGAAAAGGTACTGGCCATGTTCAACGACGTGATGCAGGGCAAGGCCCCCTGGCTTGGCGTCTATATGGGGGGGACTTCCCAGTTTGTGGACGACGAACGCCGGGGGCTCTTCAGCTACAGCGCCCTCAAGAGCCGTCTTGCGGACAGCCGTTTTGTCCGCGAGGGCTATGCGGATTTTTCCGGCCCCATTCTGCGGCTGGCCCGGTTAAGCCATGAGGAAATTTACATACTCTTGGAACGGATAGCCCAGATCCACGCCCGGCATTTTGAATACGAGCCCTTCCTGGAAAAAGAAGATCTAATCGCCTTTATGGAGATGATCTTCGCTTCCCCCGGGGCGGAGGAATTTGTTACCCCCCGGGAAATCACCAGGGACTTTCTGGGGCTCCTCAATATTCTAAGGGACGATCCCGGTTTAGATTTTTACGATCTGCTCCGCCGCGGCGGCGAATCCTTTACCGGCCGGGATCGCTACGCATCCTTCGAATTATGACCGCCTTTTCCCGCTTTGATCCGGTCGTCAGGGAATACATCTATGAGCGGCGCTGGAAGAGTATCCGTCCCATCCAGGAAGCCGCCGCCGCCGCAATATTCGGCGGCAGGGGCCACGTCCTTATCGCCGCGGGCACCGCATCGGGGAAGACCGAGGCGTGCTTCTTTCCGGTGATTACCCTGCTGCGGGAACGGGCCGCCGCAGTAAACGGGGAACGATCCCTGGCGGCGGCGGCTCCTCCGGGAAGCGCCGGGGAAACGGCGGCTTCCGTGGACGTTCTCTATATCGGCCCCCTCAAGGCGCTGATCAACGATCAGTTTCAGCGTCTTGAGGGCATCCTGGAACGGGCGGAGATTCCCCTTTGGCGCTGGCACGGAGACATAAGCGGCGGCCGGAAGAACAGGCTCCTGGAAAACCCTTCGGGAATTCTGCAGATAACCCCCGAATCTTTGGAGGCCCTGCTCCTGCGGCGGCCCGAAAAGGCAAGGCCCCTCTTCCGCCGCCTGAGCTTTATCATTATCGATGAGGTCCACGCCTTTATGGGAAGCGACCGGGGCTTTCAGCTGCTCTGCCAGATAGGGCGGATTGGGGAGCTGGCGGACTGTTCCCCCCGGCGCATAGGACTTTCGGCAACCCTGGGAAATTACGAAGAGGCCCTCCGCTGGCTTGGCATGGGCGGCGCCGGAGAAAGCGTGCTGGTTCAGGGGGATGAGTCAACAACCCCGCCGCAAGCGGACGGGGCATGGACCCTTCGCAACAAATCAAAGAGGCGTATCAGTCTTCTGGTGGATTATTTTTACCGGTCCGCTCCGCAGGACGGGACGGACCGGGAGAACCAAAGGACGGCGGAAAACGCCGGGGAACCGGGAAAAGCCTATTACCGGGAACTGTACCGTCAATGCCGCTTCGGCGGAGACGGACCGGAAAAGGGCAGAGGCCGGGGCAGCTGTATTATCTTTACCAACAGCCGGATTGAGGCGGAAGAAACCATAGCCCGGCTCCGGGAGGAGGCGGCCCGCTGCCGGGAAGGGGATGTCTTTCACGTCCACCATGGGAACATCTCCCGGATGCTCAGGATGGAGGCGGAACGGGATCTCCGGGAAGAAAATGAAGGCCGGGTGGCGGCGGCCACGGCAACCCTGGAACTGGGCATCGATCTGGGACGGCTGGACCGGATCATCCAGATAGGGCCTCCCCTTACGGTGGGGGGATTCGTACAGCGCCTGGGCCGTTCCGGAAGACGGAACGGCGTATCGGAGATGTACTTTACCGCCCTGGAAGAACCCCGCCGGGCCCGGAACCTTATCGGCGCCCTTCCCTGGGATCTGCTCAGAACCATCGCCGTGATACAGCTCTACCTGGAGGAAAAATGGATCGAGGGCGCCCCCCGGCGGCCTCTCCCCTTCAGCCTTCTCTGCCACCAGACCCTGAGTATCCTCGCCTCCCTGGGGGAACGGACGGCGGCAGAGCTCTCCGGCCTCATCCTCTCCTTTCCCCCTTTCAGGAACATAAAGCCTGAGGATTTCGCGGAACTCCTCCGCAGCC
>JAISPH010000172.1 GCA_031275035.1 Treponema sp.
CCGGTCTGCCTCCTGGGCCTTAAAGGCGCCTGGGGTTGGGCTATATTCGGCCTGGAATGGGCCCTGGGGATTACGGGCATTACCCTCTATGCCGCCGGCTGCAGGTGGGTAAAAAAAGCGGAACTCCTGATTCATCTGCTTATGGGATGGGTCATCGCCATAGGCTGGTTTCCCCTGATCCGGGGAACGCCCCTGATCAGCATTATTTTCCTCCTCTCCGGGGGAGCGGCCTATAGTCTTGGCACCATCTGGTACAGCATGAAGAACCGGCGGGGCGCCCATGTCGTCTGGCATGGCTTTGTTCTGGCCGGGGCGGTCTGCCATTGGTGGGCGGTCTGGTTTTTAAGCTGAATCCCGCCTCCCGCGGCTGTACCGCCGGGTACAAACGGGCCGCCGGGAAAAAAAACGGCGCCGGACGCCGCATCTGCCTTTCTGCCCCGCATAGAGGCGCAATTCGTCTAATCGCCCGCCTGCCGGAACAAAGCGCCGCCGTATGACAGCCGGACCCGTCGGCCAACGCCTTGACAAAATGGAATTCTCATGTTAGACTGACCGGTAAGTATGGAACTGCGCATTCGTAGAAGCAAAACTATCTATATCATCGACATCCAGGGCGAGATGGACCTCTACAATTCCTTTAAGCTCAAGGAACTCTTGATGAAGATGATAGAAAAAAAAATAGAGAACTTTATTATCAACATGGATGAGGTCGAATATATTGATTCCAGCGGTATCGGCGCCCTTATTTTTATCTCGTCAACCATAAAAAAAATGAACCTCCGTTTGGCCATTGCAAATATCCACGGTTCAGTAAAAAAGGTAATAGAATTAACCAAACTGACCGGTTATTTCCCCATCGTTCCCACGCTGGAGGATGCCATAAAAAAAATGGATGACCAGGGCCAATGAGAAGTTTAGAAATACAGATAAACGGCGCATCGCCGCTTTTTGATTGCTCAAACATGCACTACCGGGAATTCCCTTCCGATTACAGGCAGATCCGCCGCTATACCACCCATATTGTCCGGTCCGCTCCGCCCAAGATAAAAGAGTTTAATCTTCTGGAACAGCAGATTTCTGAAATAATCAAGAATGCCATCAAGCACGGCAACAGGAACGATCCCGCCAAAAAAGTAAAGGTCTGGTATCTTTTTAACCCGCACATAGCCCGGGTAGTTGTGGAAGATGAGGGCGACGGGTTTAAGGATCTGGAAAAATGGAACGAATTCAACCGGAAACGGCTTGAGTACATCAACAATCAGGATTTGAATAACCTGCTAAACTATATCTCCTTCCGCACGGACCACAGCGACGATGTTGACGGGGGGAACGCCCTCTTTGCGGCGGTGGAGTACTGGAATGCGGGTTTTGTTTTTAACGAAAAACGAAACGCCGTGGCCATGAAAAAGGTCTTCCCCAGGAAGGCGGTTTTCCAGGAACAGCCCCTTTTGGATTTTGTTCCCTGGACCCTGAACGATCCGGTATAGCCCGGGCAGAGACTGAAAAACCCAGCCGGGATTTTCGGCGTCCCTAGACCTGGCCGGCCAGAAAAGAGGCGTCCTTATCCGTAAAGGGCTTGCCGTAGATCACCTCAAAGAGAAAACGCATATCCTCGGGGACAATGTCCAGAAAGCGGCAGCCAAAGTAGCCCATGGTATTGTCTTTGTAGCGGCGCACGATTCTGGCATTGGCGTTAATAATCCGGTTGGAAGAGATAAGCTTGACCGCCAGCTCCGTATCGAGCAGCAGGGCCGAGGAAAGGGCCGAATGGGGATAGGCGAAGAGCAGGCCCGATGCGCTGATATCGATCACCTTGCCTTCAAAGGGTTCATTTTTGATACGCCCCGCTTCAAAATAGCCGTTTTCCTTCAGGGAAAAGGTCAGGATCTTGGCAAACTGATACAGATGGTCTATCACCGTATAATCGAAGGGCTGCTTTCCCTCTTTGTTTATCCAGATATGAATATAGCCGATCACGTATTCCTGAAAGAGCAGCGGCACCCAGGCGTCGGAAAAGATGCCGTTGTCATATTTGGACTTGACAAAGCGGTTTACCGCATCGTCCAGATAGGCAGGGTCCACGCCGGTGCTTTCCAGGTAACGGCGGAACATCTCCTCGGTAACAAGCCGCTTTTTGGGATAGGGGTCCGTCTGGGGCAGGTTTGCCAGGGTTGAAGGAAGATACAGGCTCTTTCCGGTTTCAGCCAGGATCCGCTCTTCAGTGGCGGCGGGCTTAACATCCTTGAAGATGATCAGCTTATAGCCGTTGGCGTAGCCCTTAATCCACTGGCCCATCTGGGCAATGAGGCCGCTTAAATTCTTCAAGTCGGTCCGGCGCATGAATTCCCCCAGTTCGCCGGGTTCGTATTCCTGGATCTTGGGGAAGGAGAGGGCATAGCGGTCCCCCAGAAAGGCAAGCTGTACCTGCATATCCGGCGGGGTAGATACCCGGGAATAGGAACGATCAAGGTTTTTATAGAGGAATTCCGGCACGTCCGCGGTGATCTGGTCGTTCCTAACGGCGCTTACCTCAACGGAAAAGATGATCACCTGGCCGTGGTAGTCGAACATAAGGTCCAGTTTTTTCCGGGGCCGCAGGCCGGTTACCGGACGGTCCGCCCGGAAGCACATTTCATTCTTGGCGGGCTTTTCCAGATAGAAAATGTATTCGGTACGGTTAAGGAGGTATATAATGGGGATTTGCTCGTCGTAGAGTACTTTAAGGAGAAAATCTTTTTCGATGCGCTTTATCGGCGTCGCCATCTCCAGTCCTAAAAAAACCGCTCGTAGGGCGCAAAATCAAACTGCCGCGGCTGCAGGCTCCCGGCTATATCCCGGGGTTCCTCCAGTGTCAGATCGTCCAAGCGCCACCGGTCCGCCGCAGTCCTCAGGTACAGTTCCCCGGCGGCCCCCTGCTCCGGGCCCAAAAAACGGACCAGAAATGAAGTGCTTTCATCGGGCTCTTCCCGTCCGCCCCCGATGCGGAACTTCTCCGCCCCGATACCTTCAAGCAGGGCCAGGATCCCCTCCAGCGCATCCGGGTTAAAACCCTCCAGGAAGGGGGAATCCCGCCTGCCCCCGAGGAGGTCCTGGAGCAGGTTCCGGGCAAAGGCATAGGCCTCCTCCCGGGCTTCGCCCCGGCCCAGTTCGCCGATAACCGCATCCCGGGGATACCGGGGAGCCTCTCCCCGCTGGGGCCTTTTCAGAGCATCCGGCAGGGTACTCCGGGCGGCCTCCTGGGCATATACCGGAACCATGCAGCCGATAAGCAGGATGATCCCCACTCTTTTTTCAAATCGAATCACCTTCCCATTGTACCCGTCTCTGCAGGAAAGGTCAAAGGGCCGCATGGCCTCAAGTAAAATCTGACCATGGAATCCTACACTGTATCCGGCGGGAAAGCCGCCGGAGGGAATTATGGGGTTATCCATGAAAGAACGAAAACCGCTTACCCGGGAGTTCGCTGTCCGTTACCGGGCCGCCCAACTCAAGGTTGAGAAATCAAAGATTCTCGACGATTTCATTAGCGCCACCGGCTATAACCGGAAGTACGCTATCGGTATCCTGGGCGGCGAGGGGAAAACCAAACTGCTCCACCTGAACGGGAAACCGGTCAAGGCGCACATCACCCACAAAACCGGAAAAAAGCGGGTCTACACAAAGCGGTACGGCCC
>JAISPH010000183.1 GCA_031275035.1 Treponema sp.
TTTTTGCTGCCGGATCATGATCCTGATATTGAACGTTACTTTTATTTACGCTCCACCGGCCGGTCCCAGGATGCGCTCTATTTGTATCAGGCCCGGCTCAAGCCCCGGTATCCCGATGATGACTTTAGGATCTGGCTTATGCGGTGTTACCGCAGCAAGGACCCCGCCTATAAGAGCCTGCTGGCCAGGGCTTACCGGGCCCTGGGGGAACGCTCCCTGGAGCGGATAAAGCGGATCATCTTTTATATTGCCGAAAAGGCGGATAATTATAACAAAAAGGATGTCTATTCGACCATAAAGGCCGCGGAGGACATTCTTGTGATGCTGCCCAGCGACCGGTACGAGGCGGTGGCGGGGATAGAGCGGTTTCTCCGGTATGCCCAGGTCCTGAACTTTTACGAAAAATCTCTGAGCCGGGCCGCAGACCTGGTTCGCTCTTATTTAACCGAATCCCTCTCGGTGGTGGAAGAGGAACTGCACCGCCGGGAGAATGTACGGCTGGAGGCAATGGAACAGGAGCGCCGGCGGCTGGTTAAGGCCGATTGGGAGGAGTACCTCTGGCAAAAAAAGCACGGCGGCCCCCTGATAGATCTTTCCGCCGTGACCTTTTCCCCGGCGGATCTGGCCAGGATCGAAATTCCCCGGATATTGACCCGGATTGAGGATCAAACCCTGGCCTATTGCGTCAAATATTGGAATCTGATTAACGACGCAGCCTTTGAGCGGATCCTCTTTCTTTACTCCCGGAAATACGGCACCAGAAATTATGATGTTTTTTTAGCCATCCGCCGGGGGGTGCTTAATAAAAGCCGGGATGATGAAATTTTGGCCTCCGTGATGTCTGCCCTGGTAACGGGGTATTATTACTCCATCCAGGGGGATATATACCTCCAGCGGAATTGGAACATCCTCAAAGCCTCGCTCCAGCAGCGGGCCCCGGCTCCCCTGGCCCTGCCGCCCCCCGCTGCCCAGCCTGGGGGGGATGTATCCGCAGAGGGGGGCCGGCGGCGGGCAAAAAAACGGCAGGAAAAGGACAAGAAGGCCCTATTCCGCAAGGAATTCCCCCGGAAGGCCAAAGCGGCGGATCAGAGCCCCCGTCCTAAGAAAGCCCCGGAGGAGAAACCCCTGGCCGGGAAGAAAGCGGCCCTTCTTCCCCCGGAAACGGGGACGCCGCCGGTGTCAAACCAGGGGAAGAGGGGCGGGGATGTTCCCAAAAGCCCGGGAAAGAGATACCGCCGGTCCGGAGCCGCCTTACGGCTGCGGCCCGCGGGCGGTTCCGTGGCGGATCGGCTTAGGGAACTATCCGGCCGGTCCTACGACCTCTACCAGGACCGGTTCCTGGCTAAAACCCGTCTGGCCATCAGGAAGGCCCTGAGCGCCGGAAGGGGCCGTTTCTTTACTCCCCCGGAAAAGGCGGAGGATCTGATCTACGATTTTCTTAGGGATCATTATGCGGATCCCTATATGAATTGGAAAGAAAGCGCTGAACGGGCGGCCCTGCGGGACCTGGGCTTTGAATTGGAATCGCTCATCCCGATTATCGATGAGTGTTATAAGAGTCTCTTCGCCGCGGGGGACTAAACCCGGCCCCTGGCCGGGGGCCTCAATTTTCTGGTTTTTTAACCGGCGGGTGGGCCCTGAAATATTCGTGTTCCTGTCTGACTTCCCGGATCAGGTCCTTGATCTTCCATTTCCTGTTGGTGGGAGTGGAAGAACTAAAGGCGATACTGGCGGGGTCTATCCCCGCCTGGGGGGCGGCCTGTTTGATGGCCTGAATGATGCTTATAAGGGCATCCCCATCAAAACCGTGGAGAAAAACCACGGGCTCCTCTTGGGCGATTTCGGACATTACTAAGCTCCTTGTATTATTAAGATCTATAAATTGAGGCTCTGCCTCATTCACATTTCTATTTTTTTATGGTATAATAATTTTAATGAATAAAGCTACTAAAGTATTTCAGGTTGATCAAAAAATAGTCTATCCCAGCCAGGGGGTTGGGGTGATCAGGTCTATTGAGGAAAAGGAATTCAAGAGCGAAAAGATTCCCTATTATGTTATTTATCTTGAAGTATCTGATATGACTATCATGGTTCCCGTTGATCAGGCGGAACGGCTTGGAATCAGATCCATAGTACCCAAGGAAGAGGCCCAGAAGGCGCTGGAACTTATCAGCGAAGATTACGAACCTATCCCTTCGGATTGGAAACTCCGGTATCAAATGAACCTGGATCTTCTAAAAAAGGGAAGCGTTATGGATATCGCCGCCATTGTGCGATCCCTCTACCACCGGAGCAAGGTCAAGGAACTGCCGATTCTGGAGCGCAAGCTCTATGATTCCGCCCTAAAACTTTTGGAAGATGAGATTTCTTTCTCCCTTCGCAAGTCTAAGGAAGAAGTGGAAACCCTGATCTTTACCCGCCTGGAATCCAAGTAAAAGCAAGCCATGGAACCCGCCATTGCCGCGGTTATAACCGCCGCCGGTTCTTCAAGCCGCATGGGGGGGATCAAGAAAGAGTACCGCCCCCTGGGGGAGGGTTTGGTGGACACCACGGGGAAGCCCCTTACCGTATTGGGTGCGGCGGTCCGGGCCTTTGCCGCGTCCGGGCGGATTAGCCTCATTGTCATTTCCGTTCCCCCGGATCCGGCGGCGGGGGAATTTGCCGCCCGGCGGGCCCTGCCCGGCGATTTTCCTCCGGAGGACCGGGGGCCGCCGGTGCTTTTTGTCCCCGGGGGCCCAAGCCGGCGGGCGTCGGTGTACCATGCCCTTTCCCTGCTGGAGGCCTACAAGCCCGGCTATGTACTCATCCACGACGGCGCCCGGCCCTGGATCGATGCCGCCCTTATTGAGCGGACCATAAACGCGGTTCTTTGCCACCGGGCGGTGGTGCCCCTTATGCCCCTGACCGAAACCCCCAAGGAATTTGACGAGGCCGGTTTTGTCCGGCGGCATCTTAGGCGGGCCTCGGTAGGAACAGCCCAGACCCCCCAGGGCTTTGCCTTTCCCGAAATTCTCCGGGCCCACGAACGGGCGGCGGAACGGGAACTGCGGGAAGCCTATGAATATACCGATGATGCGGAAGTTTGGGGGGAATTTGCCGGGCCCGTGGCGGTTATTCCCGGTTCTGCGGCGAACCGGAAGATCACCTTTCCCGAAGATTTGGAAACCGGGAGGGATATGGGAGGAGAAAGGGGAATATGGTACGCGTAGGCCTGGGCCAGGATCTGCATCCCCTGGCGGAGGGGCGGCGCTTCCTTTTAGGGGGGGTGGAGATTCCCGCGGACCGGGGTGAGTTGGGCCATTCCGACGGCGATGTACTAGCCCATGCGGTGACCGACGCCGTTTTGGGCGCCGCGGGATTGGGGGATATTGGGGACCTGTTTCCCCCTTCGGACCCCGCATGGAAGGATGCGGATTCCCTGGTTCTGCTTCGGCGGGCCTTTGGGAAGGTCCGGGAAGCCGGATGGCGGCTGGTCAATCTGGATTGTGTGATCCTCTCCGAAACCGTCAGGGTGCTGCCCTACCGGACCGCCATCCGGGAATCCCTGGCAGGGATTCTGGAGGTTTCCCCGGCTGCGGTTTTTGTAAAGGGGAAAACCAACGAAGGGCTGGGCCCCGTGGGAAAAGGCCTGGCAGTGGAGGCCCTGGCGGTGTGCCTCCTGGAAAAGTAGATCATGGCGAAATACAAAGAGGGCGCCGTAAAACCCGCCTGGGACGCGGTGTTTAGGATCCTTGAATTCTGGCGGGTACAGGAGCCCTCGGTTACCGCAGTGGCGGGCCGCTATCAACGGGACCCCTGGGCGGTGCTGGTATCCACCATCCTGAGCCTTCGGACCAAGGACGAGGTTACCCTGGCTACCTCCCGGGCCCTTCTGGAACGAGCCCCCAATCCGGCGGCCCTGCTCTCCCTTTCCGCGGATGAAGCCGCCCGGCTCGCCTATCCGGCGGGGTTCTACCGGACCAAGGCGGAGAACCTCAGGAAGATCGCCGCCATCCTCATCGAGCGTTACGGCGGGCAAGTGCCGGCGGATATGGATGCCCTGCTGGCCCTTCCCGGGGTGGGCAGGAAAACCGCTAATCTGGTTCTTATCGAGGCCTTTGATATGGACGGAATCTGTGTAGATGTCCATGTCCACCGGATATGTAACCGGACCGGCTGGCTTAGTTCCCGGAACCCGGAAGAAACTGAAATGATATTGCGGAAGATCCTGCCCCGGAAATACTGGAAGAAGATAAACGCCCTGCTGGTCTTATATGGCCAGCAGATATGCCGGCCCGTGAGCCCCTTTTGTTCCCGATGCCTGATTGGTTCCTACTGCCGGCGGGAGGGGGTGGACCGGAGCCGGTAGCCCCCCTATGAAGAAAATCGCCCTAATCCTTGGGTCCCATTTCCAGGATCAGTTCCACCTCTCCCCGGGAAAGTTTGAGCGTCCGGGATATTTCTTCCACTTTCCATCCCTGGTTATGCAATTTAAACACCGACTCCCGAACCCCTATGGGGGGAGCGCCCTTGCCCCGGGGGCTGTCCTTTCCCCCCTCCGCTTTTAGGATGGCCCCCATGAGCTTAACCTGTTCCTGGGCCTCTTTGTTCAACTCCTCCATCCTGGTTTCGGTTCTGGCAAGCCATTCCCGGGCGACCTGCATGGCCTCGAGCCGCTTCTCAATATCCGTAAGGTTATCGTCCAGGAAGGAAAGCTTCTCCGCGGTGTCCCGGGCCTTCTCGCTTTCCTCTGCCAGGTCCTTGAGGGAAGACCGGAGGGCCTCCTGCTCACCGGAGAGGCTCTGTAGTTTGTTATTGAATTCCTTTACCGCCGTCTCCGACTCCTGGAGGGCCTTAAAGTTGCGGTCTATCCCGTCGTTGGTGTTTTCCAGGATCTGATTTTTTCGCTCTATGCGCTGATACTTCTCTTCCGCGTCCGCCATGGAGTCCTCAAGTTTGCGGATCTGGACCTGGATGGATTGAAGGGTGTCGTCGGAGGCGGAAACCTGGCCCAGTTTTTCTTCCACCGATTGGGAGGTTTGCAGCAGGCGGTTAAAATCGGCCTCCATAAGCTCAATGCGGCGTTTTTCCGAAAGGAACCGGGTCATCTTGGCGTTTACCTCGTCCTCAAGGCGCTTGATCTTAACGAACTGGGCCTCCAGTTCCGCGGCCTCGGAGCGGCGCTGATCCAGCCGGTCCATGTCTCCCCGGAGATCCTCGATGCGCCGTTCCAGGGCAAGTTTAAGTTCATCCGCCTGATCAAAAAGCTTGGTCTGGTTGATGAATTCCTTAAGCCGCCGATCCGCATCCTTAATGGCCGAATCCAGGGACTGGACCTGTTCACCGGTGCGGGAGAAAATTTCCGTCCTGTGGGCCGTGGCTTCTTCGTGGATTTCCTCAATAGAGGCCCGGACCGCCGCAATCCGCTCATCGCTTTCCGCCGCCAGTTCCCGGCCCCTGCGGCGGGCCTCATCCACCGCGGCGTCCACCTCCCGCAGTTGGGCGGCAAACTTGGTGTGCCAGTCATCGATTTCCCGGCGGGAAGATTCCAGGGCGCCGGTAATTTCCGTGTTCCGCCCTTCGACCTGATCCGCTATTTCCCTGATACGGGTTTCCAGGTCCCGCTGGTGTTGTTTAAGGGTTTCCGCGGTGGAAAGGGCATAGCGGCCTATTTCCGCCCTGACCGAAGATTCGGCGGCGCTCCGGGCCTCGTCCAGACTGCGGTCAAGCTGCTCCTTGAAGGCCTCCGTGGATTGATCCGCCTGGGCCATCTGATCCCGGATAGCCTCTTCAAAAGCCCCGGTCTCGGCCTTGAGGTGTTCCAGTTCCGATACCAGCCGCGTACTCTGCTCCGCCAGGCGGCTCCGCAGTTCCTCGTTGAAGGAAAGTTCCAGTTTCCGGCGTTCCGACTCGGCCTCTTCCCGCAGGGCCGTAAGGTCCGTGTCCAGGGATTCCCGCCACTCCGCAAGCTGGCGGTCGATTTCTTCTCCCCGCCTGGCCAGGTTCTCGGAAAAATCATCCTCAAAGATCCGGAGTTTTTCGGAAACATTTTCATAAGCCTGGTTTTTAAGGGCCGTCAATTCCCGTTCTACCCCGGCCATATCGGCTTTGAGGATGTCCACGGAGGCGGTAAATTCGGCGGAAACCGCGGTTCTGGCATCCGCCGATTCCCGCTCGAAGAGGGAGAAGTCCTGCCGGACTCTGTTTTCGGTTTCCTGCATATACCGGCGCAACTCCGCGTCCAGCCGGGCGGTGTCGTCCGCCAGGGCTTCCAGGCGCTGATATTGTTGGGCCTGGGCTTCCCGGTATTGTCCAAGTTTGGCGTCCGCCTGTTCCAGAGCCCTTTGGCCCGCCTCTTCGGCGGCCTGTAATAAGCGGCGCTCCAGGTTTGAGGCCGCCTCGTCCGTACGGGCCTCCATGTCCCGGAGGCGCTGTTCCGTGGTTTCCGCCTCTACGGCGATGCGCTTTTCCATTTCCGCGGAGCTTTCCTCCAGGGCAGTAAGGACCTGGCGCGTCCTGGCTTCCCCTTCGCCTATGGCCCGCTTCCATTCTTCCCGCTGATTCCTGGCAAGGACATTCAGTTCCTGAACATCCTTTTTCCATTCTTCTTTATAGGTCCGCTGTTTGGCCTCTAAATCGGCATGTTCGTTTTTCCATTCTTCTTTATAGGTTTTAACCATGCCCTGTACTTCTATCACCCGGGCCTTAACATCCTCCTGATAGGATTTGAGCTTTTCTTCCACCGTGGATTTCATGTGCTGTACCCGTTCCAGGGCCTGATCCCGAAGCTTTACCAGGGCGGCTTCTTCCATTTTATCCGCCCGGGCGCCGGCCCGCTCTACCGCTTCTTTTAGGGTCTTGTTGATGATTTCGATATCCCTGGCCAGGCTTGCGGACCGTTCCCGTTCAATTTTGCCCACCGCTTCCCGGTGATCCTCTACCTGGCGTTCAATGGTTTCCGCGGTTGCCTGGAGGTCGGAAACCGTGGAGCGTACCGCCGCCACCAGGGATTCGGAGGTTTTTTCCAGGGAATCGGCGTTTTCCCGTTCAAAACGCAGTTCCAGGTCCGAAAGGTTTTTTTCTATTGAAGTGATCTTGTGGGAGGTCTCGGAAAGCCGCTTCCCCACGGTTTCCACAAAGGCCGATTCTTCCCTGATCCGGGCCAAATTTTCCTGTACCCGGGCGGTCATGCGGACCAGTTCTTCCAGGGCCGTATCATAGGCGCTGATCCGTTCATCTATCCGGGAAACCGCCTCTGCCTTGGCGGCCAGCTCTTCATCGGTCAGATGGACCCGCTTCATCAATTCCTTGGCGGATTTTTGATGAACATCAAGCTCCACCGCATAATCCTTTACGGCCGATTCCTTCTCTAATACAAAAGCGGATAGTTCTTCCTTGAGCCGATCCCCGTATTTACGCATCTTATCCAGGGACCGGTTATTCCGGTCAAGCTGCCGGTACAGGATCAGGGCCAGGGCGACAATACCAAGGGTTAAAAGATTGCCTACCGTAAAAATCATTTGCTATTAACTTAACACAAAAGTATATAATTGGCGATAGTCGGAAAAGATAAAATCGGCGTTTCCCCTATGGCGGCGTTTTTTTAGGAGGCAGGGGCTTACCAGGGCGGCCTTCATTCCCGCCCTTTTGGCCCCGATAATATCATACTTAACGCTGTTTCCCACATAAAGGATCCGTTCCGGGGGCAGCCCCATGCTTTTGGCGAGTTCCCCAAAAGGGGCCGAATGGGGCTTGAGCCGGCCGGTAGATTCGGAGCAAAGTATGGTATCCCAGTGATCCGCAAGGCCCAGATACTCCAGCTTTTTTTCCGGGGGAAAGTCGGATAGGAGCCCCAATTTAAAGCCCCCTTTATGCAGGTTTTCCAGGGTTTCCCGGACATGGGGATAGGGTTTAACCTTCTTAAACAGGGGTTCCCAATTCCGGTAAATAAGCCTTTCGGTCCGTTCTTTTATCGTCTGCGGATCTTTCCGCAGAATTTTTGCCATTATACGGGCCTGAAGGTCATAAAAATCGCCCTCCTCAGGGTTTTCCCGGAGGGCGCTTCTGGCTTTTCCCATGGCTAAAAGGAGCCTGCATTCCCTTAGTATAAAAGGCACGAGGCGGACATAAAAACGGTAATCCGGATAGAAGGTTCCATCCAAATCGAAGGCAATGCCGTCGATATTCCTTTCCATTCTGATCATATAATACTATAAGGGAAAGGGGGGTGTCCATGGTGGTATGGAAAGACCAGGGCAAAAGCGTTTTACTCTCTATCCGGGATACATTAAATGAAAACACCGGTACGGGGAAAAAATTCCTTGGGGTCCTGTCTGATGCCACCCCACCAAGGGTTTCTCACCGTACCGGTGCATTTCTCCGGGGGTATCCCGGGTAACTGCAAAAAATTGCCCGGCCACTCCTTACACGGGGAAGAGAGGATTTCCCGGAGGGACCCCCTCAGTGTTTCCTATACTCAAGAATTAGGAACCACAAAGGCGCGGAAGGCGCACAAAGGAAAGGAGTCGGTTATATTTTTGTGATTGAAATGAGGAAACAGGGCGATAGGGGCTTTGATATCCGCTATATGGTAGAGGCCCTGCGGCTCTAGCGGGGGCCATACCCCGGTCCGAAGATTGGTTTTACAATTTCTTCGATGGTAGTGAATTTAACCGAGGCAAGCTTGAACCAAAGGTTCGCCGGGGTATGGCCCCCCCTCTTCCAATCATGCGGGGAATAGTGTCTTCCTATCGTTCCCCGCATGGTTACCGGCAAAATTTTACCAACTAGCAAGGGGTTTTTAGAAAAACGCCTTTGGATATTTGGTATCGGCCCGGATAAAATTTTCGGGCCTTTCTCTTATTCGAATGTTGAGGATTGTTTCTCTCCGCTCATTTTCCGTGAGGGTATATCTATAAGCGGTGGCGGTACTTCCCCCTATCTTTGATTCTCCGTTCTCAATCGTATAGGCGCTGCGAAGATCACATTCTCCGGTAAGGATAGTAAAATAATCGCCATCCAGAGCTTTAGAGATTACCAGCCCAAGCTGATTCTGTGTGGTATCTTCGCCGGATACCCAGAAACCCGCAATTGGGCTTTTGAGATCCGTGGTTTTGGGGATATCTACCTTAAAATAGGTCTCGCCCGATATAGTCAATTGATCTTCCGCTGAATTGAGGGAATACCAATCTTCGCCATTTTGCATACCATTGTAAAAATATCCGATCCTGTAGGCCCTTCCGGTATCATTAAGGACCTTACATTTATCGTAAGAATAATTCCAATTAGTGGTAAACCTGTACAAACCCCCGGTGGTATCGGCGCCAAAATAGATAACCGTTTCAGGGAGGTTGTCATCTAATTCAGATTCACTTAACCAGGTTCCTTCCAGGGGGTTTTTACCCGACGGACCGGGGCCGGGATTCGTTTCTTTCCATTGGGCAGTAAAAGTTACATTTTTATCAACGGTGTAGAAATCTCCCTCCGCCAGCGTCTGCCCGTCCCCTCTCCAGCCGTTGAATTCTTGTCCCTCCGGGGCCTCCATATCTTCCTGCCCCGGGAGTTCTATTTCTTCCCCTGCATTAACGGTGATGGGTTCGGGAGGCGTACCGGTTCCCTTCCCACAAACAAAAGTAACCTTATAGGCTGTGGGTGGAGATGACCCGTTATCGCATCCGGTAATACATATACCCAAAAAAATTAGGCTCAATACACCCCTTAAGAACATCCTTTTCTTCATAATTACAACTCCTATTTGGATTTTATCCTTATTCTCATAATCAGCCATTTTGATTATTCTAATAAGAATATAGCTAAGAATTATACATCTTATAAGAATAATGTCAAGGATATATTATTCTTTTCTGATTATCATGATATCCATGGGGTTTAAAGAAAACTTGAAGGCTGAATTAATCTATTCGGGCATGCTTGTTAAGGAACTTTCCGCCTTATCGGGGGTAAAAAAGCATACCATCGATAATTATTTAAACACCCACAATTCCATCCCCACCGCCGATGCGGCGGTTAATATTGCCCGGGCTCTTGGAGTTTCCGTGGAATATCTGATTACTGGCCACGAAATACCGCCCCAAAAGACCATCGCCGCACTTTCCCCTGATTTACGGTTATTGCTACAAATTGCGAAAGAATTCGATGAAAAAAATCTGAAAATAGTACTTGCAATCGTAAAGGCCTTCAAGGAACAGCTTGACGCTGGGCAAAAGCATTAACCAGGGCTGTTTTGTTTTTTACCATAAAAGACCCTCATAAAAAGCGATAACAGGTTCCACCACATGCGCGTCGTGTGTGACATAACACCTTATAAGGTGTATCATAAATCACGATGGGATTAGTTTGTCCGTACCGATTCATGCAAATGAAGACCTTAAGACAGGGATTCTTAACTCTCTCAAAAAACAGGCAGGACTAGAATGAGAACCATGATACCATGCAAAATAACCTATTCAGACAACGATAAGTGCTGGTATGTTGAATCCCCGGAGTTTTATTCCGGTATTTTAACGTAGGCTTCGTTCTATGCGGAAAAGCCACAATATGACACTAGCCGATGTCGCAAAAAAAATGGGAGTAAAATATCAGGTTTATCAAAAGCTTGAAAACCCTAAAACGGCAAATCCGACGCTCAAAACGATGAAAAGAC
>JAISPH010000002.1 GCA_031275035.1 Treponema sp.
GGTACCCGCTTCACGGTAAACCGGCCCTTCCTGTTCTACCTTCCCTCCGAGCCGGGACAGCACACCTTATCGGTGCGGAACGGCGGGGAGGAGGCGGAGATTGTTTTTCGGGTGGAGTAGGTTTACTCTTCTTCTTCCCGGTTCAGGAAATCCGGATCCTCCGGGGGCCGGACATTATGGCCGCGCAGGAATTCCCGGGGGGAAACCCCTTCCAGCTTTTTGAATACCTTGCTGAAGTAAAAGGCGTTTTCGTAGCCCAGCCTCCCGGCGATCTCGTATACCGGCCCCTCCCCCTTTAAGAGCATGGTTTTCGCGGCGGCAATCTTCGCGGCGGTGATATACTCCACAAAACCCTCCCCGGCGTAGCGGGTAAAGAGCTGGCTTAAATAGTTGGGGCTCAGGTTGAATTCCTCCGCCACCTCGGGGAGGGAAAGCCGTTTATCCAGGTTCTTTTCGATGTACTCCTCCACCCGGGAGATAAGCTGTTGCTGGTAGTTTTGCCGCTGCAGGGATCTTTCAAAAAACCGCAGGGGATTTTCCCGGCTGCTTTCCCGCAGTTCTTCCCAGGCGGAACGGTAGCTTTCCTCCAGCCTCAGGGGATCCTCCACCGGCTTGCCGGCCGCCATGCGGATATGTACGTTGAAATAATCGTGCAGTATCCCTATCGTTTTGCGGAGCCCCTCACCGAATTGTTTCCGGAGGAACGAAGGGTCGGCGTTTTCAAGCCGGAGGAGAACGGTGAAACGCCGCGGATCCAGGGGGGTAACGTAACAGGGATGCACCTTTTCCAGCATTTCCCGCAGCATGTGTACGACGCTGAGGTAGAGCGGGGAAGCCCCCTCTCCCGGCCCGTCGATTTCTCCCGCCAGTACGGTCATAGCGGGGGAGGAAAGATCCAGACCCAGCCGATCCCGGCTTTGACGGTACGCTTCGGGACTTTCAAACCAGTTCTGGTAGAGTTTGAGAAAAAAATCGTCCCGCATACGCGCAAGGCTGTAAGCCTCCCTGCCATTTTCCATTCCTCCGAATCTTTCAGCGTCCCCATCTGATCCATCTTCCCTCCGGGCCGCCCGGCGGATCTCTTCCAGCAGGGAGAGGGCCTTGGAAACCGCGGCGGCTAGGGACTCGGGGCTCAGTTCCAGTTTGACCAAATAATCCACCGCCTGAACGGAAAGAGCCCGGCGGACAAAATCGAATTCCTCAAAACTGGTAAGGATGATAAAGAGGGGAATGTGTCCGTATTTTTTTCCGCATTCTTCGGCCACTTCCAGTCCCGACTTGAGGGGCATCTTGATATCGGTGACAACGATTTCCGGCCTCAGTGTTTCTATCATCTCCAGGGCTTGCCGTCCGTTCCGGGCTGTTCCGGCTATTTCAATATCGAAATCTTCCCAGCGGATCATTGATTGGAGCCCCACGCAGACCAGGGGTTCATCATCGGCTATGAGCAACTTTACCATGTCTCCATCCGTCCGGCGGGTTCCGGACAGGCCTCCCGTTTCAGGGTAATAGTGATGGTAGTGTACTTCCCCTCTTCGCTGGCGATAGAGAGTCCCCCGTTTTCGCCGAAGGCGTAGCGGAGCCGTTCCGCCACGTTCCGTAGTCCCAGTTTCCGGAACACATCCCCTCCTTCCGGCTCCTGCCCGGATCCGTCTGCCCCGGCAGCGTTGCCCTGGGCAAGCCGGACTTTTGCGATTGTTTCGTTGCTCATACCCACCCCGTTGTCCTCAATGGAAACCAGCGTTTGGGAGGGATCTTCCGGATCCGTCCTTACCCTTACGGTAATAATACCGCCCCCCTTGGGTTCAAGACCGTGGAATATGGCGTTTTCTACCAGGGGCTGGAGGGTGAACCGGGGGACGAGGGTATCCAGCAGGTAATCTTCGGCTATCTCTTTTTTTACCGTTACCGAATCCCCGTAGCGGTACTTCTGGATCACCAGGTAGTCATCCAGCAGGGCGAGTTCTTCCCCCAGGGACGCGGTCTTCCGGGTATCCTTGGTAAGGGTTCGTAAAAGCCGGGAAAGGGCGGTGGTCATTTTTGCTATCCCCGAGGCGTTCTGAATAGAGGCCATCCATTTGATCGAGTTAAGGGTGTTGTACAGGAAGTGAGGGTTTATCTGGCTTTGAAGCATCCGGTATTCCAGATCCCGGGCCTTCTTCTCGTCGGCGATCCGCTTTTCCATTAGTGCGGCAAGCTCGCCGGCCTGCCGGTTGATCCCCGCCCAGAGCAGGGCCAGGAGGAGGAGGAGTACCACGATTCCCGCCGCCAGGGCCGGCCACGCTCCTTCGGCGGGGAAAAAACGAAGCCGGTGCAGGGCCTGGATCAGGTTGATCCCCTTCCGGATGGGCAGGCTTACCAGGGTACGCCGCCGTCCATCCCGGTCACGAATGTTGATCACTACGGTTTGGGGGCTCATGGTGGATTCCCCGTCCCTGCTTAATTCGGTCCAGGAAGCCTCCTCCGGAACAAAATCCCCGTCTTCAAGGCGGTAGTACCTGTCCTGTATACTCAGGTAAAGCTCCGTATCGGCCGGGGCCTTATAGGCGGCAAGTCTTCCGGTAACCAGGCTGACGGGAGCCATAAGAACCACGGTTCCGGTTACCGTCCCCCGCCCCGGGTGGTAGAGGTGATTAACCAGGGGGATCACCGGAACCTTCCGTGCGGAGTGGAAGGGATCGGCCACCAGTCCCTGCCAGCCCGGCTGATCGGAAAGCCCCCCGGTAAAAACAGCGTCCACATTCCAACCGGTAACCGGCAGGGAGGCGTTGATCTGGTTTCCCACCTGAAGCACCCGTTTGTAGGTGTTATCAAAGATCAACAGACGGTTTACAAAGGGAGAAGCCCGGTTGTTGTAGAATTCCTCCGAGAGACGCCGCCAGGCTTCCAGAGCCCCTTCCCCCCGAGGGGATACAAACCAGGATCCGATGGTTTCGTTTACCCCGCACCAGCGCCCGAAATTCTCAAGGTCCCGCATATCCTGGGCGATGATCCCCGCCACAAGCTGAAGATTAAACTCCGCCGACTGGGTCGTTACCCGGCGCTGGAAATCGTATATCACCTTGGAACTTAACGCGAAAACCAGCACTGTCATGATCAGGGCAAAGAGGATCATCAGTATCATTGCCCGGCTTTTCGCCGTCCGCAGTTTATCTTTCACTGCCCCATTTAAACACAGGAAATTTCAGATGACAAGGGAAAAACGGCGGGGAAAACAAAATCGTAAAATATTGCCGTTTTTGGATAAAATCTTGCAGGTTCCGCCGGCGGAAAAAATAACAAAGGGAATGAACCGGATAGGATTTTTCATGTCTTTTCCGAAGAAGCCGGGTTTACAATACTCCATGGTTTTAATGACGAACCATTAACAAACCGTTGTGGAGGAAAAAAATGAAAAAGAATGTGTTGGTTATCGCGCTGCTTGCGGTCTTAACGCTGTTTGCGTTCCCGGTATTTGCCGGGGGTAGGTCGGCGGCTCCGGCGGCTGCCTCCGGCGCCAGCACCCTGAAATGGGCGCTTTGGGACTATGATCTTACCGTGTATTACAAACCCCTGATCGCCGCCTGGGAAGCGGCGCATCCGGATGTTAAGATTGAAACTATCGATCTGGGCAGCGCCGACTTTATGACCGTGCTGGGAACCCAGCTTTCAGGGGGCGCGGATCTGGATATTCTTACCGTCAAAGATATACCCGGTTACGCGAACCTGGTTAAGCAAAACCGGCTTGAAGGTCTTAACAGCTTTATTAAGTCCTCCGGTATAGATACCGGACTCTACGGCGGGACCACCGAACAGATTGCGGTAAATGGGGAAGTTTACGCCCTTCCCTTCCGAAGCGATTTTTGGATTGTCTTCTACAACAAGGATCTCTTTGATGCGGCCGGGGTTCCCTATCCGCCCAACGACCTGACCCTGGACCAGTACGACGCCCTGGCCCGGCGGCTTGTCCGGGGGAGCGGGGCAAACAAGACCTACGGGGCCCATTACCATACCTGGCGCAGCGCCGTATCCCTGTTCGCCGTACTTGACGGGAAGAACACCATTGTTGACGGAACCTATGATTTCCTCGCCCCCTATTACGAAGGGGTGCTGGCGGAGCAGAAAGACGGTGTGGTTATGGACTTTTCCACCATCAAGACTTCGGGAACCCACTATTCCGGGGCTTTCTTCAATAACCAGATCGCCATGCTGAACATGGGAACCTGGTTTATCGCCACCCAGATAGACAAGGTAAAAACCGGGGAATCCCAGTCAAAAAACTGGGGCATCGTGAAGTACCCCCATCCCGCCGGCGTTCCCGCGGGAACCACCCTGGGAACCATCACCTCTATCGGGGTGAACCGGAACTCGAAAAACAAACAGGCGGCTCTTGAATTTATAAAGTTTGTCAGCGGACCCGAAGGGGCGGCCATTCTGGCAAAGACCGGTACTATCCCGGCTATCATGAACGCCGAAGTTATCAACGCCATTTCCGCCATCCCCGGTTTCCCCCAGGACGCGGGAAGCAAGGAGGCCCTTAACGTGTACAAAACCTACCTTGAGATGCCCCTCCACGACAAAAGCGCCGATATTGAACTGGTGCTGAACGAAAACCACGACGCTATCATGAGCGGGAACATAACGGTACAACAGGGTATCGAGGACATGAACGCCCGGATAGCCAAGATACTGGGCAAGTAAGACAGGATGCCGCGGGCCGCGCGGAACGGGCAGGGAGGCTTGCCATCCCTTTTCCCCGCGCCGCTTCCGCCGGTTTGCGGTTGATTCGCGCCGTTTGTCCATAATCCGGGAGGATATTTTTGAAAAAACAGACCCAGGAAACCATAATCGCCTACACTTTTATCGCGCCGAATTTTATCGGTTTCGCCGTCTTCACCCTGGTTCCCCTGGTATTCGCCCTGTTCCTCTCCTTCCTGAGCTGGGACGGGGCGAACCCTATCCGGTTTGCCGGGCTGGGTAATTTTACCCGGCTTTTTACAGATCCCGTCTTTTGGCGGGCCCTGGGCAATACCGTCCTTTACACTCTGGGAGTGGTTCCTCTTACCTTGGCCTGCTCTCTGTTCCTGGCTATTCTGTTAAACCAGAAACTCAGGGGGCGGAATTTTTTCCGTACCGTTACTTTTTTTCCCTATGTGGCTTCCCTGGTGGCGGTGGCGGCGGTATGGAACTTTATTTTCAGCCCTACCCTGGGCCCGCTAAACAACTTCCTTTCCGCCCTCTTTGCCCTTCCCGTTGAAAAACTCCCCCGCTGGGCGGCGGACAGGTACTGGGCTATTCCTACGGTCATATTTTTCAGTGTCTGGAAAAATATGGGCTACTACATGGTAATCTACCTGGCGGGACTCCAGGGGGTGAATCCGGAACTCTACGAGGCGGCCAGCCTTGACGGGGCAAGCGGCTTGCAGCGTTTCCGCCACGTTACTATTCCCCAGCTTGCGGCCACCACTTTTTTTATTGTAATGATGCTGATCATCAGTTCCTTTAAGGTCTACGACATTTTCATCAATATCTTTGCCGGGGCTGATAACCAGCTTACCAACACCACCCGGGTTTTGGTGTACCAGATCTACAATACCGCCTTCCGTTCCCTGGAATTCGGTTATGCCAGCGCCATGGCCATGATACTTTTTGTCATGGTCGCGGGAATCACCCTGATCCAGTTCAGACTGGAAAAGAAGCTTGGCTAGGAAGGAGTTTGCGAAAATGATGATCGAAAGAAGGAGAGGCTTTGTCTGCGCAAGCTATATTATTCTAACCCTTACCGCCTTTACCATGCTGGTTCCCTTCGTCTGGATGCTCTCTTCTTCCCTCAAGCTTAATAAGGATGTGTTTACCTTTCCCATACGGTGGATTCCGGAAAACCCCCGGTGGCGGAATTATTCCGATATCTGGACCAGGATACCCCTCCTCCGCTTCATGCTGAATACGGCAAAGCTTTCGGTTATTGTTACCTTGCTTCAACTCCTAAGCTCCAGTTTCGCCGCCTACGCCTTCGCCAAACTCCGCTTCCCCGGACGGCGCCCCCTGTTTCTGGGCTATATCGCCACCATCGCCGTACCCTGGCAGGCCTATATGGTTCCCCAGTTTATCCTGATGCGGACCATGGGGCTTAACAATACCCACCTGTCGATTATCTTCCTCCAGGCCTTTTCCGCCTTCGGGGTTTTTATGATGAAACAGTTTTACGAAGGCGTTCCGGACGAGCTGCGGGAAGCCGCCCGGATAGACGGGCTTACCGAATACGGAATATGGCTGCGGATCATGCTGCCCCTTTCCAAGCCGGCCCTCTCAAGTCTGACGATCATCACCTTTGTTAATACCTGGAACGACTTTTTGGGCCCCCAGATCTATCTTACCCGGACGGAATTAAAAACCATCCAGATTGGCCTGCGTTCCTTTATCTCCCAGTACTCAAGCGAATACGGCCTCATCATGGCGGCCAGCGTGGTGGCCCTTGTCCCCGTGCTGGTCATATTCCTTTCCCTCCAAGGTTACTTTGTCCAGGGGCTTGCCTCTTCAGGCTTAAAGGGGTAAAGCTTGGACGGACAAGCCGCGGCGGATCAGCGCAGATACCGGCGGAGCTTGTCCAGCACATCCTCAAGATCCAGCGGCTTTCCCACGTGGCCGTTCATCCCGGCGTCAAGGCATTTCTCAATATCCTCCCGGAAAACATTGGCGGTCATGGCGATAATGGGAACCGCCTTTCCGATGTTTCTCCGGTACTCAAATTCCCGGATTTTGCGGGTCGCCTCGTAACCGTCCATTTCCGGCATCTGGACATCCATAAATATCATTTCGTACTTGTCCGGCTTTTCCTCAAAGAGCCGTACCGCTTCCCTGCCGTTTTCGGCGCAATCTATTAAAAGCCGGGTCGGTTCCAGAAGGGTCTGGACAATTTCCCGGTTGATATCCACGTCTTCGGCCAGCAGTATGGCGTGTCCCTCAAAGTTGTCTTCCCTTGTTTGGCTCGTCTCTTCCGCCGCGAGAATATTGTTTAAGCCCAGGCATTTATTAATAGTGTCGATGATATACGAAGGAAACAGGGGCTTGGACAGGAATTTGTTCACCCCCGCCTCCCTGGCCTCCTGCTCAATTAGGTTCCACTCCGTGGCGGATATCATGATTACTACCGATTTTTGTGTTTCGCCGATCCGATCGCCTGACAGTTCCTTTATCCTGCGGGTTGTTTCTATGCCGTTTATCCCCGGCATCTTCCAGTCTATAAAATAGATATCGTAGGGGCCGTCTTTTTCTATTTTGGCAACCGCCTCTTCGCCGCTTGAAACGGTATCGCAGGTAAAGTTGAATTGCTGCGCCATATCGGAAAAATACTCCCGGATATACAGATCGTCGTCCACCGCAAGGATACGCATGTTCTCCCAGGCCAGCCTGCTTCCCAGAAGGCCGTCCTGAATTTCCGTATCCGCTCTGGCCTGTATGGTAAAGGCGAAGGTAGATCCCTTGCCCGGTTCCGATTCCAGCCAAATTTTGCCGCCCATCATTTCAACAATACGTTTGGAGATGGCAAGCCCCAGTCCGGTGCCGCCGAATTTCCGGGAAGTGTTACTGTCCGCCTGCTCAAAAGAGGTAAACACGCGGGTCTGCTGTTCCGGGCTGATCCCTATCCCCGTATCGCTTACCTCTATCTGTATGGTACATAACCCGTCGGTTTCCCGGATGAAGCGGGCGTTAAGTTTTATGGAACCATGTTCGGGAGTGAACTTTACCGAGTTGCTCAGAAGGTTGGTGATAACCTGGGCCAGCCGCTGATCGTCGCCGATAAGGAAACGGGGTATACGCCGGTCTATGTAGACAGAAAAAATCTGTTTCTTTTCATCAATCCGGAAATTGATGACATTGGCAACCCGTTGAAGCATCTTTTCAAAATCGAAACTGATGTACGAAAGTTCAAGTTTGTTGGCTTCAATCTTCGACATATCGAGAACATCGTTGATAACCCCCAAAAGGTGGCTGGAGGCGTTTTCGATTTTCGCCAGACAGGCGTCCTTCCGTTCAATGTCGCCGGTGGATTTTGCGATGGAAGTCATGCCGATTATGGCGTTCATAGGCGTGCGGATCTCGTGGCTCATGTTGGCAAGAAACTCGCTTTTTGCCCTGGTTCCCGCAAGGGCGTCTTCCCGGGCCTGAACCAGACTCTGGATCTCTTCGTTCCGTACCAGGGCGTTGGCCAGGAGGAGGCTGCCGGAGCGGAGTATGCTTACCTCGTCATCGGAGAAAATCCGTTCTTTGCGGGTGTCATCAAAACTGACAAAACCCCAAAAGGCGTTCTGCAGAAAAACGGGAATGGTTAAAAGGGAACGGATATCGTAATCCACAAACTGGATTCGCTCTTTGCTGTCCAGGGAACCGATGGGGCCGTTGATACATTTCCCGCTGGAGAGAACATCTTCCCACCGGGGAAGGCTTTCCCGGTAAGAAAATTCCAGCATGTCTTTCGGGTTCTTGTAGCTGATCCCGCTGCCCGCGGTCCACGAACAGACCCTGGTATAACACAACAGATCGTCTTTCCAAAAATTCCGCCAGATGTTTATGTGTTCGACTTCAAGATCCCGGGCCATCATCCCCATGCTCTGTTCCATAACATAATCAAACTGATCCGCTTCCGACGAAAGGAGCAGCGCCGCGGCGTTGTTGACCACGTGGAGCAGCTTGTCCTGCCGGGCAAGCTGGGTTCCCGCTTCATCCGCCTTGTTTTTTTCCTGCAGGTATATCTTGCTCTGGAACAGAATAACTACGCCAATGAAAAACCCGGAGACAAGAACCGAAAGAATATTATCCCCAACCTGGTGGATCGGGTCAAGTTTATTGACAAGCCGGGGGTATCTAAAACCGGCATAATAACAGGCAACAATGAGAATGATGTGGGTAACGAGGAACAGTACCCTTGCCTTTCCCCGCAAAAGGAGGAAGATGGCAACGATGGACAACACAAAAAAGGCCGTCATGCCGCCCGCTACCCCGCTGAGGGAGAAGAAGGCGGCGGGGAAGAAGATATCGCAAAGTACCAGCAGGGTTATCCAGGTTCCAAGCTTGTAGAGGTGGAAACAGTTGCAAACGAACATCAGGGCGCCGATCAAGAAAATAATACCGATCATGATGAGGATAAGGGAGCCCGTAAGACCCATGGCGATCCGGGCCATCGTCGTCACCAGGGAAGCCGCCATGCCGACAAGGCATATTACGTTTATCATTCTGGCGTTCAGGGAAAGTTCGTCGGAAAATATGTATTTATCTATGAATTTTTTGAACATTTTCATCACAATCGCCTGATGACTTTAGTTTATAACAAGTCAGTCCCCCTAAACAAGCCCATAACGCGGGCACATCAGGGGCGGACTTCCTTGAAAATACCCTGCCGCCGCTTTTAATATTGTCCGGATTTTATCGGTTTTTGTACTTTTCCCGCTTTCATCAAGGGGAAAAGGGGCGTTTCGGCTGCCCGGGTGAATCTGTTCCTGTTTTTCAGTTAACATCGGGCCCGGTGTAGACCGGACTTTTGTTAAGTAGAGTCTGTCATCCCTTGATCGAGCCTATCATGACGCCTTTGACAAAGTACTTCTGGAAGAAGGGATAGATGCAGAGGATCGGCGCGGAGGAAATAACGATAAGCGAATATTTAAGGAGATCCGCCAGGCCCTGCATGGCTACAGCGGTTTCCGGATCGGCAATATCGCTGGCCGCCATCTGGCTCATGATAAGGATTTCCCGCAGGAATACCTGGAGCGGGTAAAGCTCCTTTTTCGTCAGATAGATGAAGGCGTTAAAGTAAGCGTTCCAGTGTCCCACCGCGTACTGCATGGCGATGACCGCGATGACCGCCTTTGACAGGGGCAGGACAAACAGGAAAAAATATTTAAAATCGCTGCAGCCGTCTATCTGGGTCGCCTCAAGAAGCTCCTCGGGAATGGAATTGGCAATAAAAGTGCGGGTAATGATCATGCTGTAGACCGAGATGGCTCCGGGTATGAGCAGCGCCCAGATAGTATTAAGCATGTGGAGATCCCGCAGGAGTATGTAATTAGGTATCATGCCCCCCGAAAAAAGCATGGTGAAGGTAAAGAAAAAGGTGATCACTCCCCGGTGGGGAAGGCGCTTGCGGGCCAGGGGATAGGCGCAGACAAGGGTCATGGATACATTGATGAGGGTGCCAAAGACCGTATAAAAAACCGTGTTCCGGTAACCCATGGGAATTCTGGCGTCCTTGAACACCGCCGCGTAACCCTGAATACCCGGCTCTACCGGTAATAAAGTTACCTGGCCGGTAGAAACGGCATAAGGAGACGAGAACGAAGCGGACACGATGAAGATCATGGGATAAAGAACACTGACAAGCAGAATGAACGAGATCGCGTAAATAACGAGGTAATAAATTTTATCTTCAAAGGTAATTTTCATTTTCCGCATATCTCCTTACCAAAGACTTGTCTCGCTCAGCTTGTTCGCCGTCTTGTTGACCAGTATTATGAGAACCAGGTTAACCAGAGAATTGAAAAGCCCGATAGCGGCGGCATAGGAAAAATCCGTGGGCCCTCCGGCGGCAAGCCCCTGTTTGTATACAAAGGTCGATATCAGTTCACTGGTGCGGAGGTTAAGGCTGTTCTGCATGAGCCAGGCTTTTTCAAAACCCAGGGACATGATAGCCCCCAGCCTGAGGATCAGCAAAATGGTGATGGTCGGCGCCAGGGCCGGGAGATCCACGTGGAGAACCATCTTGAAGCGGGAAGCGCCGTCCACCCGGGCGGCCTCGTAGAGTTCCTCCGGTACCGAGCTAAGCGTAGCCACATAGATAATTGAGTTCCAGCCAAAACCCTGCCAGATTCCGGACCACACGTAGAGATGGGGGAAGGCGTCCGGTTTCCCGAAGATATCCGCCGCCTGGTTTCCTGTAAAGGTTTTTACCAATACCCCGTAGATTCCGTTCAGGGGATGGAAGATCTGCATGAGGATACCAACTACGACTACCACGGAGATGAAGTGGGGCATGTAGGTAATGGTCTGGAGGATCTTCTTGTAACGCCGGTTCTCTATGGTGTTAAGACAGAGGGCAAAAATGACGGGGAAAGGGAAACCGGCGATAATATCGTAAAGTGAAATCCGCAGGGTGTTCCCGATAACCCGTGAAAACATATACGAATTAAAAAATTTTCTGAAATTTGCCAGACCCGCCCAGGGGCTGCCCCAGATGCCTCCGAGGATGGTGTACTTCTTAAAGGCAATCTGTACCCCCAGCATGGGTATATAGGCAAAGATGATGATGTAGAGGGCAGGGAGAAGGAGGAAAAGGTAGAGCTGCCAATACCGGCCGTATTTTTTCTGCAAACCCTGACGCAT
>JAISPH010000039.1 GCA_031275035.1 Treponema sp.
CAATCGGCCGGGCTTTCTGTTGCTTCATGGAATGGAGAAGCGCTGGAAAAATTGGCGGGGAAGGTTAAGCGGCTTTATGGGGCGGTAACCCCTTCTTCCTTTCGGGCCATAAACGCGAGCCGGAAACACAAGCTCCCCCTCGCTTTTCTTGACGATTCCCTCTTTCTTGAAAAAGAAGACTATCGGATTCACCGGGCGTTGCGGGCCATCGGGCTGAATAAGACGGTAGGGAACCTGACCGCGGGGGACACGGCACAAGAAGGAACGGGGCTGCTCCTGCCGGATGGGGAATTGGACCGGAGTCTCCGGTCATGGCCCGATGCTTTGCGGGGGACGGCTGAGATTGCCTCGGAATGTGCCTACCATGAATTATTCGACGGCTTTATTTTTCCGGGGTATGGAACAGGCGGCACGGAAGGAGCGGTGGAGGAATTGCGGCGGCGGGTGTATGCGGGGGCCGCCCTGCGGTATGGGGAATTGGGGGACGGGGAGATTGAACGGATAAAATATGAATTGGGGATCATTAAGCAAAAAGGCTTTTCCCCGTATTTTCTCGTGATGGATGACATTGTAAAACTGTCTCCCCGGACCTGCGGGAGGGGATCTGGCGCGGCTTCCATTGTTTCCTACTCCCTGGGGATTACCAACGTGGACCCCCTGGCGTACAACCTCTATTTCGAGCGGTTCCTTAACCCTGCCCGTCCCGACCCTCCTGACATTGACGTGGACTTCGCGTGGGATGAGCGGGACGATTTGATTAAGGCAGTAATAGAAAAGTTTGGCCCGGAAAACTGCGCCCGGGTAGCCAACCATACTTTTTTCAGACCCCGGTCGGCCCTGCGGGAAACCGCCAAGGCGTATGGATTTGGAGACGGGGAAGTCTCCCGGCTGGAACGCAAGGTCTTTGACCTGGGGGAAAAGACGGACACTGGCGGCCAATGGGGGGAAATATTCAGTATCGCGCAAAAGATAGAAGGGCTCCCCAGAGGAATGTCTATGCATTGCGGGGGCCTGGTGATTACCCCTGATCCGATACGGCATTACGCACAGGTAGAAAAATCGGCGGACGGGTACCCCCTTTTGGCCTGGGAGAAGGAAGGGACAGAAGCGGCGGGGTTTGTAAAAATTGACCTACTCGGAAATAGAAGTCTTGCGGTGATCCGGGACGCCCTGGCGAATCTGGCGGAACAGGGGATAGCGCTTGACCGGGAAACCTGGCGGCCTTCGGCGGACAAGGCGACGATAGCGGCCCTGGCCCGCGGGGATTCGATGGGGGTTTTTTACATTGAGAGTCCGGCCATGCGGCAGCTGCAGAAAAAGACCGGGGCGGGGGACTTCGAGCATATCGTTATTCATTCAAGCATTATCCGGCCGGCGGCCAATTCCTTTATCAATGAGTATGTACGAAGGCTCAAGGGCGGGGCCTGGAAGCCGCTTCATCCCCGGCTTGCCTATATTCTGGACGAGACCTACGGGATACTTTGCTACCAGGAGGATGTGAGCAAAACGGCGGTAGCCCTGGCAGGTTTTGACGAAGTTGAGGCGGATAAACTGCGGAAGGTGATAGCGAAAAAAGCGGGGGGCGTAAAACTGGCGCAATATGAGCAACGGTTTTTTGAAGGATGTAAAAAAAACAAGGTGGATGGGGAAACGGCAAAACAGATATGGGACATGATGCTGAGTTTTGACGGCTACTCCTTTTGCAAACCCCATAGCGCAAGTTACGCCATGGTGTCCTTTCAGTCCGCGTACCTCCGTGTTCACCACCCGGCAGAATTCATGGCCGCCGTTCTGAGCAACCGGGGAGGTACTACCGGCCTCACGCCTATATCGCGGAGTGCCGCCGCATGGGACTTTTGACGGAGGGGCCTGACGTTAACGCCTCCCGGTGGAAATACCACGGCGCGGGGAAACGGGTAATCATCGGCCTTATGGCGGTAAAGGGATTATCCAAATCCGGAACGGAAACCATCATAACAGAGCGTGAACGGAACGGGGAATTCCGGTCTCTGAAAGATTTCAGCCGGAGGGTGCGGATCGGGCGGGACGACAGAACGGCCCTCTGCCCCGCCGGGGTGTTTGACAGCATTTCCGGCGGCCTTGCGCGGACCATGCAGGCACGGGAACTCCTGAAAAGCAATACCGGGCCGGGGGGAAAGGGACAGGACGAATTGTTCGCGGCGGGAGCGTATCCCGGGAATAACGGCGCGGGGGTTCCGGCCGGGGTTAAGAAAAAGAAAAGCCCTGATGAGTTATGGGAAGAATACGCCGCATTGGGATTTCTGCGGAAGACCCATCCTCTTGCCTTATGGAAAGACAAGCTGGCAGCCTTCAAACGGATAAAGGCTGTTTGGCTTCCCAAGTATCTTGGAAACAACGTAAAACTTATCGGCTGGCCGGTTACGCAAAAAGAGGTATGGACCAGAGACGGGCTAACCATGTCTTTTTTAAGCTTTGAAGACGAAACGGGGATGTATGAAACGGTTATATTTCCCTGGGTGTATGACAAATACCACACCTTATTATTCGACCGGCAGCCCCTGGTTGTGTACGGGAAAGCGGTAGATGATCACGGAGCGTTGACGGTAGAAGTAAACAAAATAGAAGTTCTTGGGGAAAAGACGGCGGGATCTTCTTCGGCAGGTTATTTCAGGCATAGTATTGTTGAAACACCACGGTAATATAATAATTTACACCGAAGCAATTATTTGAATCCTGTAAACATTTGAATTATACAACCTGGAATCTTTTAAAAAGTATACCTACAAATGGCCAAAAAGGACAAACGGGCCTGTGTTTGTGGGCAGACAGAGCTAACTCCTTATCCTGTAAGGAGTTACGCAAAGGCCGGAAAG
>JAISPH010000086.1 GCA_031275035.1 Treponema sp.
GTGCATATTCTGCCTTATTTTACCCTTCTTGCTATATTATCATCCTCCCTTATCCCGATTCAAGCTCAAAGCTGACCGCCTAAAGGCGGTGGTTTTAAACCCGGCACATGGAAAATAAAACTGGCGTCAATTTTCCCGAATTGAAAAGCCGCTATGATGAAATACTGTTCAACCTGTCCCTGGAAAAATTAAAGCCGGGATTTATCTCGGAACTGTATGCCCCGAAGGATGAGAACAATATAAGGCCCGATGACAGGGTGTTTTATACCGTCAGAAACGCCATGTATATCGATACCGCCCGGCAGCTGATCGGCGGAATCCCCGAAGATCAGCAAAAATTTTTTATCGCCCCCTTTTATCGGAAGCTTCAATACACGCCAATACCTCGGGGGTGTTCAAGGGCTTTTACAAGAACAGGGAAACCGGCATAGGCCAATTCGGCGGGAAAAATCAGGATGCCCTGATGAGGATCAGGGGAAACATTACGTTGCCCTTTCCGGCGTTTAGTTCTTTTGATGCGGACGTGCTTGTGTATAACGGCGATGCAGATGAGATTATTAACCGCGTCCCGGAGGTGGACATTACCTATTTGGATCCGCCCTATAATCAGCATCCCTACGGTTCCAATTATTTTATGCTCAATCTGATAACGGATTATACATACCCCGAAGCCATAAGCAGGGTCTCGGGCATTCCGGAAAACTGGAACCGTTCAAGCTACAATAAAGAAAACCGCGCCCTCTCCGCCTTGGCCGGACTGGCCGCCGCCGTCAAGGCAAAGTATATATTGATTTCTTTTAACTCCAAAGGATTTATCAGCCCGGAAGAAATGAAGACCATGCTACAGGCCATGGGACAGGTTGAGGTGCTGGAAACAAACTACAATACCTTCAGGGGCGGCAGAAATCCGAACAGGCGGGAGATCCACGTAAAAGAGTATCTCTATTTATTGGAGAAATGACCGCTGGAACTTCCGGGAGCCGCCGGGGCTTCGGGCAACGCTACCGAATAGCGCCGAAGCGGAGCCTGGTCGAAACCAGGGGGATGGTGTAGGCCTTGCCGGCGGGGTGAAAGGCGCCGTAAAGGGTAAGGTTCCCCGCAGCTTCGCCCCGGCCGGGACCTGCGGTCAAAAGCGTCTCCATGCCGTCGCCGTGGATAAAGGCGGCGTTGTGCAGGCTGCAGAGCAGGCAGCCGAAAAATACATTGAAGTTCCGGGCCAAGTAAAAAAAACTCTCCGCCGGAGACCAGGACCCCGGAGGGGACTCCTTCTGCAGAAAACGGATCAGGGCATTGCACTCCGCCAGGGCCTCCTCCGCCGTGATGAGGGGTAAAAAATCCAGGCTGGTCTGGAGGGTCCTCATAATGGAGAGGAGCAGAAAACGGGGAAGCCCTCCGGGGCTGTCCGGCGTACCGGGTTTCCGCTGCAAATAAAATACGCCCTCCCTTTGGTATCCGTCCCTGACGGCGGCGGAAGCGGCTTCCCGGGTTATGCCGAAGGCCTTTTCAAAAAAGGCTCCGCCGAAATCGCCGAAACCGTCAATGTAAAGCTGCCTGAATGTTTCTCCGTCAATTTTGTCATAGGCTGAAAAGTCGGTCTGCTCAAAAACAAAATCGTCAAAAGCGGTTCCATGTTTCGCCCTTTTGAAATCCAGCTTCCCCAGTTCCTCCTGAACGAAGCGGAGCCGCAGATACCGGCGGTTCAGCCTTGCCCCTACTGCGCCGGATGCAGCGCCGGTCCCGGATCGGTAAACGCCGGCGGCCAGGGCCGCGGCGTCCCTCAGGACCGGCATAAAACCGGGGGCCGGGTCCATCTCAAAAAGATCCCGGAGAAACCGGTCCGCAGAACGTTTGTCCGGGGGCTTGTCTTTAAGGGAGGCAAAAAAAGTCCTAAAGTTCAAAAATTTCATGGAGAAAAACTGCCGCCGCCTGGGCCACGTTGAGGCTTTCAAGGAGGCCCGTTCCGGGGATGCGCACCAGCGCGGAACAGTGGATCTGTACCTCCTGGGGCAGTCCGGTTTCCTCGTTCCCCAGCACCAGGGCAATCCCCGGCCTTCCGCTTGACGGAAAACCTGTCTTCAGCGAAGAGGCCTTACCCTGGATAATGGTTCCCAGATCCCGGATACGCCACCTGGCCCGCACGTCGGTTCCGATGGTAACCAGCTGCTTTGAGGCGCTCTTGACAAAGGCGGCGGTATCCCGGACCTTGCGGAAGGTAACGTGTTCCATCCCGCCCTCGGCTACCCGGTAAGCGGCGGTGGTCAGCCGGGCCTCGATATCGGCATCGGAGATCACCACATAGGAAACGTCGAAGAATGCGGCGGAACGGACCATGGCCCCCAGGTTATGATCGTTCCCCACCGAATGAAGTACCAGGCCGGTCATGCCCTCCCGGGCCCAAAGTTCCAGATCATCCCGGCCCATGGGCTCCACCGGGGGTTCTTCGATCATCGCCACCATCCCCTGATGCCGGGGGCTCTTGCAGATTCGTTCCAGTTCTTCATCATCGCATATTTTATAGGGCCGCTTCCGTTCCGCTAAATTTTTGCATACCTTGGTAAAAAGGGAAAACCGGTCTTCCCGGAGAAAAAGCCTGTTAATGGTATCGGGGTGATACTCCCCCAGGGCAGATACCGCATTGAAGCCGCAGACGGCTAGTTCTCTTGTAAGTTTATTGCGCATGTTCTTATTATAGCGATATACTAAGTTTCATGGAAACCCGGCAGGAAACCACGGAAAGAGCTTACTACGATCATACCGGCCCGGAACCCGCCGCCGCAAGGATACGGGAGCTTAGAAGGGAGGGCGATAAGCTGGCGGTTCTTCTGGACAGAACCATCTTTTATCCCGAGGGGGGCGGCCAGCCCGGCGACCGGGGAACGATCAACGGCGTTCCCCTGCTTGATGTCCAGGAACGGGATGGGGAGATCTTCCATTTTACCGCCGGGGACGCTCCGCTGGCGGAAGGTCCCGCGGAGCTGCGCCTGGACAGCCGCCGGCGGCGGGACTTTACCGCGGCCCATACCGCCCAGCATCTTCTCTCGGGGACCATGTTCCATCTGACCGGTTTTCTTACGGTGTCCATGCGCCTCGGCGATGAAATTTGCACCATTGATGTAGATGTCCCCGTCCTTCCCGCGGAGACCCTTCTGACCGTGGAGGAAGCTGTGGCCGATGCCATTGAGGAGAATCGTCCCGTCGTCATCCACCTCTGTCCCCCCGAAAGGGTAAGCGATTTTTCCCTGCGGAAGGTTCCTCCCCAGGGCGAAGAGGTAATCCGGGTGGTCGAGGTTGAGGGTTACGATATTGTTCCCTGCTGCGGAACCCATCTTGCCTCTACCGGCGCCATCGGTATGCTCCGTATTCTGGGGGTGGAAAAACATAAGGGAATGAGCCGGGTCAGCTTTATCGCCGGCCGCCGGGTCCTCCGGGACAGCCGTATGCTCCGGGAAAACGCCGATATTGCCTCCAGGGTATTAAAGGTTCCGGCGGCGGAAACCGGCAGGGGAGTACAGGCCTTGATGGAAAGGACCTGTCAGCTTGAACGGGATCTTAAAAATCTTGAGGAAGCCGCCGCCCGGACCAGGGCGGAAGAAATGCTCCGCCGGGCGGGCCTGTATCCCGGAGACGGTGAAGCGCAGGACGGAACATTATACGCCGAATCCTTCGGCGATGCGGGAATCGACGAGGTCCTCCGCATAGGCAGAGCGGCCCAAAAGATGAGCGGCGCCGTTCTGGTGCTGACATCGGAACGGGACATGAAATTTGCCGCTTTCTGTTCGGAGAAAAAGGCCGATGTCCGCCCCCTGGTACAAAAGGCCATGGAAGTCCGCGGGGGCAAGGGCGGCGGCGGTCCAGGCTTCTTCCAGGGGGCCTTTAATTCCGCCGAAGATCTGCGGGCCTTTTTTGAAGATCTGCCCCGGAACGTATCCGGCATACCGGCCAAAAGATGAGCGTTTCCACCGGCGCCGGCGATGACGGCAGTACGGGGCTTATCGGCGTTTCCTTCCGGCTTTCCAAGGATCATCCCCGGATAGAGTGCCTCGGCGCCCTGGATGAGCTGAACGCTTTTATCGGAGACGCCCGCTGTACCGCGGCGGAGCGGACGGGGAAGATCCTGGAAGTGGTACAACGGGATCTCTTTGTTATTGCGGGGGCCCTGGCGGGATCCGGTTCCGCCCTCCCCGGTCCGGAACGCCTGGACGTTTGGATCGGGAAGCTTGAAGCGGAAGCCCCCCGCACGGGCTTTGCCGTCCCCGGCGCCAGCCCTCCGTCGGCCAGGCTGCACATAGCCCGGACCGTATGCCGCCGGGCCGAACGGCGCCTGGCCGCTCTGATCCGGCTGGAAGCGGAAAACGGTTCTGCGGACGCCGCCGCTTTTCCGCCGGCGGAAAAGTTCATCCCCTATATGAACCGCCTTTCGGATCTGCTTTTTCTGCTTGCCTGTTCGGAGGAATGAAGCTTCCCCGCGTAAGCGGGTTCTTGGGTACAATTCCGCGCCGCTGTATAGCGGCGCATAAATCATTTTTTAAGCGGAATTCGGCGAACCTTTGGTTCGACGGAAATTGAGGTTTCCGAACAATTCTATTCTTCTAATTGCCGGCCCTGAGACCCCACTGCGAATGAACCGGCGGCCACATAAACGCAGCGGCTTGTCATTGGCCGGATAATGATGTATATTATTCCCGGATATTTTGCGAATGCCGGGAATTACCGGATTATAATTACATTTGGTAAACCCCCAGCTTTGCCGGGGATATTTGACTATTTGTCAGGCAAGGAATTAACCGATTCCCTGCCTGACAAATTCAAATCTATACTGTATAATAATAACAGGAGAATAATAATGCTCGAAGAAAAGATAAAAACCGCCCTTGAGACGGTGCGTCCCTCGCTCCAGGCCGACGGCGGCGATGTGGAGTTTGTATCCGTAGACGGCGAGGGTACCGTTTCCCTTAAACTGACCGGCGCCTGCGGCGGATGCCCCATGGCTCAGATGACCTTGAAAATGGGGATTGAAAATTTCCTTAAAAAGGAAATCCCCGAAGTCAGCGCAGTGGTCGGAGTTTAAACCGCGCGGAACAGGCTAAAAAAACCGCAACCGGGAGGAGTACCGGTTACGGTTCAACGGGAAAAAAGCAAAGCCATGCGCCGTTTCCGGCTCTCTTGAAAATAAACAATACTATTCCCATTTTAGTTACAAGTGTGATACAAAAGATTTGTGGCATTTCTCAGGCTCCGTCCCTTTGATTATGGAATAATTATCCTGGCAGCGGCCCTTGCCGTATTCAGCGCCTTTATGATATACCGGGCCCCCGGCGGCGGGAGCAGGATTGTCCTGAAAGGTCCCGGCGGAAGCTGGGTATATCCCCAAAACCAAAATATCCCGGAGACGGTCAGCATCGCCGGCCCCCTGGGGGATACGGTGGTGGAACTGCGTAACGGCGGGGCGCGGGTTCTTTCGTCGCCCTGCGCCAATCAGCTCTGCGCCGCATCGGGAACAATCCATGCCCGGGGGCAGTGGATTGCCTGTCTGCCGAATCAGGTACTGGTAACCATAGAGGCCGCGGCGCCCAAAGGCGCAGAGGATGAACTTGACGCTGCGGCATGGTAGATCCCGAAGCGGCCCGCCGGAAAAACGGACGGAGCGGCTCATCTCTTTCCTGGGGGCTTTTTGTCTCTTTTTATCAACCATCGAATACATGATTCCCAAGCCCCTGCCGTTTATGCGGATCGGCCTTGCCAATCTGCCCCTGCTTTTGGGACTGGATCTTCTCTCCCCCGGGGCCTTCGCCCTCCTGGCGTTGATCAAAGTTCTGGGACAGGCCCTGATTACGGGGACCCTTTTTTCCTACGTGTTTCTGTTTTCTCTGGCGGGAACCGCCGCTTCCGGGGCGGTAATGTATCTTCTGCGAAATACCCTGGGGCCGGAAAAGAGCGGCTTTACCGGCATAAGCGTTGCCGGGGCCCTGGTCTCCAATGCGGTTCAAATGCTGCTGGCCTGTCTGTTTATGTTCGGAAGCGGCGCAAAGCTGATAGTTCCTCCCTTTCTGGTCATGGGGATAGTTACCGGCGCCACGCTGGGACTTTTCTGCGAAACCTTTGCCGCCCGTTCCCTCTGGTTCAAGCGGCAGCTGGGAGGGCTTGGGCCGGAGGCTGCCTCCGGTACGGCAAATGCCGGGCAGGAATCCGCGGCGGCGGCCGGTCCCGGACCGTATCACGGACATGGGTCCGCCGCAGCCGGCGGGGAAATATCCCGCCGCCGTCATGCGTTTCGGAACCGTTTCCGTCCGGGGGATCTCTGCGCCGCCGCACTGATCATGGCCGCCGCCTTTCTCTGTAATCCCTCCCCGTTTCTGCGGACCCTGCAGTTTCTGCTTTTTTGGCTTTTTGCATACCTGAGCGGAAAGAGGCTCCGCCCCCTGATAACCCTGCTGGCCATTTTTGGTATTGTGATCTTCAACCTTTTTCCGCCCTACGGCAGGGTGCTGGCGGAATTAGGGTCCCTGCGCATTACCGGGGGAGCCCTCCTTACGGGGTTCCGCAAGGCCCTGACTCTGGAAGGGCTTATTCTGTTGTCCGGCGCTGCGATACGGCCGGACCTGCATCTCCCCGGCCCGCTGGGAAGCCTTGTCGCCGAATCTCTCAAACTTTTTGAAAGGATAGGTCCCCTGGGAAACGGCGGGAAAAGAGGGACCGGATTAATTGCGGGTATTGACAGGCTTATGCTGGAACTAAGCGCCGAACAGGAAACGATCCGCGGGCGGAATCCGCCGGCCGCGGGCGTCCCGGAAAGTGAGGCGTCCGCCGGCCCCGCGCCGGTTCTGCCCGGCAGACTTGCGCTTTGCGCCGCGGTACTGGCAACGGCGGCGCTTACTGCAGCGGGCTTTCTCTGCGCTTAATGCTGAATGAAACGCTAGACGCTGGCCCGCCTTGACCGGGTCAGGCCCTCGGTGGCGTCCCGGTAGTTGGGGTTAAGTTTAAGCGCCTGCTCGTAGGCTTCGATGGCGGGGGCGAATTCGCCGGAGGCTTCCCGAACCGTGCCGAGACGGAACCACCAAAGGGGCATATTGGGCTCCAGCCGGACCGCGGTGGTATAGGCTATATCGGCATGCTGAAATTTACGCTGAAGCCGGTATATCTCACCGATAAAAAAATAAGCCGTGGGAGTCCGTTCCCCCTGGGGCAGGGCGTTGACATAACGCTGGAAAAAACGCAGGGAACCGGAATAGTTATTGAGATAGAAATAGGCTTCCCCCATGGTTTCCACAATACGGTAATCGTTGGGATTGACCCGGAGCCCCCGGTCCCCCCAGCTGATCACCTCGCTGTATTTGCCCTGACGCTGGAGGGACCAGGTCAGCACGGTGTAGGAATCCATATTAACAGGGTTCCGGGACAGCTCTTCAGTACAGATCCGTACCGCTTCGTTATAATAAATATTGGCGTCGTCGATCCTGTTCCGGGTTTCCAGATCCCGGCCTATACGGTAGCTCCGCAGGGCGTCGGGCTGCTGGGTCTCGCCGGTTTGGGCAGGGAGAAACAATACGGGAAGCGTAAAGAAGGCGCAGACAATGTATCTGTGGACATTCATGCCGTAACTATGCACCGGAAAAGCTTTTTTGGCAACCGCTTTATACCGGCGCCGCCGGTTCCCGGTTAACGGGAGAGCAGTTCATTGATCGCCGCCGCCGCCCGCCGGCCCTCTCCCATAGCAAGAATCACCGTAGCGGCTCCCAGAACTATATCGCCCCCGGCGTAGACCCGGTCCAGGGAGGTTTTCTGTTTTTCATCGACGATGATACGGCCCTTCCTGTCCTTGTTGAGGTTTTCCGTGGTTTTGGCAAGCAGGGGGTTGGACTCATTTCCCAGGGCGACGATTACCGTATCGCAGGGAAACAGGTATTCGGAACCCTTGATCGCCACGGGACTGCGGCGGCCCGAGTCATCCGGTTCCCCCAGCTCGTACTTGAGGAGTTCCATCTCCGTAACCCGGCCCCCGCCATCCCCCAGGAACTGTACGGGGTTTCTTAGAAAGTTAAAGGTGATGCCTTCCTCTATGGCATGTTCCACCTCTTCCGCCCGGGCGGGCATTTCCTCCCTGGTCCGGCGGTAGATTACGTGGACCTGTTCCGCCCCCAGCCGCAGGGCCATACGGGCGGCGTCCATGGCTACGTTGCCGCCGCCGATAACTGCGGCGATTTTGGAACGGTACATGGGAGTAGCGGCCCGCCCGGCATCGTAGGCTTTCATCAGATTGGCCCGGGTAAGGTATTCGTTGGCGCTGAGGACTCCCACCAGGTTTTCTCCGGGGCAGCCTAAAAATTTAGGCAGCCCCGCCCCCACGCCGATAAAGGCCGCATCATAGCCGTCCTTGTCCAGCAGCTCCCTCACCGTCCTGGTACGGCCCACCAGGTAGTTGACGCTGAGTTCCACCCCCATTTTATTGAGGATATCCACCTCCGCCTGAACAATGGACTTGGGAAGCCTGAACTCGGGGATGCCGTAAACCATAACCCCGCCGGGCTTGTGAAAGGCCTCAAAAATGGAAACACGGTGCCCTTCCCGGGCGACATCCGCCGCTACCGTAAGCCCCGCGGGACCGGAACCGATAACCGAGATCGGAAGAGCG
>JAISPH010000145.1 GCA_031275035.1 Treponema sp.
AAGACTCTGGATTAAGAGGACTTGCGTCTATTCGCGATGTGATTCAAGTTTTTGCATCAGATACCTATAATGATATATTTTTTGCTGTTGAAAAATTTAACCCCGATGTGGTTATACATTTAGCCGCATTATATATTAATCAACATGAACCGGAACAGATCACTGGCCTTATAAATACAAATATCACACTTGGTACATACATACTTGAGGCAATGAAAGAAAATAATACAACCAAATTTCTTAATATTGGAACTCGCTGGCAGCATGTAGGAAACAAGCGCTATTGTCCGGCGAATCTCTATGCTGCAACAAAAGAGGCGTTTAAAGACATTTTAATTTATTATGAAACTAGGGGAATCAAGCATAAAACAATAGAACTTTGCGATACCTTCGGACCCGGAGATACCAGAAAAAAAATACTGAATTTGCTTATTACCGCCTGCCAAAAACATGAACCAATTGATCTTTCACCGGGAGAGCAAATGCTTGATTTGTCTTATGTGGATGATATTTGTCAATTTATTTTAACCGGAATCCAATCTGAAGGATTTTTTGATAATAAAACGATATCTTGTAGTGGAACCGTAATAAAATTGCGGGATTTGGGGGAAATGGTTGAGAAAAAATATAAAATATCAGGTTTTTTGAAATGGGGTGCAAAGCCATACAGAGATCATGAAATTATGACGGCTCCTATTTATTACAAAAAAATAGAGCTTAATTCTGATTCCTTAGATACATACTTGGAAAATACTGTTGTTTATGCAAATTAATGTTGTAATGATTTAATCTCAGACAGTAGAATTGCGGGGCTGAATAAGAGCTTGTAATATCCAACAGAACAATCACTTATAGAACATTTGGGCAAGAATCTCCAATTTACTCACATCTTACTTACATTGGATCGCTGTAGAGAAAAAAGGACAGATTTTAGTAGTTGAAAAGGGAGTAAGATTTCGAAGTATTAAATCAGATTTTTAAATAGAGTTGTTCAAAAACTTCAGTTTCTGAACAACAACCGTTTAAAAACAACGAAAAATATGGATTTTTTAATGAAATCCATATTTGGGGGGAAACCTGTGAAAGAACCAACCGGGTTCTTGAACAAGTCTAATAAAGGGGGCGTAAATTATGGAAAAAAATGATTTTTATGATAAAGATTCCAGGATAAAAATACTAGTATGTTATAATAAACCGGAGCCATTGCCAAATGGAAATATTTTTTTGCCAATTCAGTCAGGGAAAGCTTGTTCTGAATTTAATCTTGATATACAGAGTGATGATACCAGCGATAATATCAGCAATCGCAATGAGATGTTCGGCGAATATACAGCATGGTATTGGGCATGGAAAAATATAAAAAACTATTATCCCAACATAGAATATATTGGATTGTCACATTATAGAAGATATTTCGCTATGGATAAAAAATATAAAACAAAACGGAAGGGAATAATACACTTATCATATATTCCTGTAATGCAAGACTATGAAAACCTATTCATAAATAGCCTTGCAAAGAATGATATTATACTTATAAAGCCTGAATATTTTGCATATGATATAAGAACTCAGTACTCTTACTGTCATAACAGCTTTGATTATTTGTGTATAAAAGAAATTGTTCACGAAATATGTCCCGAATATGAAAAATCATTTTTATATTTTTTTGAAAGGAATGCCAAAATTTCTTTATATTGTATGTTTGTAGCGAAATATGATTTGTTTGATAATTATTTTAAATGGCTTTTCCCTTTGCTTTTTGAGGCAGAGCGTAGGATAGATGTATCGAAATATCCAAAATATCAAAAGAGAGTACTTGCTTTTCTAGCAGAAAGGTTATTAAATGTATATGTTTATCATCACAAACTACGAATTGATTATAGACCCATATTTTTTATTCATGATTTAGATGATAAATACAGAGAGATGGATAAAATAGCAAAAAGAGTGAAGCGTATCATAAAAATGATTATTCCTTATGGAATAATCATTTTTATGATAAGGTTAAGATATATGAATGGTATTCAGAAACATTCAGTACAAAACAATAAACCGATCTTAAAAAGAAAAGGATGAGTTATCGAATGGTAACATTGGCGAAAACAGACATTTTCAGAATATTCCATAAAAAAAGTTAGAAATTACAAAACGATTGTGGTAGTTTATACTCTCTTTGTTGGTGAATTGATGCATTCAATTACAGAATTTTTTAGCGTTTGACAACAAATAAATATTTTATCATTTGACAAACGGAGTTAGCAATTAAATGGTATTTTCTTCAACCCTTTTTTTATTACTTTTTCTACCCCTGACTCTTATTTGTTATTACAATCCATTCTGGAAAGGCAGGAAGTTTAAAAACAGCATTCTTCTTATTGCCAGCCTCGGTTTCTATGCGTGGGGAGAGCCCTTGTTTGTTTTTATTATGCTTTTGTCAATATTTATTAACTGGATTACAGTTATTTTTATGGATGGGCAGAAAACCAAAGCCAAAAAGAAAAAGGTACTTGTAATCATAGTTGCTTTTAATATCCTGCTGCTTTTTATTTTTAAGTATCTTCCGTTTGTTGCTAGAAACATTGGCTTTCTTTTTAAGCATAATATTTCACTGGATATAACCCTGCCAATCGGTATTTCATTTTTTACATTTCAAATAATGTCCTACATTTTTGACGTGTATTACCAAAAGGTCCGGGTTCAGAAAAATATAATTAATATTGCATTGTATGTATCCATGTTCCCCCAGCTTATCGCGGGTCCCATCGTCCGCTATGAAACAATAGAACAAGAAATTAATAATCGCAATGAAACATCGGATAATTTTACCAGGGGTATGAGTCGGTTTATAATGGGGTTTGGTAAAAAAATACTCATTGCAAATTATGCTGGTTTTGTTGCAGATGAAATTTTTTCATTGGCCGGAAATCTATCCGTTGCTTCGGCATGGCTTGGAGCGGTCTCTTATACCATACAGATATTTTTTGATTTTTCAGCTTATTCCGACATGGCAATTGGACTCGGTTTAATGTTTGGGTTCCATTTTCTTGAAAATTTTAATTATCCGTATACGGCAAAATCAATTAGTGATTTTTGGAAACGATGGCATATATCATTAAGCACCTGGTTCCGCGATTATGTATACATCCCCCTTGGCGGCAGCCGCGTATCAAAAGGCCGTTATATTTTCAATTTATTTGCCGTCTGGTTCTTAACCGGCACCTGGCATGGGGCCAATTGGACCTTCATTGTCTGGGGATTATATTACTTCCTGTTACTCGTTACGGAAAAATTCATTCGTTTTGCCCCCCCCCCCCCCCCCGGGGGGGAGGAGGGCGTATCTATACGCTGTTTTTTATAATAATCGGCTGGGTTTTATTCAGATCCGAAAGCATTTCATCGGCAGTAACGTACCTGGGCTCAATGTTCGGCCACAACAGTACCGGCTTATCCGATGAAATTTTTTTAAATTATTTTCTTAACTCTAAATGGATTTTACTGTTCGGCATTATATTATCGACACCCATAGTACCATGTATTAAAACAAGATTAAATTTTAATGTTAAGGGGGTTAATGTTTATCAGCTTGTTTCGTCCTTCGGCTTAATGTTTTTATTTGGCATTTCCCTCGTAGTATGCATCAAGTCATCGTATAACCCTTTTATTTATTTTAATTTTTAAAGTTGTTTTTTAGGCGGCTGCTCCGTGAAAACGATTGCTATAAGAATATGCTTGGCCATTATGCTGTTTTTTATGGTCAGTATATTTATACGATTCGGTACCAAGTATATCCTTATAGGGAAATTATATCTTGATAATTGGTTTACGCGTGCAGTGTTTTTCGACCGGACAGATGTATTTTTTGTTTCAAGCTCGAATAGAACCAGAGATATTGATTGGGAGAAATTATATCCCCCCTCTTTCCCCGTAGATAATGATGTTTTATTTTCTAAAAATATTATCAAACTGCCCGAGAAAATTAAAAATAAAATTCTAAGCATAGAAGCGAATGTAGAAGAATATACAAATGATTATTTAATAGGTCGAATGCAATTGGTAGAATATGCCGTGAAATATGAAATAACCATGGACTGGAATCTGCACGAATCCGTAATCGATCTTGGCGATGGGTGGCTCGCTGAACCCATAGAGGAAGTTAACATAAATCCTTTCGCTGCATCTATTTCGGAATTTAATGATTACCTAAAAGGACTAAAAATTGATTTTCTGTATGTTCAGTGCCCCTATAATATCTGTAAATATGACAATATTGTATCCGATTTTTCAAATAAGAATGCCGACAATTTATTGCGCATGTTAGCAAGATCAAGGGTTCCTTCCCTTGATCTTAGAGAACATATACATAAAGAGAACCTTAATTACCACGATCTTTTTTACAGGACCGAACCTCATTGGAAAATAGAGACCGGTTTGTGGGCAGCAAAAATATTAGGTAGATATTTAAGAATGTATAATGCCTTTGATCTTGATGACAAGATATTTGACTTCGATCAATATCGACTTGACGTTTATGAAAATTGGTTTTTGGGAGCCATGGGTAGAAAAATTACCCTAGCCCGCACGCAACCGGAAGATTTTACTCTAATATATCCTGCATTTCAAACAAAACTTTCACTTTCTATTCCAACAAGAAATATCGACAAACAGGGAACGTTTGACATTTTTTATAATTATAATCGTATTAAAACGAAAGATTATTATCACGTAAGTCCTTATGGCGCATTCTGCTATGAACGTAACCCTCTTGTTATTATTAACAATGAATTGATAATCAATGGCAAAAAAATTTTATGTCTTGTTGATTCTTTTGGAAGAATCGCAGTACCATTTTTAGCCCTGGGAATAGAATCTGTTGAAATGATAGACTTTCGTATGTTTGACGGAAGCATAAAAACTTTTATCGAACAGAGTAATCCTGATATGGTAATTGTTTTATATAATCCAAATATCCTTACTAAAGAATCTTTCGATATTTTATTTAATTTTAATTGACTATGAAAAAAATAATTCACCGGATTTTCTTTAATTTTGATAATAAGCCGGATCCTTTTCTGCCATATCTTAAAACCTGGAGGGAGCAGCTTCCGGACTTCGAGATTATGGAATGGAATAAGGACAATCTCCCGCTTAATCTGAATGCCTATACATCCTATATGGCTCAAAAAAAAAATCACGCTTATTTGAGCGATTATTTTCGCTGCTGGCTGCTGAGCAAGTATGGCGGCGCTTATCTTGATGCAGATATTGAAATACTGAATGGGGAAAAATTCAGGGAAATATACACTGAAGCGCAGACCGCGGATGATTATACCCTGTTTATCGGCATTGAAAGCGTAAAAACAGGAGGACTTACCCCGCATTCGATGGGGATAAAATGCGGCGAAACCCACCCTTTGCTCAACTTTTTGATGAATTTATATGAAACGGCATTCACAACTCCCATGAAATATGTCATAGGGAAGTTTCCCATGCCGGACGTGGTAAGCCTGTACTTCATGGAACTGGAAGAAAATGGTTATACACTAAGCAGGAAGGGCTGCTTTTTTGATTTAAGCCAAACTATTATAACCGGTGGAATTAAAATATACAGCCAGGATTATTTTTCACCGACCACAAATTACAATAATAATATGATGTTGTCTGCCTACAGCGAAAATACCTGTTTATGCCACCACTTTGCCGCCACCTGGAGAAACGCGCAGAATCAAAAACAAGGACAATTATTTGCCGATCTGCTGTACGAGAACTACTATGTTATTCCTCCATCTTTTATTCCAATACTTAAAAAAAATTATATTGATCTGAAAATGGCATCCCGAAAACCCTCATGGACCTTAAACGCTGGGGAAATTCAAAACATTGAAAAGATATTAAACGGACTGGTTCCCTATGGAGGAATTTTACACACAATTCTAAGAAAATTTCGGAAAAAATAATGATCTACTATCGAAATAAAAAATTTATAAAAATAGCCGAAGTGTGGTATAATTGCCAGGAAAGGCCGGAACAAAAACACGACATTCTTAAATATAAATTTACCGGTCAAAAGCATAAAGATGCGGTCTTTGTTGAAGAACGTTATACGATTCTGATAGATCTAAAGGCACCGGAAGAAGTTTTATTTGCCAATATTGGCAAAAATACCCGCTATAAAATAAATAGGGCAACGGAAAGGGATGGGGTGCTATGCGGTACATTTCTTGAAGCCAATGAAAAAAACGAAGAAAAGATAGCGCAATATATAGATTACTTTAATGAATTTTCTTCCACAAAAGACCGGTCTTCGATAACTTTTTCCGACATTGAACAGTTTTATAACGGCGGAACTTTCTGCATAAGATATGCGTTTAATGCAGATAAATCTACTATTTATGCGGTACACGCCTATGTAATATCGGACGGTCGATCCCGTCTTCATCAATCAGCATCGCATTTTCGTAAAAGCGCCGATTCCGAATTCAGAAATTTAACCGGCAGGGCGAACCGTTTATTGCATTGGGATGACATATTATACTCCAAAGACATGGGGTTGGATTATTATGACTTTGGCGGCTGGTACGGGGGACAAACCGATGCAGAAAAGCTCGCAATAAATCAGTTCAAAGAGTCATTCGGTGGTGTAAAACAATGCGAGTACACCTGCCTTGTTCCCATAACATTTCCGGGGAAGGCGGCTGCTTTTCTTCAGAAACTGACAAACAAGAAAAAGAGAATGTAATTGACTGCAAAGCGTCTTAAACGGAAAGTCATTAAATGCTTCTTTCGGGAACAATGGTCACTGCTGGTATGCGGCCTCGACGAAAAGGCGCTTGTTCATATCGTACCGCCTAAAAACCATATCTGGGCAGATCCGTTTCCCGTACATGACAACGGCAAAACCTACCTTTTTATTGAACAGCAGATAGCTTACAATAATGGCACGCTTGGTTACCTTGAACTGTATCCTGATTTAAGTTACTCAAAATTTATTCCCATTCTGGAAAAAAAGTATCACCTTTCTTTTCCCCATGTGTTTCCCGTAATAAAAAACGGACAAAAAACATGGTACATGACGCCTGAATCCCACGAAAACAAAACTATTGATCTATACCGATCTGTTAATTTCCCCGGTACATGGATGTATGAAACTACCTTAATGAATAACGTTGATGCGGTGGATTCTGTTGTTTTTTCCCACGATGGAAGATGGTGGTTATTTACATCCATTAGTTCAAAGACGACGCCGGCAAATCAGAACCTGTCGGCCTTTTATGCGGACGCCTTTCCTTCGGATGTTTGGACCCCCCATCCGAAGAATCCAATATCCTGCGATCCCGCGAACAGCCGCATGGCGGGGGTTGTGTTTATCAACAGGGAAACGGGCGCCCTAAACCGGCCAGCCCAAAGCTGCATAAAAGAATACGGTGAAAGAACTCACATCAACGAGATTGTTGAATTAAGCCCTGTTTCATACAAAGAGCGGATAATTAAAACCATCTATCCTGAACGTAATTTACATGCGGTTTGTACCCATACTATTAACTATTCGGAACGTTATATAATCAGGGATATAAAAACAAGACGTTTGAAGATTCTTTCCGGTACATAAAATAAATAATGAGCCTCCCCCGGAGCTCTGTTCCGGGGTATCCTAAGCGTTGCCGTATTTATGGGGAGGCTCGTTCGATAGGAAGTTTATAGTACCGTCTGGTTTAATACCAAATTTTTGAAAGCGTTGCTTTATTTGAGCCGCAGCAAGCTGTGGGGTATTAAACCAAATGCTTCGCAATAAAATCGGTTTATCGGAAATACCTGCTAGTATTAATTGCTTTCTAATTGCGGGAACACGAAACTATATCATTAATCACAAGTGGGCGTTTGCTAAAATAGAAAAATTATCCATATCCACAAGGATCCACAAGGCAATAGGTATTATTTTTATATATCCCTTTGGAAACCTGTGGTAAAATTATAACCATGAAACTTGTGTTCCGTTATTTTACCTTCTCCCATAAACCTATTTTGCCAAACATGTGGTATTTTAGCGGGAATGGGAGTCATTTTCTATCAAAAAAGGAACTCAATGAAAACACCACATATTGATTTTTATGTTTTTCTTGTTATTTCTGTTACAATAACAATTTTTTTCCTAATGAATTTTTTCACCATCAAAATTACTGATGATTTTTGTTGGGAATATATATCGGGTACGCAAGAAAAAGTACAATCTGTCTTTGATATTTTTCCATCGATTTATAATTATTACATGGGTCCTAATAATACGACAGGAGGATTTCACGGAGGAAGAATTGTTGCTGTCTTTTTAACCCAATTTTTTGTATTTTTGGGCAAAAATATTTTTAATATAGCAAATACGATTGTTTATATTTTATTTACCTTACTAATGTATTTTCATATAACAGGTACTATAAAAAAAATAAATGTATTTTTATATGGAGCCATTAACATTTTTGCATGGTATACTGTTCCCGCATGGGGTCAAAATCTTCTATGGCTCACGGGAAGTTGTTTTTATTTATGGCCTTTAACTATCATTCTTTTTTTTCTCGTGCCGTTACATAAAAAATGCCGCATCCATGATTATAATATTAATTTTTTCAAAAGTCTTTTGTATTTAATTCTAGGGTTATTGGCAGGATTAAGTTATGAAAATGTTGCCGCTGCTGTATTTGTACTATTATTTTCATATTTTATATTTAAATTAAAAAGAAAAGAAAGGCCTGTATTGTTTGAAATTTTAGGAACGATAGGTTTTTTGACAGGTTTTATAATACTTATTGTGGCTCCTGGGAATTATGAAAGGTTAAATTCTTATGAAATTGTTTACCAATATGGTTTTTTTAAACGGGTGATTATCAGATTTATTCCGACAACTCAAAGGTTTTTTCTTAATTCGGGGTTTTTATTAACGGGATTTTCTTCTATTCTTGGAATAGAAATATTTTACCATCAAAAAAGAACAATAAACCTATTTTCCGTATTGTTTCTTTTGGCGGGGATCACTGCTGCCTACTCAATGTTACTGAGCCCCGTATTTTCAAACAGAACATTTTTCCCTGTTTCGATTTTCCTCATTATTGCCTTGTTAAGTCTTTTTCAACAAATAACATTTCCAGAAATGATTCTAAGAAACAGAAAATTGTTTGCCATTATAATGTTTATATTTTTTTCTTTTTCGGTCACCAGAGCGGGTGTAGCCATAGTAAAATCTTATAGGGGCGATAAAAATATTAATGTTTTTGAAACGCACTATGCAAATCTCAAGTAACTTTCATTGTTGTAGACATATGGATTAATTATGACCATTCTTGGAATATTTCTAAATAATCAGTTGAGGACCGGCGGTAACAGGCGTTATTTGGAACTGATGGAAGAACTTTCCATCCGCGGAAATACCGTGCATGTCATTATGAACAGTTTTCTTGATTACAGTCCCAAGGCGTTTAATAAAATAGAAGTATCAATAAAATACAAACGCCGCAGTTTTCCGCCGGCTTCGTATTTATTCAGACAGGGCCTTAAAAGGCATTATATTAAAATAAAAGACGCCGCCGGTTCTCCACAGTTCATTATTATATTTGGCGACACCCAGTTAAAATCAGCTCTTTTTTTGAAAAAAAAACTGGAGCTGCCGCTGTTTTATGCTTTTCGCGCCAATGATATTGACCGGGCCCGCATTATGCGGAACCACGGAAGCCTGGAAATGAGAGATTTTCTTTTTTCCCTGCTATACGAACCGGTAAACCGGCATAGGGAAAAAAAGGCTGCCCGCCATGCAGAACTTATCACGTTTCAAAATACTGTTGACCGGGACTGTTTTTTGCGGAGAACAAAATGTCCGGTAAAGAAAACTGTTGTCATCCCCGGCAATCTTGGTTCCTGGTATGGGCCCAAATGGGAGAACCGCAATTGTTCTTCGGAGATACGGAAGATTGTTTACATAGGTTTGCTTTCCGCCGGCAAAGGTTTTTGGGAACTATTGAAGGCTTTGGAGCTTTTGAAGAAAAGGGGTTATGGTTTTCTGAAGTGCTATGCCCTGGGGCGTCTGGAAAATACCGATCCTGTTTTAAGGCTTATCAAAAAACTTCACATTGAAGAAATGGTTTTTCTCGAAGGTTTCAGGGACCCCTTCCCGTATCTTGCAGACTGCGATCTGCTGGTCTACCCTACCCTTTATGACGCGTTTCCCAATACCGTGCTCGAAGCCCTCCATGCGGGCTGTCCCGTTATTGCTTCCGCCGTTGGGGGCGTTCCGGATCTGCTGGGTTATGAAGAACTGCTTTTCAAAAGCGCCGACATTGGCCAAATGACCGATAAAATAGAACGGTGCATTACCGACAGAGATTTCTATAAGAAAATCAGGATGCTTTGCTCAGAACGGGCGGAAGTTCATCGTTTCGACTGGGCGGAGCGGTTTGAGTCGGCGATGCGGAATTATCTTGCCGCAGATGGAACCCCGGAGGTATTGAGGTCATGAGAATATTGGTGACCGGCGGAGCCGGGTTTATCGGTTCCAATCTGTGCGAACATCTGCTGCAAAACAATCACCATGTCGTCTGTCTCGATAATTTTTCCACCGGGAAGATGGATAACATACTGCCCTTTTTCACCCAATACCCCGCTTCCTTCACTTTGATCGCAGGAGACATACGCAATATTGGGGACTGCAGAAGAGCGGCGGAGGGGGCCGAATTTGTCCTGCACGAAGCGGCATTAGGATCGGTCCCCCGATCAATAAACGATCCTGTTACGACAAATGAAGTTAATATTTCAGGATTTATCAACATGCTCGTTGCCGCCCGGGACGCAAAGGTTAAGCGTTTTATCTACGCCGCCAGTTCTTCAACCTATGGCGACAGTACGGCGCTACCCAAGAGGGAAGACAATATAGGGCGGCCCCTTTCCCCCTATGCGGTTACCAAATTGGTCAACGAGCTCTATGCCGATGTCTTTTTCAAAACCTATGGGATGGAGTGTATCGGCCTACGCTACTTCAATGTTTTTGGGCGGCGGCAGGATCCTTTTGGGGCTTATGCTGCGGTAATTCCCCTTTTTGTAAAGCAGCTGATACGGCATGAAAGTCCACGGATCAACGGCGGCGGCGAATACAGCCGCGATTTTACCTATGTTGACAATGTGGTGCAAATGAACGGTCTGGCCATAAAGACGGATAATCCGGAAGCTATTAACCAGGTATATAACACAGCCTGTGGCGAACAAACCAGTTTGAATCAGCTTGTTTCCTACTTGAAAGAATATTTGAGCGGGTATGATCCGGCCATAGCGGATATCAAGCCGGTTTACGGGGATTACCGGGCCGGGGACATTCCCCACTCTCTGGCGGATATTGATAAAGCAAAACGGCTTCTTGGATACGCCCCCCGGTTCGACATGCGGCGCGGCTTACAAGAAGCGGTAAAGTGGTATTGGGATAATCTTAGATAGGATTGTTATGGAAGCGGTAAAAATTGCGGTAATCGGACTTGGCTATGTGGGCCTTCCCCTGGCGCGTTTATTTTCAACCAAATATAAAACCATAGGATTCGACATAAACCGGGAACGGGTAAAAACGCTGATGTCGGGACACGATGCCACCATGGAGGTTCCGGACGATCTGCTGCAACCGGCGCTGCAAAAGGGCCTTTTATGCACTTCCGACATTGACCATATCAGAGATTGTGATTTCTACATTGTATCGGTACCGACGCCGGTTGATGAAAACCATAATCCCGATTTAACCCCCCTTTATAAGGCAAGCGAAACCGTTGGAAAGATTATCACAAAGGGCAACATCGTCGTTTATGAATCTACCGTTTATCCCGGCGTTACCGAAGATGAATGTATGCCGATAATAGAAAAAATATCGGGGCTGCGTTTCAATGTTGATTTTTTTGCCGGGTATTCACCGGAACGGATCAATCCGGGGGACAAGCTGCACAGGGTTGACAATATTAAAAAGGTTACCTCCGGCTCAACGCCGGAAGCCGGTAAAAAAATCAACGAAGTTTACGGATCGGTAATTTCGGCGGGGACCTATTTGGCGCCTTCAATCAAGGTTGCCGAGGCGGCAAAAGTAATAGAAAATTCCCAGCGGGATATTAATATTGCCTTTGTCAACGAACTGGCAAAGATATTTGATCGTATGGGTATTGACACCAGGGATGTATTGGAAGCCGCCGGGACCAAGTGGAATTTTCTTTCCTTTACGCCGGGCCTGGTCGGCGGCCACTGTATTGGAGTTGACCCTTATTACCTGGCCCAGTGCGCCCAAAAATACGGATACAATCCCGAAATCATCCTTGCCGGCAGAAGAATGAACGACGGGATGGGCGAATACGTGGCTCACCGGGTTATAAAATTAATGATAAAAAAAGGCATTCAAATGACGGGGGCGGACATTCTGATCCTCGGTCTTACCTTTAAGGAAAACTGTCCCGACATCCGCAATACCAAAGTTATGGATATCTATAATACCCTAAAGGACTATAACCTTGCCGTTTCGGTATACGATCCTCTTGCGGACAGGGATACGGTTAAACATGAATACGGCATTGACATCATAACCTGCAAACCCGGAAAAAAGTTTGATGCCGTAATCCTAGCCGTTGCCCACGATCAGTTCAACGACATCGACATCCCGTCCCTTCTAAGGGAAAATCATATTGTCTTTGACGTTAAAGCCCTGCTTGACAGGGCACTGACGGATGGGCGCTTGTAATATGTTTTTATTATATATCGATCCCGGAACGGGAAGTATGCTTTTTTCACTTTTTATGGGATTGGCGGCGGTTGTTTTTCTTAAAAAAATTAAATTTTATTTTGTAAATAATTCCATATTCGACGCTAATAACCGGAAAAAAATGCGCTACAAGGATTTTAAGAATCATAAAAACTATTAATTATACGAAAACATTCAAAGAACTGATTTCCTTTAATATAATTGGAATAATTAATACTGCCATTACTTACGCCATCTATTCCGGGATGGTGTTTTTCAAAACAGATTATAAAATTGCCCTTGTTCTTGAATACTGTTTCGGAATCACATTCAGTTTTTTTCTAAACAGACATTTTACCTTTCATCACACCGGGGGAATAACATTTCGCATGATCTTCTCAATGGTGGGTTTTTATCTTTTGGTTTTGGGAATTAATTTTTCCCTGCTTGTCTTTTTTGTGGAAAAATTACATTTCAATTCATACATTGGACAGCTCATCGCCCTGTCGGTGTCGGTAAGCTTGTCTTTTTTTGCACAGAAATTTATTGTCTTTAAAAAAGGGAATCAGTTGGAAGATGCTAACATGTTGGACCCTGTAAATGATTCTCCCGCCGCAAATGAAAACAAATAATTTCCCCTCAAAGAAACTAAGCGTTTTTTTTCTTATAATCGTCCCAATCCTTCTTATGTTTCAAGGGATAGATTTTACCGATACCGGCTGGGTTTTGTCAAATTATCAGCAGATGTTTTTTGATCCCGGAAGCGTTTCATACTGGTTCCATCTCTGGCTTCCCAATATCATAGGCGGAATTTGGTATAAGCTTTTTGGCTGGGGAGGACTGCTTTCGTTTAAAATAGCGGCGGTTCTTATATTTTGGCTCACCGCATTTTTAGTATACCGTATATATAAAAATGCATCCGGCATACTCCGGGGAGGCAGCGGCATACCGGAGCCTTCGATTTCGGATAGATGCCTTTTTCTTGCCCTTGTTCTGGGTATGGCGCTTCATTTTCCCAGTAAGATTACGGTTATCCACTACAATAATATTTCCATGCTGTTCCTGACCCTTGGCGCCGTTCTTCTCCTGGCCGGTATAAACCGCAGGAAAATGCTTCTTCTGTACCTTTCGGGAGCAGCCTCTTGCCTTTCGGTTTTTGCAAGGCTGCCTAATCTCCTCAGCATTTTCTTTTCAGCGGTGATCCTCTACGCATGGTTACTGGAACCCGGGCCGGAAAAAGCTCCCGGGGGGGAATTTTTCTCCGCCGCCAATAGCGGCCCGGCAAAACAGATGACGGTCTTTATTCTCGGCTGGGTTTCAGCCTTAATCGTTGTATTGGCATTGATGGCCGTTTTGGGACATTTCGATCTGTACAGGGCCGCCGTTTTTGATCTCTTCTTTGGAGCAAAGGAGGATCTGTCCCATTACGGAAGTAGAACCATTGAAAAAAAATTCTTCCTCGATTGGGCAAGGGCCCTGTTCGCCGGATCATCGATGACCGTTCTTTCCTGCTTTGCCCATTTTCTCATAAAAAAAATTAATCTTAAATATGCTCAATTTTTTATTTATGCCGCCGTTGCCATGATTACCTTCTCCCTGACCTGGCTGCGTTTCTGGCCGGAATCGATGATCCTCATATATCCCATAACAGGTTTTATCGCCATCACCTGTCTTCAGATTATGTTCTTTCTGGGCGGTGAATACAAAGCCCAGAAACTGCTGGCATTAACGGCTGTCATCCTTATGGTTATTCTCTCAATCGGCTCCGATACGGGCATGAAGGTGAGTTCCTATTCGGTTATTTTTGGGCTGCCCCTGGTATGCTGGTATTGGTATGAACTGCCCGAAAATACGATCGTCCTTTTAACCTTTTGTAAAAACAAAGCGGTTAAAGAATCAAAGTTACATTTCAATAAAACGGCCAAAAGAAATATTATTTCCTTTGTTATAGTCATTTATACGGCCTATGCGGTTCCCTTTACCATCCGCAATGTATACCGGGATAATTCCCTGCGCTGGAAGATGAACGCCTTTGTGGATCATTCCATGCTGAGGGGTATGCTTACCACTCCCGAAAGGGCCGCCGCCGTAGAGTCCCTGGCGGCCGAACTGGGGAGGCGGACGCATCCGGGCGCCGTTCTCCTTACCTACGAAAGTATCCCCATGGTACATTTTCTTATGGGAACCCGGCCTTACCTTTACAACCCCTGGCCCATTCTTTACCTGCCCGTTGAATTCAAAAAGTATCTTGATAAGGCCCGGCGGGAAAGGCCGGAACTTCCCCTGGCGGTACTGGCAAAGATCGAAATGCGCAGTTCCGGCTGGCCCAAAAGCGGCTCCGTAAACCGTTCTGAAACCGCAGAGGCCAACCGCGTCATTCTTCGTAATTTTCTTGAGGAAGAAAAATATGAAAAAATATGGGAGAATGATGCTTTTGAAATTCTTTCGCCGCCGGCGGCAGTAATTGGGAGGGAACCATGAAGGGAATCATACTGGCCGGCGGGACCGGGTCCCGGCTGTTTCCGGTAACCAGGGTCATCACCAAACAACTGCTTCCGGTTTATGACAAGCCCCTTATCTATTATCCCCTTTCGGTTCTCATGCTGGCGGGGATACGGGATATACTGATCATCTCTACAGGGAAGGACATTGAACGCTTCAAAGACCTCTTTGACGACGGCTCCTTTCTGGGCATCAAAATCAGCTATGCGGTACAGGACCGGCCTAACGGCATCGGAGAAGCCTTTATTGTGGGGGAAGATTTCATCGGGAAAGACAGGGTCTCCCTGATTCTGGGGGATAATATTTTTTACGGCCAGGGTTTTTCCGACGCCCTGGACCTGGCTGCCGCCCGCAAAACCGGGGCGACTATTTTTGCCTACTATGTAAATGATCCCGAAAATTTCGGCGTCATCGAATTCGATAAAAACTTCAATGTCCTCGGTATTGAAGAAAAACCTGAAAATCCAAAATCGAATTATGCCGCCACCGGCCTTTACTTTTACGATAATGACGTGGTTGCCGCTGCCAAGAGCATACGTCCTTCAGCCCGGGGGGAGCTGGAAATCACCGATATCAACCGGATCTATCTCGAAGAAAAAAAGCTCCACGTGGAGCTCCTGGGCCGGGGTTTTGCATGGCTCGATACGGGCACCCATGAATCTATTCTTGAGGCGTCCCACTTTGTCAGGACCATCGAAAAAAGACAGGGCTTGAAAATTGCATGTATAGAAGAAATTGCCTATAATAAGGGCTATATCGGCAGGGAACAGATCTTAAAACTTGCCGAATCCCTCTCGTCTTCGGGTTATGGGGATTACCTCAGAGCTATTCTCAGGGAAAGATAATGGAAAAGGCCGGATTAATAGAATTTAAAATCAACGGCGATGAACGGGGCTCCCTTATCGCTGTTGAGGCTGAAAAACAGCTTCCCTACAAAATAGCAAGAATATTTTATATGTCCGGCATGAATGCCGGTGCTGTCCGGGGCAAGCATGCCAACAAAAAATCGGCCATTTCTTTTATTGCGGTAAATGGAAGCTGTACCATAATGGTTGATGACGGCAGCGAGAGGGAATCCTTTATCCTTGACAAGCCTAACATTGCTCTTTTGTGCCTGCCGATGACCTGGAAGGAAATGTACGATTTTTCATCCGATTGTATACTAATGGGCATCTGTGATACCTATTACGACGCCGGGGATTATATACCGGACTATAACGCTTTTTAAAACTTGAGGGAGCAGGTATGACCAAAAAAAACGTAGCTATTGTCGGCTTTGGCTACATAGGTTCGGTTATCGGTTCTGTCCTGGCGGACCGGGGACACCGGGTTCTGGGGATAGAGAAGGATCCGAGAATACTTAATGCGGTACAGAACAATCAAAGCCCCTTTAATGAACCGGGCCTTGAAGAACTGATCCTGCGGGTCCGTTCCAGGGGTCTGCTTGAGCTGAGTAACGATGTTTCAAGGGCGGCGGAGGCCGAGGTCTTCGTTATTACCGTAGGCACTCCCCTGTCGGACAACTACGAACCGGATCTGCGGCAGATAAAGGCGGCGGCGGAATCAATCAAACCCTATGTCAAAACGGGAAGCCTGGTCATGTTGAAAAGTACCGTTCCCCCCGGTACGACATCGGACGTGGTGGGGCCCATACTGCAGAATAGACATATACGCCTTGCATTTTGTCCCGAGCGGCTTGCCGAAGGCCGGGCCATCCAGGAATTCCTGAGTATTCCCGTGGTTGTCGGCGGTATCGACAATGAAAGCACTGCGGCGGCGGCGGAATTCTGGAAGGAATCCCTGGGGGTTGACGTTATTACCGTTGGAAACGCCCGGAGCGCCGAAATGGTTAAACTTGCGGATAATCTCTGGATAGATCTTAACATTGCTTTGGCGGGAGAACTGGCAAAATTGGCGGACAAAATGAACATCGATGTCCTTGACGTTATCAAGGCCGCCAATTCCCTTCCCAAGGGCAGTCATAACGTTAATATCCTCATTCCTTCGGTCGGCGTCGGCGGTTACTGCCTTACCAAGGATCCCTGGTTTGTACAGCATATGGGCAGGGGGCTTGGACTTGAACTGAAAATACCCCGGACCTCCCGGGAAGTAAACGACAGTATGCCCGCCTATTCCGCCGCCCAAATAGACGCCGTCCTTTCGTCCGGGGAAGGCAACCGGGGGCAGAAAAAAATCGCCGTCCTGGGCATTGCCTTTAAAAACAATACCGGAGACTGCCGTTTTACTCCCGCCAAACCGGTAATCGATGAGCTGCGCAGGCTTGGGTACAATCTTGCCGTCTGCGATCCCTGGACCGGGGATCATGACGCCAGACTGGTAACGGATCTTCCCGTATCGGCGGATATCGAAAAGACCCTTGAGGGAGCCGACTGCGCAGCCTTCCTTGCGGGTCACCGAAATTTCCATGAAATTGAAATTACAAAACTGGCGGAACTAGTCAAACCCGGGGCTTTGATTTTTGACGGCAGAATGTTTTTTGACAAAGACAAGATAGAACAAATGCGTGCGGCAAAACTGCGCTACAAAGGAGTCGGCCGATGAAGGACGCGCTTTTTATGATCACCGGCGGTTCCGGTTTTATCGGAAGCCATTTGACTGAAAAACTGCTGGCGGACGGAAACGAAGTTCACGTATTTGATTTTTTACCTCTGGAACGGGCCGACAACCTTTCCGCCGTAAAAAACCACCCCGGCTTTCATTATTTTGAGGGAGATATCCGGGATAAAGAATCCCTTAAAAAATTCTGGCGGCCCAAGGCCCAGGCAATCTATCATCTTGCTTCGGTGGTCGGGATTAAGCATTATATTGCCGATCCCTTAAAACTTATCGACATCAGCGTGGTAGGAACCAAACATCTGTTGGAGCTGGCCAGGGAATACGGAACCAGAGTGATTTTTTCAAGTACCAGCGAGATATTCGGCAAGAATCCCAGCGTACCCTGGGACGAGAAGGGGGACCGGGTACTCGGCCCCACATCGGTAGACCGGTGGAGTTATTCCAGCAGCAAGGCTGTGTGCGAGCACATGCTCTACGGCATACGCCGCCAATGCGGCCTCCCCTTTTCCATTGTCCGTTTCTTTAACGCCTACGGTCCCCGGCAGAATTCCTACTTTGTGGTATCTCAAAGCGTCTACAAGGTGCTCCGCAATGAACAGCCCCTGCTCTACGACGACGGCGCCATGACCCGCTGTTTTACCTACATCGACGATATAATCGGAGGACTCGTTGAAACGGCTTCCAACCCCAGGGCGGATGGAGAGGATTTTAACCTGGGAAACTCCGTGGAAGTTTCCATGAAGGAAGTGGTGGAAACCATCCTGAAGGCGGCGGACAGTACCATCGGTTATAAGCTTTTTAACACCCAAAAAGAATACGGTGAACGTTATGAGGATATTCCCCGGCGTATTCCCAAAGTTGAAAAGGCCCTCCGCCTCCTTGGCTGGAAAGCCGGGATTCAGCTTGAAGAAGGGGTGCGCAGAACCATAGAATGGGCCCGGAAGAACCCCTGGTGGCTGGCAGACAAGGAAGAGTAAGTTATGGATGCCAATTTGGATCTAAGTGTTGTAATTCCCGTATATAACAGCGAAGACGTTTTGCCGGAACTCCTTCGTCAGCTTGATGATGCGCTTAAGGAATTACGAAACGAGATTATCCTAGTCAATGACGAAAGTGCCGATAAAAGCTGGGAAGTCATCCTTGATATGGTTTCCCGGTACAGGCAATTAGTTGCCGTAAATCTTAGAAAAAACAGCGGCCAGGATAACGCCATTATGGCAGGGCTCAAAATTTCCCGGGGTATTCATGTAGTTATCATGGATGACGATCTTCAGCATTCCCCCTATGATATTTCTGCATTAAGGGATGCCTGCATCAAAACGAAAGCCGATGTCTGTTATGCCCGTTTTCCCAAAAAGAAACAGGCCCTATGGAAGAATTTGGGCAGCTGGTTTAACGGAAAAGCGGCTAACCGGATTATCGGAAAACCGGATAATATTTATCTTTCCCCCTTCAAGGTTCTGTGTCAGGATGTAGTTCGTGAAATCATAAAGTACGATGGCCCCTATCCCTATGTGGATGGCCTTATTTTTACCATAACCCGCAATATTACCCAGATCGACATTAAACATCACGAGCGGTTCCTTGGAAAAAGCAATTATACCCTTTTAAAATCAATAAAAGTTTTCATGAAACTTGCCACCAGTTTTTCAATCTTTCCGCTTCGCATAGTCTCTGTACTTGGTTCGCTGATTGCATCTGCCGGATTCATATTAATGATCTGGTATCTTGTAGAATACTTTATTACCGCCAGGGTTATTGAGGGCTGGACCACCTTAGTAGTCTTAATGCTTCTCCTCGGAGGAAGTAATCTGATTTTTCTTGGTCTGATTGGGGAATATTTGGGCAGGGCGTACTTGTATTTAAATAAAAGACCCCAATATGTCATAAAAGATGTTGTTTTAGGCAAAGAGACGGACGAAGCATGATCCCTTTTAATGTCCCCACCGCTGTTGGAACAGAAGTTTCCTATATTGCAGAAGTAATAAAAAACCGCAGAATCTGCGGAGACGGGGAATACACTCGAAAATGCCAAAACTGGTTCGAAAAGTATATTCCGGCAAAAAAAACGCTTTTAACCACCTCCTGCACACACGCCTTAGAGATGGCCGCCTTCTTATTGGATATCAAAGAAGGAGATGAGGTGGTACTTCCTTCTTTTACGTTTGTTTCGACCGCCAATGCCTTTGTGCTCCGGGGTGCAAAAATTGTTTTTATTGATATCAACCCGGAAACTATGAACATGGATGTCTCAAAGCTTGAGGCGGCGGTAAACGAAAAAACAAAGGCCGTAGTTGTCATGCATTATGCCGGAGTATCCTGCGATATGGATGCAGTCTTCGCAATTACAAAACCAAAAAAGATTACCGTTGTCGAAGATGCGGCTCAAGGTTTTATGTCCCGTTACAAGGGCAGCATGTCCGGTTCCCTGGGGACCTTTGGCTGTTACAGCTTCCATGAGACGAAAAACATTACCTGCGGCGAAGGAGGACTGCTGATTATCAATGACGAGCGCTATATTGAAGCTGCGGAAATTATCCGGGAAAAGGGAACCAACCGGTCCCGGTTTCTGCGGGGAATGGTAGATAAATATACCTGGGTAAACAGAGGATCTTCTTACCTTCCGTCGGAGCTGAATGCGGCTTACCTCTTTGCCCAGCTTGAAAGCGCCGAAACCATTCAAGCAGATCGTGTTAAATCCTGGAATTTCTACATGGACGGCTTAAGCGGACTTGCAAGGGACGGAATAATAGAACTACCCTTTCTTCCCCGGGATACGGAACATAATGCCCATCTTTTCTATATAAAAACCAAGGATTTAGAAGAACGGTCCACCCTTATAGAATATCTTAAAAAAAGGGAAATCGGAAGCGCCTTTCACTATATACCATTGCACAGTTCTCCGGCGGGAAAATGTTATGGCATCTTCTCCGGCAGGGATGAATGGACAACCAGGGAGAGTAACCGCCTTCTGCGGCTTCCCCTTTGGTATGGCATAAATTCAGAAGAAATAAACAGAGTTGTAGAAGCAATTAAAACCTTTTATAAACATGATTAAAAAAAATACCGGTTCAGTGGAACAACGGAGTTTCTCTGAAAAGTTCGGCATAGTAATGGAACTTTTCAGGTTCGGCCTGGCGGGCGCTGCAAATACTCTGCTGGCTTACGGCATTTTTTCTCTGTTTGTTTTTCTGGGCGTTCCTTACTATATAGCCCTTTTTTTTGATTATCTTTCTGCGGTTTTATTCAGTCTTTTTGTAAACCTTCGTTTTACCTTTAAACTTAAAAAGACTATAACGTTCAGAATGGTATACCGTATGATCGTTTCCTACGGTCTGCTTTTTATTCTGAATGAGGGTATTCTCTATTTGTTTATTTCAAAGCTGTCAATGAATATCTATTTTAGTCAGGCCATTGCTTCGGTTTTTATCGCTTTTGTTTCATACTGCCTGCAAAAAATTTTTGTTTTTGAAATGGCCGGAGACAAAGCCAAAGCCGGAAAACAAGACGGACCGGTACAGTAGAATTAAATCCTTTCAAAAACCCAGTCATATTCCACTGAAGAACCTTCAACGTATTGAAAAACCCCATGGAAAAAATAACCGTTCTTGTCCTTCTGGACCGTATAGCCTGTTTTTATTCCCTCTACCCCTTCCTTCTGTTCGGAAACACAAAACGTTTTATCTTTACTTCCTCTCCTGAATACTGCCTTGAACGGGATAAAAACAAGATCCTCATTATGGTCCGCCGTTTTATCAAGCCCGATTATGTTGATCTTTCCCTGATGGAAGGGCTTAGAAAGAAATACCGGACCATTGCTTTTTTCCACGATGACGCCGGCGGGGGCATACCCCGGCTTGAAGTACTGCCCTATGTAAACCTTTTTTATACCAAGGCCCTCTTCAAAGATCGTTCCCTGTATACCAGATCCCTTTATGGAAAAGAACTCTACTCCGATTATTATCACCGTCATTACGGCGTCATCGATGATAATCCGAGGGAATGGCCGGCGCTTGAGGATCTTCGCCAGCTTGACAAGCTGCGCCTTTCCTGGAATATCGGGATCGGCGACTTTCCCCGGGAACAGTTCCGGCAGCGGGCCGGAACCCTGGCGGCAAGAATATTCGGCATCCGGGCGGCAAGGAACTTCTACTCCCGAAAAAAACTTCCCGCCGATCCCCTGACGGCCAATACGGGAGGCATCAGCGTGCATGCCCGGATGGGTCTTGCCGGCCGGCCTTCCATTGCCTGCCAAAGAAAATTGATCCTTTCAAGGATTGAAGGCGACCGCCGCTTTCTTACTGGCGAGACCAGTCAGAGGCGGTATAACCGGGAGCTTCTGGACTCCAGGATAGTCCTCTCCCCCTTCGGATGGGGAGAGCTCTGCGTAAGAGACTTCGAGGCCGTCAGGGCCGGGGCTCTGCTCCTCAAGCCCGATATGGATCATCTGGAAACCTGGCCCGACATCTTTATAAAAGGCGAAACTTACGCTTCCTTTTCCTGGGACGGGGAAGATCTTCTAAGCACGGCCGGCGCTTATCTGGACAATGAAAAACAACGGAGGAAAATTATCCGCAGCGCCTTTGACGCCTATTGTTCCCAGCTTGAGGAGCTTCCGGCCCGTTTTGAGACGATCATCGCCGAAATAAAGGGTTGTAACTGATGAAACAATCCTATTCGTTCAAAGAGATCACCTCCTCCTATGTTCCTGAAAAAAAGGCCGCCGACGGACCCTGGACCAGATTTGTACTGCGGCCCCTGTCTTTCCCGTTTGCGAAAATTTTTTTATCCCTGGGGCTGTCCCCGAACGGAGTTTCGTATATTTCGACGGTTCTTTCCATGGCCGGTTTTTTTCTGCTGGCCTTTGGCGGCGTTCCGCTGGCGTACCTTGGCTTCTTTTTCTTTTTTCTCTTCGGCATCCTGGACTGCGCCGACGGCAATATGGCAAGGACCATAAGACGGCGGAACGGGATCGGGGAAGGCAGTCCCTATGGCGAATGGGTGGACGCCGTTTCGGGCTATGTGGCCTACGCCGCCTTTTTTCTTGGAATAGGCGGTGCGGAAGCGCGCCTCCCGGCGGAGACTGCCTCCGCTTCCGCCTTCCCGCGGCTTCTTCCGGGCGGAGCCTTCTGGACCCTTACCGCCGGCGCCGCCCTGGCGGGAAACCTGCTTATGCGTCTTGCCTTCCAAAGTTACCGCGCCGCCGTGCCCGCCGGAGAGGCCCGGAGCAAAACCGGGAGGGAGCGGAAATTTTCCGAATCCGCCGGCATCACGGGTTTTCTGGTCCCCCTCTCGGCGGCGGCCTATGCCTTTGGCTGCCTGCGGATCGTTATAGCCCTTTATGCGGTTATTTACTGCGGCGGCTTCTTTTTCATCATGTTAAAAATAATGAAGGACATGAAAAAAAATACGGAGAGAATGGGCCCGTGAACTATATCGTAAGCGGCGCCGCTGGATTTATCGGATTTTTTACCGCCCAAAAACTGCTTCAACAGGGCCATGCCGTTTTGGGTATCGATTCCGTCAATGATTACTATAACGTTTCCCTAAAAGCGGATCGTCTGCGGGAGCTGGGCATAAACCCTTCGGATATAGGCTGCGGTAAAAGCGCCGGAAGCGGGCGGTATCCCCGGTTCCGCTTTGTTAAGGTAAAGGCCGAAGACCGGGAGGTCTTCTTCCAGGTATGCGAAGCCTTTGCCGGGGAAGTCCGCATTGACGGCTTTATCCATCTGGCTGCCCAGGCCGGGGTCAGGTACAGCCTGGAAAATCCCCGGGCCTATATGGACGCCAACATTTCCGGCTTTTTCAATGTCCTTGAATTCTGCCGGAATATTCCGCTACCCCATCTGGTCTACGCTTCCAGTTCTTCGGTCTACGGCCTAAACGCCGACAGGCCCTTTTCCCCCCGCCGGGGGGCGGATCATCCCGTAAGCCTCTACGCCGCTACAAAACGTTCCAACGAACTGATGGCCCATACCTACGCCCATCTCTACGGCCTTCCCGTTACGGGGCTTCGTTTCTTTACCGTTTACGGCCCCTGGGGAAGGCCCGACATGGCCTACTATAAATTTTCAAAAGCCATCATGGAGGGAAGAACCATTGAAGTCTACAACAATGGAGATATGTTCCGGGATTTTACCTATATCGATGATATTGCAGACGGCATAATCCTTGCCTTAAACCATATTCCCCGGGGAAGTTCCGGTTTTGATCCGGCCCATCCCGATCCCGCCTTTTCCTCCGCCCCCTACAGGATCTACAATCTGGGCAATAACCATGCGGAACGGCTTGGTACGGTTATCGAACTGCTTGAGGAAGTCCTGGGGAAAAGGGCGGTAAAAAAATTTCTCCCCCCTCCCAAGGGAGATGTACTTGCTACCGAGGCAGACATCGAAGATACAAAACGGGACTTAAACTGGCAGCCCTCCACAGACATTGAAACGGGACTTAAACAATTTGCCCGGTGGTTCCGCAGTTATCATCCTGATTATTTTACGCCATAGTTTTGCCTGCCTGACAAGCCATTATAACCGGCAGTTCCGGGCATTCGCAGCATGCCGGAGAAACTCGTATGGAAAAAATTACCGTCCTTGATATCATCACCACCGCCCAGGGAGGGAAGCGTCTTTTAGAATACCGGGTTTCCGTAATTAACGGCGGCGGCGGCTTTATTAATTACCTTGCCTGTCCCGGGGAAGCCTTTTTTACCGGCGGTTTTGCCGGTATGGGCATACCCTTTGAACCTTTCCCCATGTCCCGGGGGCTCAATCCGCTGACCGCCTGCTTTGAAATTTTCCGTTTTATTAAACTGCTGAAGCGTCTCAATGTTGATGTACTCCACGCCCATACGTCAAAGGCGGGGGCAGTTTCCCGTATAGGCTGCGCCCTTTACAATATAAGGGCGGGAAAGAAGATCTACGTCTGCTATCAGGTCCATTCCTTCTATTTCAATACCGTACAGGGCCTCAAGAGCAGGCTTTTCCGCCGGCTTGAAATAATCCTTTCCCGCTTTTCCGACGTAATTCTTTTTCAGAATCAGCATGAACTTGAGCAGGCCCGTCAATCCGGCATGGACAAAAGGGCTCTCCTGATCAATATCGGAAACGGCATTAACCTGAAAGAACTGGCCCCCATGGCAAGGGTCAGGAGCCTGCCCCGGTGGATAATGAAGAACCCCGCCGCAAGCAGCGGGGTATCTTCGTTCCGAGAGGAATGTGATTATATGTGGGGATACATACCACATTTCGTAGACGTTGCACTGATTAACCGCCCCAAGGGGCGGGGTATGTACCCCACGGACGGAATCAAGGTTCCCGGCGGGAATCCGCCTTCCGCCGGCGGCGGAAACCAGGACATGGCGGCGGAACAGGTTGAGTATAAAGTACCGAGACCCTTTGTAATCATCTGCGTTGCCCGGGTGGAGCCCAAAAAAAATCACGCCATGCTCATCGACGCCGCAGTTCTTCTGCGGAAAAAGCTGGCCCGGATCTACGGTGAAGCTGCCGCCGGCAGGGCCTTCAGCATAATCTGTGCCGGTGAAATAGGCGAAACCTGGATTACGGAATATGCGGAGAAACAGGGGCTGGGCGGCATCATTACCTTTACCGGCATTAAAGACAAAAACGAATTGGCCCTGCTTCTGGACAGGAGCGATCTTTCGGTGTTGACCTCTACCGCCGAGGGAAAACCCCGGGCCCTCATGGAATCCATGTGCATGGGCATCCCCTGTATCGCCACCGGCGTATGCGGCACCAGGGATGTCATAGAGGATGGCAGGACCGGCCGGCTTTCCCCATTGGGAGACGCCGAAGCCTTTGCGGAATGTCTCTTCAAAATCATGCATGATCCTGAAGGTTACCGTTCTTTTTCGGAACGATCCCTGGAAAAGGCGAAAAATGAATTTGACGAAAATAAAGTTATAGAAAAATTGAAATCCCTCTACAGAGAAAAACCGAAAAAGCCGCTCCCCTAGCCCGCCCCGGTACGGCTGCCGCCCTTCGCGCACAGCCTGCAGCGGCGCAAGCCAAAGCTTAACGCTCTATACCGGCGGACAAGATCCTGTCGTACATGGCCATCAGCTTTTCCGCCGCTTCATCCCAGGAAAATAATTTTATCCGCTCCAGCCCCTTTCTGACGAGGCTTTCCCGCAGGACCCCGTCCCGGGCGATTGCTCCCATAGCTTCGGCAAAGGCCTCAACATCCAGAGGATTTTCGATCACCGCCGCCGCATCTCCCACGATCTCCGGTATCGCAAAGGCGGCGCTGGTAATGACCGGACAGCCCGCCGCCATAGCCTCCACATTGGGCATACCGAACCCTTCCGCCAGGGATGGAAAGACAAAAAAGTCCGCGGCGGCCAGCAGCTCTCCCGCTTCATCCTCACTGATAAACCCCGGAGTAATGAGCCGCCCGGAAATCCCCAGAGCCGCCGCCCGGTCCGCCACTTTGGGACCGTCCCAGCCTTTGCCGGCGCAGACCAGACGGTGGTCCAGGCCCGTTTTTTTTACAAAGACCGCAAAGGCTTCAAGCAGAACCCATGGATTTTTCCGCTCCGAAAAGCGGCTGATATGAAAGGCGTACCTGCCGGAGACGCCGTACTTTTTAAGGGAACCCAGATCCTCCCGGTCCCGAAGGCGGTACTCCCGGGATATGCCGTTATAGGCCACAGTTATGCGTCCGGGCTTGACCCGGAAATGCCTGACCATATACTGTTTTGTGGCGTTTGAAACGGTCAAAATGCCGTCCATTTTACGGGCAAAGAGAGGAACCAGTTTCCTTTCGTGGAACATCTCAAGGGGGCTGAAAAACCGGGGGATCAGGAGCTGTTCTACCCCATGGATCGTAGCGGCCTTTTTATTGGGTACCAGCCAGATTGGGGCGTAGATAGTGAGGGGCGTATAGTGAACCAGATCAAAGCGTTCCTTTCTCAGGATCATTATGGCCCTCAGGGGGTTCCGGGGAATGATCAGCTCCCTGACGCGTTTATAGATGACATTTTCACTTGGTTTGTAATGAATGAAAGTAAAATCATATCGTTTTGAAAGGGGTCTTGCTCCGTTAAGGTCCAGTATTTTGGCCATTATCTCATTAAGATGATGACCGGAACCGGAATTCCACGCATCAAGCTGCTTGGTAAACACGGCGATACGCCGGACGGAAGAAGGGGGCATATCCCCATTTTACCCGGCCTTGAGGGGGCTAACAAGTCCCGTTTAAGTTTGGAACCTTGTACAAAACCGCTTTTTCCTTCATACTTAGGTCATGCTTTTAAGAGAATATGAAAGTTGGTACAAAACCAGATACCACCGGACCAGTTCTTCCCTGACCGCCACGGCCCTGATTATTTCCGACCTGTTCGCGGTGCTGATCTCCTTCGGAATTGGCTTTTTTCTGGTCAATCTCTACGATATTCATGCGATTAACTTTAAGTCCTTTATAACCTATTCTCCCTATCTCCCCATTTTCATTATAATCTTTTATTTTCTGCACCTCTATCCGGGGATTTCCCTGGCTCCCGCCGAAGAACTGCGGCGTTTTTCCATCGGCGCCCTGATTGTCTACGGCGGCATAGTCCTCTCCCGCTATATCGAACACCGCAGCTATGACGCCGTTTCCATCGCTTTTATTCTAAGCTTTATCTTCTCTCCCATACTGCTGATCCTTTTCCGCAGTCTCATGCGGTACCTGCTCGGCGTAACCAAGCTTGGCGGCATTCCTGCGGTTATTTTCGGCAGCGGGACAACCAGCCGTGTTCTGGTGGACCGCCTTTTTAATAAAAACGAAGCCGGCTATATTCCGGTCCTCATCCTTGATGACGATCCCGGCAGTGAAGAGGATTACCGGGGGATTCCCATTATCCACGATACCGGCCTGGGGCCGGAGATCGTCAAAAAATTCCACATAAAAATGGCCATCATAGCCATGCCGGAACTGAGCAGCAAGAGGCTGGCCCATCTTCTTAACCAGTCGGCTTCGGCCTTCAGATATAATGTGCTGATCCCGGATTTTTTCGGCGTTACCAACATCTGGGCTACAATCCGGGACTTTGACGGCATCCTCGGCTTTGCCACAAGCCACAAGCTCAAGATGGGCTGGAACATGGCCCTCAAGCGATGCATGGATCTGGCCATTGTTATCCTGGGGGGAATCATCGTTTCTCCGGCGCTGATCCTTATCGCCCTGCTGGTAAAGCTTACCTCTCCGGGGCCGGTTCTCTACGGCCAAACGAGGATAGGCATAAACAACAGCCGCTTTAAGGCCTATAAATTCCGGTCCATGGTGGTTGATGCGGAGGAACGGTTAAAGGCGCTGCTTGAATCGGACCCGGCGGCCAGGGAACAGTGGGAGTCGGATCACAAATTAAAGAGGGATCCCAGAATAACGGGGATCGGACAATTTTTAAGAAAAACAAGCCTTGATGAATTCCCCCAGCTTATCAATATTTTGAAGGGCGAGATGAGCCTGGTCGGTCCCCGGCCCATTGTAGATGATGAAATAAAAAAATACGGCGAAGATTTCAGCCGTATTTTTTCGGTTAAGCCCGGATTGTCGGGACTCTGGCAGGTTTCGGGACGTTCCGATACGGATTACGCTTCCCGGGTTGCCTTTGACACCTACTACCTCCAGAACTGGTCCGTATGGCTCGATCTCTGGGTACTGTACAAAACGGTGGGGGTGGTGTTCCGGGGCAGAGGAGCGTATTGATGATCGGAAAAACGGCGTTCCTGCTGATATGGCTGCCGGCGTTTTCCCTGGCCGCTCAAACCCGTTCCTTTAACGATATTTTTCCTGCTGTCAGCGCGGAACAGCGGGCGAGGGTTTTTTCCCCCGACGGTTATATTGAATCCGATGAAGCCTCCGCGGGTTTGAAGCTGAGGCCCTCCACCGCTTCCGGGCTGCAGGTTGCCAATGTGGTGCAGGCTAAAAATCCCTCCTTCTTTGTGGAATCTCTCCTGGTCATTCCCTTTAACGGCGCCGGCAGCGCCCCGAATCTGCTGGACGCCTACAATGCTCTGGGGAGGGTGCGGAATTTAAAGGGCCGGCTCTACCATTCTTCGACCCGCGGCGGCGACATTCCCCTCTTTGAGGATGCAACCCGCATTGAAAGCGAAAAAAAAACATCTCCCATCCCGGACCCGCCCGGCGCCCATTACATCCCCCCGCCGGAAACCGTGTATTTCCGCCTCAAAGACGCCAACTTCGGCAATTCCTACTACCGTACCGACATCCGAGCAGATCAGCGGGGGCTCTTTTATCGCCTGACCAATTTTAGAAATCTTTCCTACGGAATTATTCCGGTTATCAGGGAAGAAAAATTTATCACCCACCTGTACGTGGAACCCATTGCCGAAGGACTGATGATCTACAGCGTTTCCGGCGCCGATGTATCAAACTTTATCTCTTCCCGGATAAACGTCAGCTCCGCAATACGGAAGCGGGTGGAGGTAATCATCGACTGGCTGGTGGACGAGGTAAAGAACTGACGGGGACAGGTTGACAGGTTCCGGCGCTTTCCGGTATCATTGCCTCAATGCGGCTGTCGTATAACGGCTATTACCCCAGCCTTCCAAGCTGGAGACGAGGGTTCAACTCCCTTCAGCCGCTCTCGTCCGGTTTTTATCAACTTAATCCCGAATCCGGTAAAGGCCCCCCTTCTCCGCTACTATGGAATCTTTTTTCAGGGCATCCAGAGCCTTGTAGAGCCTTTCCGGTTCCGCCCCGGTACGGCGGACCAGTTCTTCTGCGGCGGCCGGTCCCTGAGACACGAGAGACCTGACCAGGGCGCCCCGCAACTGGCGAAAGGAACCTTCAAATCTGGACTGCCTGGCATAGTGAGCGCTTTTTCTGCTTGGATCGGGGATAAGTTTTTTGAGGGCGGCGCCGTAATCCATAAGAGCCCAGTACCATTTCCGGGGATTCCGCCGGTCAAGGGAAGCTTCCAGAACCGGAAAGAGTTCCGCATCGGCTACTTCTCCGGCGTCCTGAAAAAAGAAGTGGATCACCGCGGTCCTGATATTGGTCTCGATAAACACCGAAGGATAATTATAGGCAAAACAGGCGACGGCCCCTGCGGTATAGGCGCCTATCCCCGGCAGGGGAAGAAGCCTCTCCGGGGTCCGGGGAACTGCGCCGCCGTATTCCTCTGTGATTATCCGGGCGCATTCTTTAAGATTTTTTCCCCGGCGGTTATACCCAAGGCCGCTCCATTCCCGGAGCGTCTCTTCCAGGGAGGCGGCGGCAAGATCCGCCGGGGCAGGCCAGCGTTTAAGCCAGCGTTCCCAGTAGGAAACGACCCGGCCCGTCTGGGTCTGCTGAAGCATGAACTCCGAGACCAGAACCCCCCAGGGGCTGGGCCGCTGCCGCCAGGGAAAACTCCGCCCCGCCCTCCTGTAATTAGCGTAGACAGCCGTTTTGAATTCCGCCGTATCCATTAAGATCCTGTCTGCGAATATTCCCGCCTAAAACCCCGCCGGTACAACCAGGGCCTGTACCCCAACCGGCGGAACATCCTCTCCACTTCGTTCCGCCCCGTATACATCGCTTTCTCATACTCCCGCCAATGACCCGGCTCTTTTTCAGAGATACCGCCGGACATATCCCCTATTCCTCCCGCAAGGTGGAACACTCGTTCCAGGACACCGCTTGCAGCCCAGTGGCTGTTATGGACATAGCCGGTATGCCAGGGACCAAACGAGGCGAAGAACGCACGCCATGTACAGCTATTTTTGCAGATATAAAGGATTGCGTCAAGGAAACGGTTGTCACCGGCTTTTATATTCTCCCGTTGTACGGAGAAGAGAGGGCGTTAGGCCGCTTTTTCCAAGATCCTGTCTCAAATAAAGATACCCCGGGACAGACCGAAGCAAGCGCGGACCGAAGATCCGATGCTTGCCGGTATCTTTATTAAACAGGGATGCGGTATGACAAAATAAACGTCATGATTTCCGCGTTTATCTGTCCCGGTTTATCTGTTTCGCCTCGTATTTTACCGCCGCCTGTTTTTTGGTTCCCCGTTGTGCGAACAGATCCTAGAGATCCTGTTTCATCCTGTTGATGATCAATTCGGCGATCTGCGGGGGGTCTATATCATCGGTATCAATGATAAGATCCGCAAAATGGTAATCGTCATTGTCTATTTGATAAATTCTCTTGTACCGCTCCCGATCCTGCCTGTCCCGTTCCTCCGTAAAAGCCGCCACCTCCTCGAGGCTTCCCCCTTCACGTTTTACAATGCGCCCGGCCCGGGTCGTCGCCCTGGCCCTGAGGTACACCTTGAGATCCGCCTCGGGGAGCATCCAGATGGCCAGGCGGGAACCAAGCACGCAGCCCCCCGCTTCCCGGGCAAGGCTGACTTGCCGGCTGTCCACTTCTCTGTCCCAGGAATCATCCCGCGCCGCCAGGACCAGCACCTCCGGAAGGGAAAGGCCCTTTTCCTCCGCCAGGGATCTAAAGGTAAAATTGATGAACCGCAGGCCCAGGCTCTCCGCCGTCAGTCTGCTTACGGTGGTATTGCCGCAGCCGCTCTTCCCCGATATGGCTATCCTTATGCTTCCAGGTTCCTTCACTCCACATTCCTTAACTGTTCCCGAATATTCTCCAGGGCATCCTTCATTTCCACCACCGCCCGGCTGACCTCCAGCAGGGGCGTCTTGGAACCAATCGTATTGATCTCCCGGTTTATTTCCTGACAGAGAAAATCCAGCTTCTTTCCGGGGCTGGAGTTCCGTTCGGCCTCCGCCCGGAATTCCCCCAGATGAGACCGGAGCCGGGAGATCTCTTCGGAGATAGTATACTTCATCAGAAGTACCGCCGTTTCCGCAAGAATACGGTTTTCATCGATCCCGGACCCCATCAGTTCGGTAAAACGGCTCTTCAGATTTTCCCGTATCGCCGCATCCTGGACCGGCCTCAGGGCGGACACAGTTTCTACCGAGGATTCGAGGACCGCAATGTGGGAAAAGATATCCTCCTGGGTATGCTTCCCCTCCCGGATCCGCTCGGCGTCGAAACGGTCCGCGGCGGAACGGAGAACCGGTTCAATGCAGTTCCAGTACCGCTCGTCGTCCCGGTTTTTTTCTATTTCCAGCACCCCTTCCTGGCCGAGGAGGAGGGAAAGATCCGGCTTTTTATCAAGGCCGAAGGTCCGGGCCAGGGCGGCTATGGCCTCATAATAGGCCTTTGCCGCGGCAAGATTTACCAAAACGGAGACCGCCGCATTGCGTTCCTTGAACCGTATCCCAACCTCGACCTTGCCCCGCCTGCACCGGGCGGCCATATAGTCCCGTATCCTTGATTCCAGGGATGAAAGGTAGGGGGGAAGATATACAAAAATTTCAAGAAAGCGGCTGTTGTACCCCTTGATCTCCACGGACAGGGTAAATTCATCATCCTGCCTTTCCTCAAATCCGTAGCCGGTCATGCTCTTCAAAAAAACTCCTCCAGGATGCAGAGTCCCGCTATTGCGTTATTCAGGATTCTTTCAGACGCTAAACGAAGCTCCGGCCGGCGGTCCGCCGTTTTTGGATTCCCCCTGATAGTACTCCAACAGGGCCCTGCCGAGTTTCCAGTTATCCCCGGCTCCCAGGGTAAGAAACAGATCCCCCCCCCGGAGCATTCCCTTCAGCATATCGAAGGCCTCCAGGGGTTCCTCCACATAGTACGTGTTGTCCCGGCGCTCCCCGGTTTTTTCAAAAAGGGTACGGCCCGTAACGCCCCCCTGATACTGTTCTCTGGCGGAGGCGTAGATCCTGTGGAGGATAAGCACATCGGCTTTGCCAAAGGCTCCGGCGAAGCGATCCAGAAGGGACGCGGTCCTGGTATAGGTATGGGACATAAAACTAACAACCAGCCTGCGCCCGGGGTAGAATTCCTTCAACCCCGCCAGGGTGGTTTCTATGGCGGTAGGATGATGGCCGTAATCGTCCATAAAGAGAATGCCCCCCGCTTCACCAAGAAGTTCGGAACGCCTTCTTGAACCGGTAAATTCTTCCAGGGCCCGGCGCGCCCCTTCCCGTCTTTCCTCATTCCACCCGCCGTATTCCCGCTCCACCAAGGAAGATGTCAAGGCCAGGGCCGCCGCCGCATTGAGGGCGCTGTGCCGGCCTGGTATCCTGAGCCGGAGTTCCCTGGGAAAGCCCCGAAGCTTCATCACGATACGCTCGCCGGCGATGCGGAAGTCCCCGATCCCGAAGGGGCCGGGAGCGCCGAAGCCGTAGGGAACGAAGGACGGATCCTGACGCTCCCCCTTGAGGATCCGCGCCGTTTCCGCCGCGCCGGGATCATCGGCGCAGTAGATAAGTTCCCCCCCCGGGGGGAGAAGCCGGACATAGTCGAGAAACGCGTCCCGGATTGATTCATAGGTGGGAAAAAAGTCCTGGTGATCGCTTTCCACGCTAGTCAGTACGATGCGCCTGGGATGAAACGAAAGAAAGTGCCTGCGGTATTCGCAGGTCTCCGCCACAAAATAGGCGTCCCCCAGGCTGAGGGTGGAACGGCCCCCAAAGGAACCTACGGCGCTCCCCGCCAGAACCCGGACGGGCAGTCCCGCCCCCCGGACAAGGGAACCTGTCATGGCGGTGGCGGTGGTCTTGCCGTGAACCCCGGCAATGCCGGAGGAATCAAAGGCCGCTGAATAGGCCCCCAGGGCGTCGCCGTACCGTAAAACGGGCAGGCCCCGCCGGCGGGCTTCGGCCATTTCGGGGTTGGCCTCAAAGGTATAGGCCGCGGAGTGAATCACCAGATCCGTATCGGCGGGGATGTGATCCGGCTCGAAGGATTCATAATAGGGAATACCCAGTTCCCGGAGAATGGCGTCGGTATAAAACACTTCCGCCGTATCGGAACCGGAAACACGGAGCCCGGAGTTATGCAGAAGTTCCGCCAGGGCGCATACGCCCGTACCCTTGATGCCGATACAGTAGACCTTTTTGCCTTTGCCGAAGCTTATCCCGCTCACATTCTCACTGTATTGAAAAGACCGGGCTTTTTCAACATGCTCATGGCATGGGATTTTTTTCCGGTTCCGCAGAAGTCTTTGCCTGGCTTGACCGTTTTATCAACCTGGAACGGGAATTGAGACCCGGCTTCCCCGTATACGCCCCGAACTTTGCCGGTTCTCCCCCGCCGTCCCCCAAGGGACTGTACCGGCTTGACCGCATGGAAGCCCTGGCCGCCATGGCGGGCCATCCCGAAAAATCCGCCCCGGTGATCCATACCGCAGGTTCCAAGGGCAAAGGTTCGGTTACGGGCATGATAAGCGCGGTTCTGGAAGAGGCGGGACTGTCCCCGGCCCGGTACAGCTCTCCCCATGTGCTGGAATACCGGGAACGGATCGCCTCGGGGAACCGTTTCTTTGACGAAACCCTCTACGCCGCCGCCGGCGATGAGTTGCGGGAACTGGCGGACAAATGGCAGGGGACGCCGGAATCCGGCATGGGAGAACCCACCTTTTTTGAATTCCTCACCCTCTACTTTTTCCTCTGCGCCCGAAGGGCCCGTTCCGGCATTATGGCGGTGGAAACCGGGCTGGGGGGCAGGCTGGACGCCACCAATATTGTGGACCCCCTGGTTTCGGTGATCACCGCCATCGAACTGGAGCATACCGGTTTTTTGGGAAATACCATCGAAGCCGTAGCCGGAGAAAAGGCGGGAATCATCAAGCGGGGAAAGCCCCTGGTTCTGGCGGAACAGCCCCCGGAGGCGCTGGATGTATTCAGGGCCGCCGCCGCAGCCAGGGAAAGCCCCCTCTTCTACCTTCCCGGTATGGCGGAGATTACCGGATTGAAGGTTCACCGGGAAGGGACCAGTTTTACTTTGAACGTTACAAAGCCCGGTTTTTTTTCAAAACCCCTGGACTTATTCCTCCCCATACCGGGGAAAATTCAGGCGGAAAACGGGGCCCTGGCGGCGCTGGCCCTCAAGACCGCCCTTCCCTCCATTGATGCCGAAACTATACGCCGGGGCTTTGAAAAGTTCCGTCTTCCGGCAAGATTTGAACGGATCCGGGAGGAACCGCCGGTAATCGTAGACGGCGCCCACACTCCCCGCAGCGTGGAACTCTGCGCCGAAACTTTTGCCGGTCTCTACGGCGGTGAACTTCAGCAGGGCATACTCCTCTTCGGGTGCGCCGCCGATAAGGACGCCGGGGCCATGGCGGCGGCCCTGGCGGGGCGCTTCTCCCGGATCATCATCACCGCCCCCGGCTCCTTCAAGCCAAGCTGCCCCGAAACGGTATTCGGCGCCTTTCAACAGGCATACGAGCGGAACGGTTCCTGCGGAACCCCGCCGGTCCTGATCAAAGATACCCGGACAGCGGTCAAAACCGCCCTGGAGCTGGGGGAAGAGACGGGGCTGCCCCTGCTGGGAACCGGTTCCTTTTACCTTGCGGGAACCATAAAGGCCTGTCTGAATCCCGGCGTTCTTGAAATGCCGGAAAAGCCCCTCCGGCAGGGCGGCGGGGAACTGCGTTAAAAAATACCCGTTTCGGTCAGGGCCGTGATGGCGTATCTTTTCCGTTTTTCCGACAGGGGATCGAAAAAGGAAAGAGCCTCCGCCCTCAAGGCCAGGACGGATCCGTCCGCCGCTTTCCTGTCTCCGTAGAGATCGTCGTTGAGGATGGGGCAGCCTATCCAGGCAAGGTGGCAGCGGATCTGGTGGCGGAAACCCCGGCTTATCCTGAGGCGGAACGATTGGTATTTCCCCAGGATGCTCCGTTCTATCAGCTCCGTAACGTAGGGTCCGGGCCTGTCCTTTCCCCCTTCAAGGACGGGACGCACTTCCCTCCTCCCCGGACCATAGGGCCGGAAACAGCTCCCGATACGGCAGGGCGCCGCATCCGCAGGGCAGAGACCTTCCGGCGGCGGCGGAAAACCGGGGAGAGCAGGATGGGGCGGGCCGTTCCGCGCCGAGAGGGCGCCGTATTCTTTGACAAAGCGGCCCTCCTCCTGCTGAAGGACGAGGCTGTCCATAACAGCCTGAAGCCGGGATACCAGGACCAGCCCGTGGGTCCGGTAGTCAAGACGGTGGAGCAGCCCCCCCTCACGGGGCTGCCTGCCCCGGACCGCCAGAACCTCCGGGTAAAGGCCGGCGCACCAGCCGAGCAGGGTCTCCTCCCCCGTCCCCAGAGGGGCGGAATGAAGCCGGGGAGGTTTGTAAAGCACCAGGTACCCCGGCTCCTCGCTTATCACCAGGGGTCTGAGACAGAGTCCGGGGAAATGTACCGGATTCAATCCGAAAGCCCCCGGATAATTTCCCGGAAACGCCGGGGAAGCGGAGACTTAAAGTTCCCCGGTCCGCCGCCCGGAAGTTCGAGGGAGAGGCTCTTTGCGTGGAGCATCAGGCTTGCCCCGGGGAAGCCGCTGTCCGGGGAACCGTAGAGGGGATCTCCCAGGATTGGATGGCCCAGATGACGGAGGTGAACCCGGAGCTGATGGGTCCTCCCCGTCCTGGGCCGGAGGAACACCAGAGAATAGTTTCCCCAGGACCGGATCACCCGGTAGAAGCTGAGGGCGTATTTCCCCCTGCCGCTTTCCGGCGGAACACAGGCAAAGCGTTTCCTGTCCCGGCTGTCCCGGACTATTCCGGTCTCGATACGGCCCCGTTCTTCCCGGGGGCTGCCACGGACAAGGGCCGCATAGATCTTCTTCACCCTTCTTGCCTTAAACTGATTCGCCAGAAAGGCCAGGGCCTCGTCATCGTAGGCGGCGATGATAAGCCCCGAGGTATCCTTGTCCAGGCGGTGAACGATGCCGGGGCGGAACCATGCTCCCGTTCCCGCCGGGACAGCCCTCTCCAGCCTCCGGTAGAGCAGCGCATTTGCCAGGGTACCCCGGTGGTTTCCCGCGCCGGGATGGACCACCATACCCTGGGGTTTGTTGATCACCGCCACCCGTTCATCCTCATACACAATATTCAGGGGTATATTCTCGGGGATCAGATCCGCCGGGGGAGGCTCGGCCCAGGAAAGCTCCAGCATGTCCCCCTCCTTTACCAGCCGGGAAAGTTTGACCCGTTTACCGTTAAGCCGGGCCTCAAGAAGCCTGGATTTGATCTGGGACCGGGTAAGCAGCCCGAGGCGCTCCGCCACATAACGGTCAAGCCGGACCGCTTCGGGAATCTCCGCCCGGCAGGAATAGCTGGGCATCCTAGTCAACCGGAGAGGATTCGGCCTCCCCGGCGGGCGGTTCCGGTACGGCGGGGCCCCTTTCGGGCCAGGGTTTTCTGATGATGATGGGGTCCCCCGGAGACATGCCTGCCGACGCCTCCTCGGCCTTGGACCGTTTATGCCTGACGATAAGGTAATCCACCAGGGCAATTACCACCGACGCCGCGGCGGCGGTAATGATGGTCTGGGTCCGTTCCTGGGAATTCATATCAACGGCCCCGGCGGACTTGAAGGGCCAGGGGGCATAACGGAAATTTGCCCCGTTATTGGCGAAGCGGAAGGTATCCATGGCGAAGGTGGTAAAGAACATGGTAAAGGGAAGAGAACCGAAGGCTACGATCTCCGCCCGCCTGAGATCTTTAGCCCAGAGGGGAAACTCGGAGGTGTCGAATTCGGTGGAGGGCAGAATTTCCTTGGTCTGTGCCCGGATCTGCCCGCCCAGGCTGATCAAAAGCAGAGCAAAGACAAGCCCCCTTCGGCCTTTCATGGACGCTCCTTGAACAGAGCCGTTCCGATCCGCAGCAATGTGGAACCTTCCTCGACGGCTATCTCAAAATCATTGGACATCCCCATGGAGAGACAGGACCAGCTGCACTCGGGAAACCGGGCCTGCAGTTTATTCTTCGCCGATACCAGAGCGCGGAAGGAGGCCCGGACGCGGGAGGCGTCGGCGGTAAAGGGCGCCATGGTCATAAGCCCGCTTAGGGTCAGGGCCGGAAAGGCCAGGGCCTTCTCCGCCGCGCGAAAGAGGCTGTCCTCGCCGGGATAGCCCGCCTTGGAGTCCTCGCCGGTATGAAGCTCCAGCAGGATCTCCAGAGGTCTTTCCCTGGCCGCTCCAAGTTTTCCCAGCTCGGCGATAAGCTCATCCCTGTCTACCGATTCAATACAGTCAAAAAGGGATACCGCGGTTTTCGCCTTGTTCCTCTGGAGGGACCCTATCATGTGGAGTTCCGCTCCGGGGTGAAGGCTTTTGAAGCCGGTAAACTTTCCCGCCGCTTCCTGGACTCTGTTTTCCCCAAAGAGCCTGAGCCCCCCGGCCCAGGCTTCCTCTATAAGGGGCAGCCCCTGAAACTTGGATACCCCCATAAGCCGTATTTCCCCCGGGTCCCTGCCGGCCCGCCGGGCGGCGGCGGCGATCCGTTCCTCTATACGTTTAATCGCATCGGCTACCATGATCGATCCTTCCTCTCCGGGGATGATGCCGCCGCCCCCGGAAACGCCGGTTCCAGGGCCCGGGTCAGGGCGGTAAAATCATCGAGGGCCAGATCCTCCGCCCGCTTCCGGGGGGCTATGCCGCAGGATGCAAGGATCTCCTCCGCCTGTTCCCCCGCCCTCTCCCGGGGAAACATTCTTCCAAGAAAAGCTCCCAGATTGTTTTTTACCGTTTTCCGCCGGGCGGCAAAGAGGCCCCGGACCAGAACCCTGAACAGGGGGGGATAGGCGGCGGGATCAACGTCGGTACGGAGATCCAGCCTGAGCCCCTGGGACTCTACCCGCGGCTCGGGATAGAAGGAGGCCCCCTTTAGGGTTATGACGGGACTTATGGTATAGGCCGAGGCGCAGAGTACGGAGAAGGAGGAGTAATCCCGGGACCCCGGTTTTGCCAGCATCCTGCCGGCGGTTTCTTTCTGCACCGTTACCACCATACGCTTAAAGAATCTGCCCCCCTCAATAAAATCCGCCAGAAGAAGGGCCGCTATGTTATAGGGAAGATTACCCGCCAAATAGGCGGCCCCTTCTTCACCGCGCCATGTTTTAAGGACATCGCCGTAAACCAGGACAAAATTCCGTTCCCCCCGAAAGATAAGGCTCAATGCCTCCGCAAAGCCCCGGTCCACCTCAAAGGCCCGGACCCGGCCTCCCCGTTCCAGAAGGCCCGCGGTCATGGCCCCCAGGCCGGGACCGATTTCCCAGACCGCCTCTCCCGGGGGAAGATCCAGGGCGTCCAGCAGCTTTTTCCGGGCCGAGGGGTTGATCAAAAAATTCTGGCCGTACCGTTTCCGCATCCCCAGGCCCCGCTCATCCAGAAAGCGCCGTATGGCAGGGGCGGAATCGTAGTTAAGCAAAGGGGGCAAGACGGTTCCTCGCCTCCATACGCCGCTTTCTGAAAAAAAGGATCAGCGCCGATACGGCCAGGGAAAAACCCAGAACCGGAAGGGGATTCTCCGCGGTCAGGGCCGGAAAACGGGAGGCAAAAACCGCCAGCCTCTCCTGTACATCATAAAGCATAGAGAGGATTATTCCAACCGGGGCGGCCAGGGGCGGGAAAAGCAGTCCGGGAACAAGCCAGATTATAGAGACAATCATAAAGAGGGTGATCGCCGGTACTATGACGAGTCCCGCGATAATGCCCGCCGGATAGAGCACGCCGAAGAAAGCGGCCCCTGCGGTCTGGGTTGCGATAAAGGCCCCCAGGGAGGCCGAAAGGGGCGCCGCCGGAACCGGGGGCAGGTATCCCCGGAACAGATCCCCGAGGGCTTCGCCGATGAGGAGTATCCCTCCCAAAGCCAGGTAGGAGAAGATGAAGGAGAGACTGTTCCCCGAGGCGGGCCTGAAAACAAGCTGGATAATAAAAGCCATCCCCAGGAGCAGGATGGGTTTTCTGGGCAGGGTTCCCAGCGCCGCTAAAGCCCCCAGCACATACATGATCGCCGCCCGTTCCAGGGAAGGCTGCTGTCCCACCAGAAATACATAACCCAGGATAAAAACGCCCCCTGCGGCGGCGGCTCCCTTGAGGCCCAGGGGTTTTTTAAGCAGAAAGGCGATGATCGAAGAGATGATCGCCAGGTGCATCCCGGAAAGGGCAAGCACGTGGGAACATCCCGCCCGCCGGTAGGCCAGACCTATCTCCTGATCCAGGTTATCCCGCACCCCCAGCAGCAGCGCCGCCGCCAGGCCTCCCCAGGAATGAAGGGCAAGCCGTTCCAGCAGCCCCATCCTGAGCCTGGTACGGAAAGTTTCCAGAGGGGGAGCGGTTTTGAGTATGTGGACCGATGCGGCCCTGAAAAGCTGCCCCTCAAGCGGCGATCCCTCCACATAGACCTCGCTGGACCGGCCAAAACCTTTCAGTCTGGAAAGGGCCTCTCCGGGAAAGAAAACCTGCATCTCTCCCCCGGCGGAGACCCGGCTTCCGTTCCGGCCGGCGGCGTTCCGCAGCAAAAGCCGGCCCATTCCCCCGCCGCCGTTAAGGGTCCGGGGATCATCCAGAAGTATCCCCGAAAGCCCCGCCAGATCTTCCCGCGGAAGTCCCGGAGAAGGTTCCCGGAAAGCGGCGCTCCCTGCGGCGGCCCCCAGGACAAAACCCGCCCCCAGGGCCGTGACACAGAGGCTGAACCCCCGCAGTTTCCTGTAAACCGGCCGTTCCCGGGAAAGGCCGTCCACACCCCCAAGGGAAGCCAGGGCCCTGAACAGGGAAATAAAGCCTATAAGCGCCAGGCAGGCGGGAAACAACAGGACCGGGGACCGGAAGCCGTAATAGCCGAGGGCCGCCCCCAGGGCGGCATAGAGTACGGGGTACCCTACCATTTAAGCCTGTTCAGGGCGTTCCGGGCCGCAGTCTGGATCTGATCGGGGTAATTCAAATAACTGATGTAAAGCAGCGCATCAAAGGCCGCTTTATCGCCGATGTCCCCCAGGGCGTTTACCACCCCCAGGATAATCGCCTCGTCAAAGGTTCCGCTCCGTTCCATCCGGGAATTTAAGTATCCCAGCTGGAGGGCCAGGACCTGGGCTGCGCCGGAACTGCCCATGGCGCCGAGACAGTTTATGGCGGAAAGAAACAATTCCTTTGGTACGGTCCCGTTTCCATAATCGGTCTGGACCTGGTAGAAATGCCGGACCGCCAGATCCGTGGCCCTGGTCCACTTCAGCTCCGTCAAAGCCGCCGCCGCCTGGTACCGCAGCTCCGAAACGGCGGCGGCGCTTTCCGCATTGGCGGCAAGAAATTCCAAACCTACCCTCAGGGCAGTCTCCGCCAGTTCCCCCCGCTGGGCATCGGTAAAGTCCGCATTGTGGACCCCCGCCCGGAAGGCGGCCAGCTTTTCCACAGGGGGATTGTTCTTCACCACCCCCAGGAGGAACTGATCATAATCCCCCCGGACCGAATTCAGGGCCCTGGTAATGTCCCTGGTAATGGAAGCGGGATAATTGGACACCAGGGCGGTGAATAGAACCGGATAGGTCCCGGCATCCCCCAGGACACCCAGAGCGGCAATGCAGGCGGAAAGGACGGGATAATCCGGTTCAATGCCGGAACGGTAAAGGTTATTCTGGTTTATAAGAAATTGGTTTAAATTTTCAGTTAAATGCCCGGCGGCGGCAAAGTCCTCGTCCCGCCGCCCCAGGGCGGCCAGGGCATTCAGAGCCTCGACCCTGGTCAGGGAATCCCGGTAGTTCAGGAAGATCTCCCAAAGGGTGTCCGCCGACGCGGCATGTCCGGTCCTGCCCGCCCCCGCCGCGGCCGCCGCCGTAAGGGCGATCATGTCCGGATCATCCCGGAAAATTTCGGCGTTCTGCAGGCTGAAACGCAGGGCAAAATCGTAGAGGGCTCCCATAAATTCCGGGGCCCGTTCATCGGTGGCGGCGTCCCGCAGAACCTCCGCCTTATCCGCTAAATCCGCCCGGACAAAGTTACGCTGGTAGGAATTGAGGATGGGTTCCTGGGCGGACAAAAGCCCGGCGCTTAACCAAAGACCCAGGACCGCCGTCAGCCGGAAGCCTCCGTATTTCCCTTTCATATTTCTCTCCTCTCCATCCTATACGGTCCCGGGATCCACGGCGCTTTGATCCCCCCCCTCATCCGCTTCGTCGTCAAGCATACGGAAGGGCAGTTCCTCTTCTTCGGGAAGCATGCCGAAGACCTCTCCCAAAATGTGGTTCCTCGTCTCAACCGGCAGGGGGTTCGCCTCCACATGGAGAAGGGAACGGTTGGCCCCGGCATCGTACTCCACGGAACGGACGGTTCCGCTCATGACAATGGGGATATTATCCAGGACAAACTGAATCTTTATCCGAAGCCCCTGCAGGGCCTTCCCCCCTATGGTAACGGCGCAGCCCGTATCGGAAAGATCTTCAATATAGCATTTAAGGCCGGGATCTACTTCAATTGTATCCGCCGGTTCTTCATTTGCAAGGAGATAGAGAAAGGCAATTTTATGGGTCTTGACTCTGACGGATTTCCGCTTCTGGGTTCTGAAGAGGGAATCCGAATGTTCAATCTTGAGGGAATTAAGGCCCTTGGAGAAAACCTCGTCCACAACGGTGGTGTCAAAAACATAGCCCGCATCTTCTTCCCGCCAGAAATATACCGACAGCCTGAGGCCGTACCAGGAAAAACTGGCGGGAATGTTGGGGTTTACCGGCCGGGCGATGGTCATATACTGGCCGGTATTTTTTATAACCTGGGAATTGAAGACCCCCGTACCGCTGACCAAAACCCGCAGTTTCTGGGATTCGCCGATCTGCCGGGAGCTGGATATGCCGTTTTTAATCCTGGGCTTTTCCATCTCGATCTTTTTCCGGTATTCGTAGAGCTTGGAAAGGAAATCCTGGTTTCCCTTGTCGGAACCGGAAAAACGCATGCCCCGGACCAGGGAACGGATACACAGATCCAGCTGATGCTGGGACCAGAACAGGGCGGAGGGGTCCTCCAGATTGGAAGCTGCCGCAAGACGGCGGAGCAGCTCTATTTCCTTAAAGCTGAACCCCGCATCCTTCCCCTTGGCAAAAAATTGAATCCAGGAACTCTGTTTTTCCTTTTTAGACTTTGAAAGAAAGAGCATGACAAACCCGGAGATGCCCACGATAATAACTAAAACAAAAAAAGCCATTCCCTCTTTTTCCGCCTCTCTCTTTTCCGGGGCGGGATAGTAAACCCGCTTGCGAATAGGTCCTTTCTTATAATACTCTAGCAGGGAAGACATTGTCAAAAGGAGGCGGTCATCTTCAGGACCCGCTGGTCTCCGCTGGTATGGGAGCCTCTCATCCTCTACGTTTTGCTCTTTTTCCCGTTTTTCGGCGGAGATGCCTCCCAGGGAGGGGATCTATGGGTCCAAAGAGAGCTGGGCCGGTTTATGGTTCGGACCCTGCCGGGAACCTTCCTAATCTGGCGTCTTATGGAAAGCGCCGAATTCCGCCTAAAGCCCCGCCGGGCCGACCTATGGGAATTCCTCCCCGCCTTTCCCCTGCTCTGCCTGACGGGTTTTCTCTGTTCCCTAGCCTCTTCCGGCCTGCCGGCGGCGCCGCCCGCACTGCCTGCCGGTCCGGGCCAATGGCCGGCCGTCATCGTCCTCTGCATGGGCGCGGGATACCTGGAGGAAAGCTACTTCAGACTCTACCTTTTAAGCCGCTTTACCGCCGGGGGCCTGGGACCCTGGAAAAGCCTCTTTCTCTCCACCCTGCTCTTTGCCCTCTGCCATGTGTACGAAGGCCCCTGGGGCGTTCTCAACGCCGCCGCCGCGGGGCTCATCCTCTCCCTCATCTTTCTGAGGCGCAAATCCATCCACGGCATTGCCTGGGCCCACGGGCTCTACAATACGGCGGTCTACGTTACGGCGGCACTGCCGGGCTAGGGCCTCAGCCCGCGGAGCTCAGGCTTCGCACCGCCCCGCCGCCGCCGGCATGGACGCCGCGGGCTATCCACCGGGTTTCCCAGGGGCCCAGACTCAGCTCCGGGACGGGAGAGCCGGGTTCGGTAATTTTGAAAGATACCGGCCGGGGGCCCAGATTCTGGGCGCAGAGAACGCGGCGGTCCCCGGAACCCCGGAGCAGGGCAAAGACCGGGCCGGGACTTTCCAGAACACGGCAGGCCGAGCGGGGATCAAAGGCCCCCAATGCGCCCGCCTGTCTGCAGGATTCCTCCTCCTGCCGGAATGCAAGAAGCTGCTTAAATCCCCGGTACACCAGGGATCTAAAAGAAGCGGGATTTTCAAGCTCCCCTTCAACCTTGTCCAGGGCGGGTTTTTCCCTGTTGATGGCCCGGTTATAGCCCAGCAGGGCGGGCCCCCTGGTCCAGGCCCCGGAACCTATCCAGCTGTGAAAGTACACCGCCGGCAACCCCGGCAGGGCCAGAAGCACCGCCTGGGCCGCCAGAAAAGCCCGGGCCCGAAGTTCCGGCGACCCCAGCGAGGCCGGAGCAACCACCGAAGCGTAGGAACAGTTCAGCTCGTAGGGGACGGCCCCCCCGGGACTTGCCTTGTAAGAGACCAGGGCTCCCCGGTTTTGGGCTTCCGCTATGGTGGCGGCAAAGGCGGCCTCATCCACCAGACCCTTGGCGGGGGTCAGCCCTACCCCGTCGTGGCTGGCAAGGAAGTTGAGGAAAAGCCGGCCCGGCTCAGGGGGGGGCAGGTTTCCCGCCCAGGCCCGGAGGGGGCCGGCGTCGCCGGAGACGGCGGCGTGCAGGACCAGGGGAGGCAGGGCAAAATTATAGACCATGTGGGCTTCGGGCAGGCTGTCGAGGGAAGCCGCCCCGGTCTTTCCCCCAAAGTAGGAAATATTCTGCTCATGGGGTACATTGGTTTCGGTGAGGATCAGCATGTCCAGATCCAGGGCGTCGATGACCGCCCGGAAGAGCTTGACCACCGCATGGGTCCTGGGATGATGCAGGCAGGGGGTTCCGTCTTCTTTCCACAAATAGGCAATGGCGTCGAGCCGGACAATACGCCCTCCCCGCCGGGCATATTCCAGCAGTATCCCCGTAAATTCCAGTAAAACTGCGGGATTGGAAAAATCATAATCGGCCTGATCCGCGCTGAAGGTGGTCCACACATACACGTCGGAGCCGTCTTTCCGCTTAAACGGGGTAAGGAGGGGCGATGTCCTGGGCCGTACCACCGAAGCATAGTCGTAATCCCGGGGCCTGGTCAGATACCACCCCGCCTTCTCCTCCCTGCCTGCCAAAAAGTCCTTAAACCAGGAACTTTCCACGCTGCCGTGGTTAATCACAAAGTCAAAGACCATTTTGAACCGGCGGCCCAGGACCTCAATATCGTCCCAGGAACCGAAACGGCCGTCCACCTGCCGGTAATCGATGACCGAAAAGCCGTCGTCCGAAGAGTAGGGATGAAAGGGCAGAATGTGGAGATAGGTAAAGGCCCCCCGGTTCCACTTGGTAAGAAAGCCGGATAACCGGGCAAGACCGCTTTCCCCTGCGCCGGAATCCGCCTGCTCCGGGGGAAAGAGTATGTTTCCGTAGGTGATGAGGAGGGCGTCTCCGCCGCCTATGGAAGACCGGGCCGCGGAACCGGCCGCCGGCTTAAAGGCGGCGATGAGCTCAAGAAACCGGGGATACAGTTCCCTGCCGGCGCTTTCCCCGTAAATAAAACAGAGCAAATCCTCGATACGTTTAACCGGTTCCGGTTTCATGGCCGCCTCCTTATATCTGATCTGTCAACTATAAGGCCGAAACCGGAAATTCACAACCGTATTCTCCCGGCGCAGTAACCTGCTGCCGGCGGCGGGAGTTCACCGTGTAAGCAGCTTACCCCGCTGGCCCGTCAATTCAAGATAGGCAAGTTCCGCCAGGCCGAAACCGGCGTTCCGGGTCAGATCCTTGGCGTACTCGTCGTAGAGCATATCCTCGTACATCTTTCCCGCAAAGCTGTCGTCCATCAGGCCGTTTTTCTGGACCGTATTCCGCAGGCCCGAAAGGAGTATCTTTACCAGAAATGTTTCCAGGGCTTCGCATTGTTCGTAAAGCTTACCGGCCTTGTCCACCACAGGTTCATTTGACTGAGACCGCAGGAGGGAAGATGGAGGGATGGAGGAGTACCCTTCCGGGCCTGCGGGATGCGCCGGCAGGGCGGAGTTATCCGGCGAAGGAGCCGCTTCGTCCCTGTTGATTGTACCGTAGTTCCTTTCCAGCAGTTCCGTAAAGGAGGGGAAACCGCCGGTTTCCCCGGAAGGGCCGGACCTCAAAGCGCCCCCCGGAACGTTTTTCCCTATCCCCAGGGACGAAGCCCCAAAGCGGACATCCTCAAAATACAGAGAACTGACATTCCCCGGTTCCATTTATTCTCTCCTCCCCGCTTTACGCCCTTAATTACCGTTTAAGCGTTGTGGCGGTTCCCAGCATGTTGTCGCTGGTCTGGATGGTTCTGGAATTAAATTCATAGGCGCGCTGGGCCACGATAAGATCCACCATTTCCCGGACCACCGAGACATTGGACATTTCAAGGAACTTATGCCGCAGGGCTCCCATACCGTCGTAGCCGGGCCGTCCTGCAATGGGATCCCCCGAAGCATTGGTTACCTTGAAGAGATTTTCCCCCGCCGCAGTAAGCCCCACCGGATTAGGAAAGCGGTAAAGTTCCACCTGCCCCACCTGAACGGATTCGTTATTGTTGATCCCCGGAATCTTTACCGTTACCCGGCCGTCCTGGGAAACGGCGATGCTTTCGGGGGAAAAATTTTCGGGCATGATGATGTCCGGAAGCAGCCAGTAACCCTGGGGGGTTACCATACGTCCGTCGGAATCCACCTCAAAGGCGCCGTTCCGGGTATAGGCATAGCTGCCGTCGTACATCTGGACCCGGAAGAAGCCTTCCCCGAAAATAGCCATGTCGGTGATGTTCTCCGTATTCTGAAGGCTCCCCTGGGTGAACATGCGCTGGGTGGCGGCCAGCTTGACGCCGTGGCCCATCTGAACCCCCACGGGGACTACGGTGTCCTCGGTGGCGGGGGTTCCCGCTGTTTTTACGGTCTGATAGAGAAGATCCTCAAAATCGGCCCGCATCTTCTTGAACCCCGCGGTGTTCACATTCGCCAGGTTATTGGAAATCGTATCGATATTGGCCTGCTGGCCTATCATACCGGAAGCTCCGGTCCATAAACTCCGTACCATGTATTACTCCTGAAAAAGCTGCCGGGAAGCTCTAAAAACTTCGGTTTTCAAAGCTTTTTTTGCCCTATTGTCCAAACCGGGACACCTGATTTATCAAGGTTCCCGCCATGGTGTCGCCGTTTTGTATTACCTTTTGATTGGCCTCATAGGCGCGGTTCACTTCGATCATCCTTACCATCTCTAAAACAGGATCCACATTGGAGGCTTCGGTAAAACCCTGAACCACCCGGGGCCGGTCCCCCCGTTCCATGATACGGGCATCCCCGGAAACCTCGGTGGATCTGTAGAGGCTGGAACCCTGTTTCTGCAGATAACGGTCCAGATCAAAGTCTACCAGTTTGAGGGTGTCGAGCAGGACCATCTGTTCCCAGGTATTGCTCTCCCGGGAAACCAGCAGGGCGGGATCATCGGCATATTCCGCATTTATCCAGACCCGGCCTTCCTTATCGACCTGAAAGTTATTGGCCTTGACCCGGAGGGGACCGTTTTCTCCCATCACAGGGTAGCCTTCCTTGGTTTCGAGGAAACCCTCTTTGCCAAGCTGAAAAGAACCGTTCCGGGTATAGCGCTCCCCCCAGGGGGTGGCGACGGTAAAAAAGCCCTTGCCGTCCAGGGCAAGGTCAAAATCGCTCTGGGTTTCCTTCATCGCTCCCTGTTCAAAATCGGTAAAAAGCTCGTTCAGCTCCACCCCGGTGCCAAGTTTGCCGATAATCGGGGCCGCATCGCCGGAACCAAAGGGATGCCGGTACACGCCGTCATCGTCCATTCTCCGCATGAGGAGTTCCGGAAAAGCCTTATGAACCGCCAGATCCCGCTTGTAGCCGTCCTGATCCACATTAGCCAAGTTGTTTGCCGCCGCATCGAGCCGCCACTGCTGGGCCCTCATGCCGCTGGCGCCGGTATACCACGATCTGATCAAAGTGAGCCTCCGTTATCTTCATTATCGGTATGAAAAACAGGACCCTTAATGATCGAAAAGAGCTTCATTGACCCGCCGGCAAGGGGAAGAGTATCATGCAGGGACTATGACGGCACTGCGGAAGGAACATCATTTGGCGGGACAGGGAGCTATTTTCCTCTGCGCCGTCCTTTGGAGCACCAGCGGCCTCTTTATCAAACTGGTAGACTGGCATCCCATTCTTATCGCCGGGGGCCGAAGTTTTATCGCCGCCCTTTTCATGGGGGGCATACGGCTTTTCTTCGGCTTCCGTGCCGGCGGCGCCCACGCCGGCAAAAGAACTTTCAGCGTCTGGGCCGGGGGGACGGCCTATGCGGTTACCATGATAAGCTTCGTCATCGCCAATAAGCTGACCGCTTCGGCCAACGCCATTCTTTTACAGTACAGCGCTCCGGTATGGGCGGCCGTCCTGGGCTGGCTTCTGATAAAGGAAAAACCCCGCTGGGAACATTGGGGCGCCCTGGTCCTGGTCATACTGGGGATGCTGCTCTTTTTTAAGGAGGGCCTTGCGGGGGGCGCTCTGCTGGGGGACGCTCTGGCGGTTTTTTCCGGCCTCTGCTTCGGGGCCAATTCGGTTTTTATGCGGATGGGAAAGGAGGGAAACCCTGCGGACGCCATGCTGCTTTCCCATACCATTACCGCTGTTTTCAGCATTCCCTTCTTTTTTCTTTATCCTCCGGTCCTGACCCCGGGCTCTGCCGGGGCGATCCTCTTTATGGGGATATTTCAGATTGGCTGCGCCTCCCTGCTCTTCTCCTACGGCATCAGGCGGGTCCGGGCCGTTCAGGCCATGCTTACCGCCATGATAGAGCCGGTGCTGAACCCGGTCTGGGTCCTTCTGGTTACCAAAGAAAGACCCTCCCTCCGGGCCCTGGCCGGAGGCGGTATCATTATGGCGGCGGTAATGATCTCCTCCCTTATAGGAAAACACCGGGAGATCCGGGAAGCCGCCGCAAAGCTCCCCAAGGGATAGGCCCATGACCGAAACTACCCGGCGTATTGTCGAAGCAATCCGGGCCGTGCCCAGGGGCCGGGTTTCCTGTTACCGGGACATAGCCCTGGCGGCGGGACTTCCCAACGGATCCCGCCAGGTCGTCCGCATCCTCCACTCCATGTCCAAAACAGAACGGCTTCCCTGGCACCGGATCATCCGGGCCGACGGCCGCATAGCCCTTCCCCCCGGAGGCGGCATGGAACTGCAGGCTGCGCTGCTGCATTCCGAGGGGGTAAAGGTACACGCCTCGGGACGGGTGGACTCCGCCTTTTGGCTTACTTTACGGGAGATTCATGCCGCAGCCCCTACACAATCAGCATCGCATCGCCGTAGCTGAAGAAACGGTAGTTCTCCCGGATGGCTTCGGCATAACTTTCCAGGATGAAATCCCGGCCGGAAAAGGCGCCGGTTTTCGCTTCGGCAAAGGCTGCGGCCAGCATCAGCAGGGTCGATTCGGGGGTATGGAAGTTGGTGAAGAGGGCGTCCACAACGTTAAAACGGCGGCCGGGATAGATGAAGATGGAGGTGCTCCCCTCTCCCCGGCGGAGGCTTCCCGGACCGCCGCCGGGGGGAATCTGCCAGGCGCTTTCCAGGGTACGGACGCTGGTGGTCCCCACCGCAACGATCTTCCGCCCCCCGGCCTTTGCCTTTTCAATACGAACCGCCGCATCTTCGTCGATGCTGAAACTTTCTTCGTGCATGCGGTGGTCTTCAATATGTTCGGTCCGTACCGGCAGAAAAGTGCCGAGCCCCACATGAAGGGTGATAAAGACATTCTCCATCCCCGCCGCTTCCAGCCGGGAGAGGAGCTCCCCGGTAAAGTGGAGCCCCGCGGTGGGCGCCGCCGCGGATCCCGGGGGTCCGGCGTAAACGGTCTGGTAACGGCCGCTGTCGGAGGGCAGGTCCTCCCGTTTGATATAGGGCGGCAGGGGGACATGGCCGTAACGGTCCAGCCACTCATCGTCTATGGGCCTGTTAAAGCGGAGCAGCCGGAACTCTCCCTCCGCGTCGGCGATTTCCCCTTCCACGCCGTCTTCAAAAAGATAGCGGCTTCCGGGCCGCCGCCGTTTCGCCCGCTGCGCCATAACCCGCCAGCTTAGGGGATCGGCCTTATTCAAAAGGAGAAAGACCGCCCGACCGCCGGTAAGGGCGGATCTTCCGTAGAGCCGGGCCTTACGGACCCGGGAATTGTTAAACACCAGCAGGGAGCCCGGCTCCAGAAGCTCCGGCAGATCCGCGGTCATGCGGTGGAGCCGGGTCCTTTTGAGGCGGTCCAGTACCATGAGCCGGCTCCGGCCCCGCTCCGCCGGGGGGAACTGGGCTATCAGCGCTTCGGGAAGTTCAAAGAAAAAATCGGAACGTTTCATCTTAAAAGAGATAAGCGCCGGGGTCCGCCCTTCCCTTGTTAAGTTTAAGATGTTCATAGGCCAGGGCGGTCGCCGTTCTGCCCCGGGGGGTGCGCTGAAGCAGCCCCGCCTGGATCAGATAGGGCTCGTAGTAATCCTCCAGGGTATCCACCGTTTCTCCCACGGAAATGGCCAGGGTTTCCGCCCCCACGGGACCGCCGTTGTAACGCTCGATGATGATCCTGAGAATCTCCCGGTCATGCCGTTCAAGGCCGAGGGCGTCGATCTCAAGGCGCTTGAGCCCTTCGGCCACTACCGCTTTAGCAATGCTGCCCCGTTCGCCGTTCAGAACCTGGGCAAAATCCCGCATACGCCGCAGCAGCCGGTTTGCCACCCGGGGGGTTCCCCGGGAAGAAGAAGCCAGGAGGAACGCCGCATCGTCGTCGAGGGAAACCCGGAGTATACCCGCAGAACGCCGGACGATGGCCTCCATATCGGCCCGCTCGTAAAACGAAAAACGGCAGGTAATGCCGAAACGGCTTATCAGGGGGCTTGAAACATTTCCCGCCTTGGTGGTGGCCCCTACCAGGGTAAAGGGCTGGATCGGTATTCTGATGGTCCGGGCGCTGGGCCCCTGTCCGATGATCCAGTCCATCTCGTAATCCTCCATGGCGATGTAGAGCATCTCCTCCATAGCGGGCTTGAGCCGGTGGATCTCGTCGATAAAAAAAACGGTCTTTTCCGTTACTGTGGTAAGAATTCCCGCCAGGTCCTTTGGTTTGTCCAGGGCGGGGGCGGAGGTTACCTTGAAGTCCACCCCCAGTTCGTTGGCCACCACCTGGGCCAGAGTGGTTTTCCCCAGCCCCGGCGGCCCGGTAAGGAAGAGGTGATCCAGACTTTCCTTCCGGGCCTTGGCGGCGGCAATAAAAACCGCCAGGTTTTCCTTCATCGCCTGCTGGCCTAAAAATTCCGCCAGCCGCCGGGGACGAAGGGAACCATCCCCTTCATCCTCCTCCGGAATCCGTTCGGGATGCAAAAGTCCCGGCGAAACCGCCGGTCCGCCGGTCCCCGCCGGTTTTATTTTTCCCATACAGGACAACTATAGCCCGGTATCACCCTTAATAGCAATGACCATGTCCAGGGCGTTTTTGAATTCAAAATCTTCCATTGCGGCAATGAGGGCTTCGCTTTTTTCGGAAAGGGGCAGAAGCGTCTCCCGGATCTTCTGTACATAGCCGAGACAGTCCGTATTGCCCGCCTTTAAGAGAGGAATAAGGATCTCCACAAGCCGCATCGCCCTTTTTCTGGTTTCCGCGCCCGCCTCTTTTCCGGGACCGGTTTTCCCGGGCGCCGCCGAAGGCCGGGAAGTTTCCCCAAGCCCGGCCATCACCGCCGCAAGGGCTGTCCCGAGTTTCTCCATTGCGCCGGCGGAAACGCCGGAGGCGCCTTCCTCAAGGACCGCCTCCGCCTCCGCCGCAGCCTGCCGGAGGGTTTCCGCCCCAATCAGGGCGGCGGCGCTTTTAAGGGTATGGGCAATGCGGTGGGCGCCGTTACCGTCGCCCGAGGCCAGGGCCTTTTTGATCTTTTCAAAATCGCCGCCGTGATCCTGCTTAAACATACCGAGCAGCTGCCGGTACAATCCGGCGTCGCCCGCCGCATTCCTTAACCCGGCGGTTTCGTCAAGCGGGCCGGAAACTCCGGGAGCCGCCTGCCCGGCCGTACCGGAGGCCCTTCCCATCGCCACCTTGTCCGCCGGCAGCCAACGGAGGAGGATCCTGTTCAGTATCGCGGGATCTATGGGCTTGGAGATAAAGTCGTTCATCCCCGCTTCAAGAAAGGCCTCCCGCGCCCCGGATACGGCGTTGGCGCTGAGGGCCACAATGGGGAGCTTCCTGTACTGCGCATCCGCCAGCCCCCTGATACGGCGGACCGCTTCGAGGCCGTCCATTTCGGGCATCATGTGATCCATGAAGACCAGATCGTAGCGCCGCCGCTGCACCATCTCAATCGCCTCAAGGCCGTTGGAGGCAGTGTCCGCCCGGATCCGGTGTTTTGCCAGATAGGCTTCGGCCACCTTGAGGTTGACCTGGTTATCGTCCACCACCAGCACCCTGGCGTCCTCCGAAACCAGGGCAAATTCGTTCAGTTCGTTTGTTTCGATTTTGGCGGGATCCCCTTCGATCAGGGGCAGCAAAACCGTAAAAAGCGATCCTTCGCCGTATCTGCTTTCAAGGCTTATCCTGCCTTCCATCATGTCCACCAGCCTCTTGGTGATAGAGAGCCCCAGCCCGGTTCCCATAATGCCGTGGCTGCTTTTCCTGTTCACCCGCTTAAAGGCGGTAAAAAGCCGGGGGAAGTCCTCTTTTTTGATGCCTATGCCGGTATCCCGCACCGCCAGGGAAAGGTACGCTTCGGGTCCCGAACCGGACGGGCCGTCAACTTCGGAAGCGGGAACGCGGCTGATGCAGAAGTCCACATATCCTTCCCTGGTATACTTAATGGCATTGTTGAGAAGATTAAGCATTATCTGGCGCAGCCGTATGTCGTCCATAAAAAGCACCCGGGGTACATCCCCGGCAAAGGAGGAACGGAATTCCAGTTCCTTGGCGGAGGCGGTAAAACGGCTCAGGGAACAGATATTGTCGTAAAGCTCCAGCAGGTTAAAATGGACCGGATTCAGTTCCAGCCTGCCCGCTTCAATCTTTGAAAAATCCAGAATATCGTTGATGATCTGCAGCAGGGACCGGGACATCTTTTTGATATCCTCAAAGTAGCCCCGCTGGATCTCGTCCAGATTGTCGGTACGCATAAGATCGCCCATGCCGATGATGGCGTTCATCGGGGTGCGGATCTCGTGGCTCATCTGGGCAAGGAAGCGGCTCTTGGCTTCGCTGGCCGCCCGGGCCGCCTGGGCCTTTATCTCCATCTCCCGGTTAAGGGCGTCGGCCTCCCGGACCCGCTCCTCGTTGGCCTTTTCCTCCCGGAGGTCCCGGGAGTAAGCCGCCAGGGCATAGCCCCCCTTCCAGGGGACCCGGACCAGGGTGGTTTCCACCGGAAGCGGCTCCCCGGAAAGGGTACAGTGCATCCATGCAAATTGAAGAAAACCCGTCTTAAAGGCGGAGGCGTGTATCTTCGCCGTCTTCTCTATGCTGGACTGGCCGTCGTTCTGGAAAGGGGGATTTAATTTGGCGATGTTTTCCGCATATTCGGATTTTTTGGAAAATCCGAATATATGCAGGGCCTCATTGTTGCAGTCCAGGAGTCTGCCCTCTTCATCCCAGAAAGAACAGGCCAGGGGGGTCGCATCCAGCATGATCCGGGTCCGTTCCTCCGCTTCCCGCAGTTCCTCCCGGCTGGCCAGGATTTGCCTAAGGTCCCGGGAATAGCAGGCAAAACGGCGGCCCTCCTCCCAAGGAACCCGGACCAGGATGGTCTCCGCCGGAACGGGATCCCCCGAGACAGTACGGTAGGTCCATTGAAAACGCTGATAGCCGGTTTCAAAAACAGCTTCGATGTACCGCCGGGCCTTTTCCCCGGACAACTCCCCGTCGTCCTGATACTTGGGGTTCATCTGATCAAAGCGGTCGATCAGTTCCGACTTCCTGGAAAGGCCGAACATGCGCAGCATCTCTTCGTTGCAGTCGAGGATGTGATTATGCTCGTCCCTGATGGAACAGGCCATGGGAACGGTATCCAGCATAAGCCGGCTCAGGCGGGCGGTTTTCCTTCCCCGGGACAGGTTCCGCAGCAAGACCGTAAAGCTGACTATCAAAAGTCCTATAAAGAAAATGTTGCTGCAGAAGAGGATCAGGGACATCCCCGAATAGGAACCATGGATAAACGATTCCAGATTAAAAAAGACACAAACATTGATAAAGGCCAGGAGAAAAAAACAGGTTCCAATAAGGAGGTATTCTTTGGTAACCGGTATCTTTTTCACAGCCCTCCCCGCCGCGGTTCTGCGCTTCCGGCTAAGAACTGCTCAGATAGATGATGGCTTCTTTGAAGAGAAGCTTTTCCCGTTCCGCGGCCGCCGTCCCCGGCGGAAGCCGCCCGTCCAGGGCCGCCGCGGCCTTTTCCAGGGCTTCCGCCGCGGCCCGCTTATCGTAGCCCATTTCAACCAGGGCTTCCGCCAGTTCGCCGCAGGGTGAAACCGCCCCGGAGACTCCGGGACTCCGGGCAAGTTTTCCCTTGAGAGCAAGGATCATCTTTTGGGCCGTCTTCTTTCCCAGCCCCGGCACCTGTTCAAGCCGGGCAAGATCCTCCGCCTCCAGGGCCCGCTCCAGTTCTTCCTGGCCTATGCCCCCCATAATTTTGAGGGCCCCCCGGGGGCCTATACCTTCAACCTTGAGCAGTTCCAAAAAGGTATTCCGCCGGGTATCGTCGGCAAAACCGAAGAGCCGCATCTGGTCTTCCCGGTGATAGAGCCAGGTAAAGATCCGCCCCTCCTCCCCCCGGGGGGGAAGCCGGGCAATGTCCGTGGCGGGAAGGGCAATCTCCCATTCAACCCCTCCGGTGAGAACCCACAGGGTTTCGCTTGATTTTTCGGTGATGATCCCCCGGAGACTGTTAAACATGGCCTATGCCGAGAGGGCCGCCACGGCGGCTCCGAAGAGGGAGGCCTGTTCCACGGGGGCAATGGTATAGAACCGGGGCTTATCCGCAGCCAGCATGGTATGGAGGTAAGACTCCAGAGCCTCCCGCATCCCCCTGTACATTACATAGGTGGTTCCCTCTGCGGCAATGCGGACCGGCGAAAACGGATCATAGCCGCCGCCCACCCGTTCCACCGCGGCGGCAAGCGCCGCCGCCGAAAACAGGGCCGCCCGCCTGGTAACAATAGAGCTAAGGTACACAAAAGAGGCCAGGGCGTCCCGCTCGTCCGGACCGAAGAGCTCCCCGATGGGACCCTCCGCCGCCAGGGGGGCGTGCATGAACGCGTTGAGATCCCTGGTCTCAAGTCCGGGCAGGGCCAGAAATTCGCCGGACCGGGCAAACTTCAGTACCCCGTCCTTAACGGCCTGCTTGAGGATGTGAAAGGTCAGGGGCCCCAGGTAAGCGCCGGCGGTAGCCTTTTCCATAGTATAGGCGCCGGGATTTTTGGTGCCCGCATCGAATTCCCGGTCCAGTATCCCCAGCCAGCGGGGAGCGAAGGTCCCGGTCTCGCAGACTACTATCTGGGGCGCCTCTTCCGAGGCAAAGCCGATTTTGGAGATACGCTTTTCCGGGTAGGCCGTATTAAAACCGGTTCCCAAAATAAAACCGATCACGGGACCCCCGGCGGCGCCGTACCGGTCCTCCCCCCTGCCCCTGCCGCCGGGGGGAATCTCCGCCAGCCCCGACAGAAGAGCCGCCACCGTATCGTTGAGGAGGACTATCCGTCCCGGAATCCGTATCTTCCGCCGCTTCAGCGCCTCCCGGAGCCCGGCGCCTATGGCCTTGCCGATCACGCCGGGGGCGTCCACCTCTTTGCTGAAAACCATAAGAATCCCGTCCCCGTCCTGCTGGACCTTCATGGGATAGGAAAAACAAAAACCGATTCCTTCGATACCGTCCGCCTGTCCGTCAACAAGCAGGGGGGCGGCGGCTTCGGCTATCTCGTCGAAAAAGGCCTCCGCCGTAACCTGGCCCCGGGTACCGGGCATGGGGGCCTTCCGAATCTCCCCGGCCTGGACCCTGCCCCCTTCGTCAAAGCGGACCCGGGCGGCCCGGAGATTGGTCCCCCCCGCATCCAGGGCAATGACGGTTTTCCCCGGCGGCACATGGGAAACGGGGCTTATATAGGCGGGGATCATGGGCAGCGAAGAAGGCTGGCCCCGGAGGCCCCGCTCCATGTCGAAGAGAATATCCCGCATCATTCCAAGGGGATCGCAGTTGTCGTAATGAAAACCGTAATACCGGGCAAAATCAGCTAATTCCGCGGGGTTAAAGGTAGAGGTCATGCCTTTAATTATGACCGGGAAGGGGTGATTTCGCAAGGGCCCGGTAAAAAGCGGCTGCGGGGGCCGCCGGGTTTAGGACAGCACCCCGCTCTTGGCCGGTCCCAGTTCCACCTCTCCCAGCTTCTTCACCTCAAAACCGTTTTTCTTGAATTCGCCGTAATGACTCTCCCCGCCGCAGAGCAGCGGGGTATCGTCGATCCGCAAGGTATGGATATTATGCGTGTCCATACCCCCAACAAACAAATCGTTACCGGGTCCAAATCGCCCCAGAGGCTCC